>CAYRLC010000105.1:0-8540 GCA_964424995.1 uncultured Croceicoccus sp.
CGAGCCGATCGCCGCGCAGCCGATCGATCCGCCGACGCTGGCGATGCGCTTTGCCGTCAATGACAGCCCCTTCGCGGGCCGCGAGGGCGACAAGGTGACCAGCCGCATGATCCGCGACCGCCTGCTGCGCGAGGCGGAGACCAACGTCGCCATCCGGGTGACCGAATCGGCCGACAAGGACAGCTTCGAAGTGGCCGGTCGCGGCGAGCTCCAGCTGGGCGTCGTGATCGAGACGATGCGCCGCGAAGGCTTCGAACTCGGCATCAGCCGTCCGCGGGTGCTGTTCGTCGAGGAAGGCGGCCAGCGCACCGAACCCTATGAAACCGTGGTCATCGACGTCGACGACGAATTCTCGGGCACGGTTGTCGAGAAGATGCAGCGCCGCAAGGCCGACCTGACCGAGATGCGCCCGTCGGGCCCGGGCAAGACCCGCCTCGGCTTCCGCGCGCCGTCGCGCGGCCTCATCGGCTATCACGGCGAATTCCTGTCCGACACCCGCGGCACGGGCATCATGAACCGCCTGTTCGACAGTTACGGCCCCTACAAGGGCCCGATCGAAGGCCGCCAGAACGGCGTCCTCATCTCGAACTGCACCGGTGAGGCCGTGGGCTATGCGCTCAACTCGCTGGAAGAGCGCGGCATCCTTTTCGTGTCCCCGCAGGAAAAGGTCTACGAGGGCATGCTGATCGGCGAGAATGCCAAGCCCGACGATCTCGAGGTCAACCCGCTCAAGTCGAAGCAGCTCACCAACTTCCGCTCGACCGGCAAGGACGACGCGATCCGCCTGACCCCGCCGAAGAAGATGACGCTGGAACAGGCCATTGCCTATATCGACGACGACGAGATGGTCGAAGTCACGCCGCAGTCGATCCGTCTGCGCAAGGGCATCCTCGACCCGCACGAGCGCAAGAAGGCTCGTCGCAAGGCCGACGCGGCATAAGCGATCGGGCGGTCCGGCAGGTCCGGGCCGCCGCTTGCACCGCCGGTCGCGCCTCCTTTCCAGTCATGGCATGACATGAGTGCCGCACGCCTGACCGGGCTGGACCAGCTGCGCGGGATCGCGGCGATCTGCGTCGTGCTGACGCATCTCGTCCATTTCGATCCGGACATGGTGCGTTTCGGCAACGCCTATCTGGCGGTCGATTTCTTCTTCCTCCTGTCGGGCTACGTCATGGCCCGCGCGTTCGAGCCGGCCTTGCAGGGCGGATTGGGGCCGCGCCGGTTCCTCGCGATGCGCTACCTGCGGCTCTGGCCCGCGATGGCGATCGGCTGTGTCATCGGTGTCGCGGCAATGCTGGCGAAGCAGCCTTTGCCCGATCACGCGGCATGGCTGGTCGCGGCGGGGATGGTGCTGGTGCCGGTCGTGTTCCTGTCGGACCGGGTCTATCCGCTGAACCCGCCGGCTTGGTCGATCTTCTTCGAACTCTTCGCCAATCTGTTGCATGCCGCGCTGCTGCACCGCTTGCGCACGCGCACCGTGCTGATCATCTCGCTGGTTGCCGCGGCGGCTTATGGCGCGGCGCAGATGGAGGTCGGGGTGAACCCCGGCGGGGGCAAGCCGACGAACTTCGCGGCGGGCTTTCCGCGCGTGATCTTCGCCTATTCGCTCGGCGTGGTGCTGTACCGCTGGTGGCGCGACACGCCGACGATCAAGGTGCCGCCGCTGCTGGCGATGGCGTTCATGCCGGTGAGCTTCGCGCTGGCGATGGTTTTGGGCGAGAAGTCGGTGCCCTACAGCATCGGCTTCGTGCTGGTGGCCTGCCCGCTGATGCTGGCAGGGGGGCTGCGGTGCGAAGCGGGGCAGCTGGGCACTTGGCTGGGGCGGATTTCCTTTCCGCTCTATGCCACGCACTTTCCCGTGATGCGGCTGGTCGTTCGGCTGGGCGGCGACATCGTTCTCGCAGTAGTGGCGGCGCTGGCCGTCGGGCTGGCGGTCGCGCTGGTCGAACCGACCCTGCAACGCCAGATGCGCCGCCTGTCGCGGCGCCCGGCAAGGGAGCCTGCCCTTCCGGCCTGAGCCGCTCGGCAGAAGGCGGAGGACCGGTCGGCGTGAAAATGCGGGCCCATGGCGCAAAGGCCCTTGGCAAGACGGGGCGAGGCCCCAAATCGGCCCTGAACCTTCACGACAGGACCGCCCATGCTCACCGAAATCGCCTTCCACCACGACGCCGACGATGCGCACGTTGCCGACTGGCTCGAGGAGCGGCTGCGCCACCTGCTCGACCAGCGGCCGGGGACGGTGGCGATCACCGTGCCGGGCGGGTCGACGCCGTTTCCGATCCTCGCCGAACTGGCCAGGCGCGATCTCGACTGGTCGCGGCTGGAAATCTGGCCCGGCGACGACCGCTGCGTGCCCGCCGACCATGCGGCCAGCAACTACGGCCGACTGGCTCAGACCTTGGCGGTCACCGATGCCAAGGTGATCGAACTCACCGAGGATGCGCAGCCGCCACACTTCGCGCTCGCGTGGTTGGGCATGGGCGGCGACGGGCACATCGCCTCGCTTTTCCCCAATACCGATCCGCAGGTGGACGACGAGCGGCAGGTGCGCCGCCTGACCCCCGACCCGCTGCCCTCCGAAGCGCCGTTCGACCGGGTGACGGTGACCCTGCCCAAGCTGCTGAGCGCCGAAGCGCTGGTCTTCGTCATCCGCGGCGCGGACAAGCTGGCCGTGTTCGAGGAAGCGGCCAAGGGCGGCAACGACTTGCCGGTGGCACGCTTGCTCGGTCATGCGCGCGGCGAAGTGACCTGCTTTGCCTGACATCCCCTTCGCCCACCTCTTGCCCGCGCCGGTCCATCGCCGGCTGCTGCGGGTGGCGGAGAAGGTGCGGCGGCGCTGGTGGGCATGGCGCAGGCCCTCGCTGCGCGGATGCGCCATTGTCGCGCGGAACGAGGCGGGGGCCGTGCTGATGGTGCGGCACAGCTACCGCAAGACCCACGAATGGCACGTCCCGACCGGCGGCGTGCGAAGCGGGGAAGATCCCGAAGTCGCGGCGCGACGCGAACTGGCCGAGGAAGTCTCGCTGCACGTGGGGGCGCTGAGGGTCGTTCACACCGAGACCATCGATCTCCACGGTGCGAGCAATGCGGTGACCGTCTTTGCCGCCAGGATTACCGAAACGCCGCGTGCCGATGGGCGGGAGATCGCCGAACTGGGCTTCTTCGCTCCCGAGGATCTCCCCCCGACGACTCCCGATTGGGCCCGCGCCTACATTGCGAAGGCTCTAGTCGCTCTCGACTGAGCCCAGATTCGGGCGCGGCCGCTCGGCGCCAGCGCGCATGCAACGATTTATTACAAAATCGCGCCCCTTTGCTCTGGATCAATGATGCTCTTTGCCGCCCGGGCAAGAGAGCAGGCATGAAAACCGGGGGAGATGGGTAAAGAAACGGCGTGTCGTTAATGAAAGTTAACGCCGCCCATCCAGAAGCTTGTCTGGTATATTACACAAAAACTTCGCTAAATTGCGAATGTTACTGCCAAAGTGTCTTGTCAATACTCGGCTTCAACCAGAATTCGTAAACCAATGTCGTGTTACCACGCGCTATTGCAAGGGTGCAGGAAAATCCTGTTCCAGGGAGGAATACGTGATGAAGAAGTTCGTTCTTGCCGCCGGCGCCGTCATGGCCTCGGCCATGCTTCCGGCAGCCGCGCACGCGGGAAGTCCGGACGGAAAGCTCCAGATCAAGGTGCTCGGCACAGCGGTCCTTCCCGACGGTCACCTGAAAGAGGTGAAGTATGTCGAGCCGGGTCTGCTCGCCGATCTCCTGACGGTGTCTCCGACCGCCGATTTCGAAACCAAGGCCAATGACAATTTCGTGCCGACCGTGGCGATCGAGTACTTCGTGTCGCCCAATATCTCGGTCGAGACGATCTGCTGCGTGACCCAGCACGATGTCGACGGGGCGAGGGGCCTTGCCGGGACCGAGCTGGTTTCCGATGCGCAGGTAATCCCCGCCACCGTCACGCTGAAGTACCATTTCGCCAACGAAGGGATGTTCAAGCCCTATGTCGGTGTCGGGCCCACCTACTTCATGTGGATCAAGGACAAGCCGGGCGCGACGACCGTGGCGCTGGGTGCGGATTCGCAGAAGATGGACGACGAACTCGGCTTCGTCCTCCAGGCGGGCGTCGACTTCAAGCTCAACGACGCGGGGCTTGGCTTCTCGATCGACGGCAAGCGCTATTTCGTCAACCAGACCGCGCACTGGTACGCCAACGGCACCGAAGTGCTGCGGACCGAGCACAAGCTCGACCCGTGGGTGATCAGCGCCGGTCTCAGCTACCGCATGTGATCACGTGCCGGAGAGGGGCGTCGCCGTCCCTCTCGGGCCCCCGGTCATCGAGCGGTCATCAACCGGCGCGGGCTTCCAGTTCCGCCCGGTCGATGATCTCGACCGCGCGGCGCGACGGCAGGTCGATGACGCCGTCCTTCTTCAGCCGGGTGAACTGCCGGCTCACCGTTTCGATGGTCAGGCCCAGGACGTCGGCAATCTGCTGGCGCGAGATCGGCAGCTCGAACGCCGGGCTGCGGCCGGGCGCGAAATCCGAACAGAGCGCGGGCTCCATCCGCTGCGATGCTTCCAGCAGGAAGGTCGCCAGCCGCTCCTCCGCCGACTTGCGCCCCAGGAGCAGCATCCAGCCGCGCGTGCGGTCCAGTTCGGTCAGCGTGCGTTCGAGCAGCTTGTGCTCCAGCCGCGGGTGTTCCTTGGCGAACTGGTCGAAATCGCGGCGCGCGAACGTGCAGACCCGCGTGTCGGTAAGGGCCGTGACGCCATAAGGGGTCACCGCGCCGAACGGGCGACCGATGAAATCCGAAGGGTAGGCAAGGCCGACAATCTGTTCGCGCCCGTCCTCCAGGCTGCTCGACAGCTTGAGCACGCCCTCCAGGACATTGGCGACGAGGAGCGCGTCCTCCCCTTCCCAGAGCAGCTGTTCGCCAGCCTCCAGCCGCCGCCGGCGACCGATGCCGTTCAGCACCTCGACTTCGTCTGCATCGAGATCGGAGCAGATCGCACGATTGCGCACTAGGCAGGTACTGCATGAATTCATGCACCGCCTTTACCAGAGCACCTTGCGCCCGGCAATTGCGCGAGCGGCCACCCGACGATGGTCGGGGGGATGCCTGTTCGGACAAAACTGTCCCGTTCCATGACGCTTATCGGCGAGATGGTCCCGTTTCCGTCGGAGTTTTCATGGCGAATCAGGGGGATAGGCGAAAAACCGACAATCGATTCGAGACGGGGGACTGATTATGACTGCGATCGTTATTTTTGCGATTGCATAAATATCTGGCGGAGAAGGCATTTTTTAACGTCTCGGTAATTGTTTGACCTTTTCGGCCACCATCCGCAGATTCCACGGGTGCCAAATTGGGGGCGGCCACAGGTCATTGTGCAACTTGACCGCGATTGTCTCCTGCTGGTCGCCAGGTAACCGGAAATAGAGGCCGGAGCCTACAATTGCATTTCTTGGACACGCATGGATGCGTCATGCGTCATTGGGGTAGATGACATGAAGACTTTCCTGAAGAATTTCGCTGCTGACGAAGCCGGCGCCTCGGCTGCCGAATACGCCCTGATCATCGCCGTCGTCGGCGTGGGCATCGGCGCTGCCGCCCTCGTGCTGGGCGCGAACGTGAAGAATGCGATTGAGGGCGCTTCTAATGACGTTTATAAGTGTAATAGCGTCAGCTCTGTTACGCTGACCAATGGCAAGAACGCGAACGCTTGCTAAGAATTACCTTCGGTAAAATTTTAGGGCCTCGCCGCAATGCGGCGGGGCCTTTATTTTGCCCAAATTTCCGATCGTGGCGTAGTTAACAGCCTAACTGTTTCAATTTGATCGAAAGTCGATTGTGCGCTATTGCGCGGGTTGGCCCAGGGGCGATGACCTGATAGGTTTTCGGGGTCGAATGGGGGGTTTGAAAAATGGGTAGTCGTAACCTGATCTATATCCTGATCGCGGTCGGGTTAGGTCTCGTCGCGGTGGTTCTCGCCAACTCGTACTTTTCCGGGGTCGAGGAACGGCAGGAACGCGCAACGCAGGAGCAGCAGCTCGCGCGCATCGTGGTGGCGACGCAGCCGCTCGATTTCGGCAGCCCGCTGACCACCGAAAACATCCGGCTCCAGAATTTTCCCGCCAACGCCGTTCCGGTCGGCGCCTTCTTCTCGGTCGAGGAACTGTTGCAGGGCGGGCAGGTCGCGCTTCGCCCCATCGTTCCCGGCGAACCGATCCTGGCCGACAAGCTGAGCGGCCGTGCCGTCCTCTCGGCGAAACTGCCCGAAGGCATGCGCGCCATGTCGATCCCGATCAACGCCAACAACGCCGTGTCGGGCTTCGTCCGCCCCGCCGATATCGTCGATGTCTTGCTGACGCGCGATCTCGAAGGGGAAAAGGTCACCGAGGTCATCATGGAAGCGGTGCAGATCCTGGCGATCGGCACGGTGCAGAGCGAAACCGCGACCGAGCCGGGCCTGGCCGGCACCGCCACGGTTCTGGTCGACCTATACGGCGCGCAGAAGCTCACCCTTGCCCAGCGCATGGGCGAGATGAGCGTCGTGCTGCGCAACGTGAAGGGCGACAAGGACGAGGTCAGCACCAACGTGGCGGTGATGACCCGCGATGTCAGCCCAATCCGCGGCAGCTTCGGTGGTGGCGGTGGTGGAGGCGCGTCTGCGCCCGCTCCGGCGCCCGTCTACGTCTCCGCGCCCTCGGCGCCGTCTGCACCATCGTCCGGGCCGGCCTATCGCCCCCGGCCGAGCGGGCCGAGCATGACCGTCGTGCGCGGAACCGCATCGACCGATTATTCGGTCGGCCGTCTTTGGGGGAATTGAGGTGATGTTCAAACGATCGCTGATCGCGGCTGCACTTGCGGGTGCCAGCCTTGCGGCGACTTCGGTGCCGGCATTGGCACAGGATGCCGGTTTGCATGCGGGTTCGCTGGAGGTCTCGCTGAACAAGAGCGAGGTGGTAACAGCCGACCGGCCGATCGCCCGCGCCATGGTCGGCAATCCAGCTGTTGCCGACGTCATGCCGATTTCGGATCGCTCGATCTACGTGCTCGGCCTCTCGACCGGGACGACGAGCCTGACGCTGTACGACAAGGCCAACCGCGTCATCGCGGTGATGGACATCAGCGTGGGCCCCGATGTCGAAGGGATCCGCCGCGAAATGGCGGACCTGCTGCCCGGTGAACGGGTCGACGCGCGAATTTCGGGTGGCAAGATCATCCTGTCGGGCACGGTGACCGATGCCGGTGCAGCGGCTCGTGCGGTGCAGATCGCGCGTGTTTTCGCCAAGGAAGACGTCGTCAACCTGATGTCGGTGGGCGGCAGCCAGCAGGTCATGCTGGAGGTGCGCTTTGCCGAAGTGAATCGCAATGTCGGCGAACAGCTCGGCGTGCGTGGCTTCGGGGTCGGCAGCGATGTCGAATTCGCGATCGGCGACGGTGCATCGGCCAGCACGACGGCGGGGGGCCTCGCGGTCGACGCCGTGTCGGGGGCTTACGGGATCCTGCACACGATCTTCTCGATCGGTGATCTCAGCATCGATGCCTATCTCGACACGCTGGAGCGCAAGGGCCTTTCCAAGACCCTGGCCGAGCCGACGCTGATCGCTTTGTCGGGCGAACCGGCCGAATTCCTTGCCGGCGGCGAATTTCCCGTGCCGGTCGCACAGGGCGGCGGCACCGGAACCGGCAACGGCGGGATCACGGTCGAGTTCAAACCTTTCGGTGTCGGTCTCGGCTTCACGCCCACGGTTCTTTCCGATGGCGTGATCAACCTCGTGGTCGCGCCCGAAGTCAGTTCGATCGATCCGTCGGCTTCGGTGACGGTGGGTGGCATCTCGGTGCCGGGCCTGCAGACGCGCCGGGCCAAGACGACGCTCGAACTGCGCGATGGGCAGAGCTTCGCCATCGCGGGCCTACTGCGGCAGGATTTTCAGACCTCGGTGCGGCAGCTGCCGTTCCTGGGTTCGATCCCGATCCTCGGCTCGCTGTTCCGGTCGACCAGCTTCCAGAAGGGCGAGACCGAACTGCTGATCGTGGTTACCCCGCGACTGGTCAAGCCGATCCGTCCCGACCAGGTCCGCCTGCCGACCGATCGGGTCAAGAACCCGGACGTGCTCGACACGCTTCTGGTCGGAGACGATTACCAGCCGGTCGACCTTGCGCCCAACACCAGCCAGGAGGCTTCGGGCTATGAATATTAAGCTTCTCGCTCCCGTCGCAGCCCTGGGGCTGGCAGGTTGCGCAACTTACGGCAGCCCGTCGGCGGGCCGCTTCGACGAAGCCGACTTCGGCGAGGCGAACCGCATGACCTATTCGGCCATGGTGGTAAATCCCGATCCGCAGTATGATACGCCGATGGAAGGCAATGCCGAACGGGCTGTCAACGGCATCGACGATTATCGCGAAGGCAACGTGGAAGAGCCCGAAGAGGTGAATTCGACCGAAACTGCGGGCTGACAGGACTGGAGGCGGGACGCTTGAGTTCCGGAAATCTATGGTCTTTCAAAGGTTCAGCGAAGACGAAACCGG
>CAYRLC010000106.1:0-8449 GCA_964424995.1 uncultured Croceicoccus sp.
CGTCATAGCCGTGCATGTCGGGCAGGTTCAGGTCGAGCAGGATGATGTCGTAATCGTAAAGCTTGCCCAGATCGAGACCCTCTTCCCCGAGGTCGGTCTGGTAGACGTTGAAGCCTTCGGTCGTGAGCATGAGCTCGATGGCCTTGGCCGTCGTCGGTTCGTCTTCGATCAGTAGGATACGCATTGTGATGCCCCCTGGTATGCCTGTGACCGACTTCGCCCCCATTGCACTTCGCGAAGCCCGCAGTGTGAATCATTAACCATCTGCAGATTCGTTTAGAAAGGTTAATAACCTCTGAAAGCCATTAACGATTCCCAAGAGAGTCTTAATTGCAACAGGTTGTTCGCTGCATTGCACACCTTACCGGCATGTCGCGGGCCTGATTATGCAGAATCATCTGGGGTCGGGGAAAGCTTGCGTAAATCCGGGATGGGTGAGGCGGGCTTGATGGCTGCGGCGGCCCGTCCCGCCAAGGAATCCTCAGCCTAGCGAACGCCGGCGAGTCGCTTCTGCCGCCGCCGCTGGACCGAACTGCCAAGGCCGATCGCCTCGCGATATTTGGCGACCGTGCGGCGGGCCAACGCAAAGCCCTGCTCCTTCAGCATGTCGACCAGCGTATCGTCGGAGAGGATGTCGTCGGGCGCCTCGGCATCGATCAGCTTGCGGATGGCGGCCTTCACCGCCTCCGCCGATGCGCCGCCCTCGCCCCCTGCGCTATCGGCATCGCCGCCGGTTCGCGCCACGCCCGACGAAAAGAAGTACTTCAGCTCGAAAGTACCGCGTCCGCAATGGAGGAACTTGTTCGAGGTGACGCGGCTGACGGTCGATTCGTGCATCTCCACCGTTTCCGCCACCTCGCGCAGCGTCAGCGGCACGAGAGCGCTGACCCCGCGCTGGAAGAAACCCTCCTGCCGCCGCACGATCTCCCTGGCCACGCGCAGGATCGTCTTCTGCCGCTGGTCCAGCGCCTTCATCAGCCAGTTGGCGTCGGCCAGCTTCTCGCCCAGCCAGCCGCGCGAGGCGCGGTCCTTGCCGCAGCCCTTGCGCATCGTGGTGTAGTAGTCGCGGTCCACCACCAGCCGCGGCAGGGTGTCGCGATTGAGGGCGATGTGCCAGGTTTCCCCGGCCGCCTCCCCGGCACCTTTGCCGGCGGGCCGGACGAAGACGTCGGGCACCACCGGAGGCGCGGCATCGCCGCCGATGCGGCAGCCGGGCTTGGGATCGTAGCTGCGCAGTTCGGCGATCATGTCGGCCAGATCCTCGTCGTCCACCCGGCACAAGCGACGCAGCTGCACGAGATTGCCGCGGGCGAGGAGGTCGAGGTTGCCGATCAGCGCCTTCATGCAGGGGTCGTAGCGATCCGCCTCGATCGCCTGGAGCGCGATGCATTCGGCGAGATTGCGCGCACCCACTCCGGTAGGGTCCAGCGTCTGGACGAGCCGCAACCCGGCCTCCGCTTCGGCCACTGTCACGCCGAGCAGTTCGGCAATTTCGCTGAGGGGGACAGTGAGATAACCCGCTTCGTCGAGCTGATCGATGATCTGGTGCGCGACAAACTGGTCGGCCAGCGGCCCGTGCGCGGACCCGACCTGGGCATGGAGATGATCGGCCAGCGTATCGGCACTGTCGCTGGCGCGCTCGACCGGATCGAAGTCCTCAATGGCCGGCCCCTTGGCCGCGCCGTCGTAAGCACCTGTCCCGAAATCGCCCGTATCGACGTCGCGGTCCAGCATCTCCCCGGGCAGGTCGAGCGCGGTCTCCCCCTCACCGCCCGCCATGTCGGCGCTGACCGGATCGCCGTCGGCGACGAGCGGCACGGCCTCGATCTCTCCGCCGCCGCTGTCGATCTCGACCAGCGGATTGTCGGCCACCGCTTCGGCAATGAAGGATTCGAGTTCGAGGTTCGACAGCGCCAGCAGGCGGATGGCCTGCTGCAGCTGCGGGGTCATCACCAGCGATTGCGTCTGCCGCAGGTCGAGGCGGGGTCCGAGCGCCATCGATCAGGGATTTGCGGAAGGGCAGGGCATGACGATCAGAGCGTGAAGCCCTCGCCCAGGTAGAGGCGGCGCACATCCTCGTTCGCCACCAGCTCGGTCGGGCTGCCCGCGAACAGCACTTGCCCGCCGTAGATGATGCAGGCGCGGTCGACGATATCGAGCGTCTCGCGCACGTTGTGATCGGTGATCAGCACGCCGATGCCGCGGCTCTTCAGTTCGATGACAAGGTCGCGGATGTCGCCGATCGACAGCGGGTCGATCCCCGCAAAGGGTTCGTCGAGCAGCATGATCGAGGGCTTCGCCGCCAAAGCGCGGGCGATCTCGCAGCGGCGGCGTTCACCGCCCGACAGCGCCATCGCCGGGCTTTCGCGCAGCCGCGTCAGGCCGAATTCGCCGAGCAGCCGCTCCAGCTCCTCGGCGCGGACGTGCTTGTCGGGCTCGACCAGTTCGAGCACGCAGTTGATGTTCTGTTCGACCGTCATGCCGCGAAAGATGCTGGTTTCCTGAGGCAGGTAGCCCAGGCCGAGGATCGAGCGGCGGTACATCGGCAGATTGGTGAGGTCGACGCCGTCCATCAGGATGCGGCCCGCGTCGGGCTTCACCAGCCCCATGATCGAATAGAAGCACGTCGTCTTGCCCGCGCCGTTGGGGCCGAGCAGGCCGAACACCTCGCCCTTGCCGACCGTGAGCGAGATGTCGGTGAGAACCGCCCGCTTGTCATAGCTCTTGGCGATGGAGATCACCTCGAGCCCGCCCTGCGGGATGGGCCGGGTGGCGGCAGCCGGCTCGATCGCGGCGATGGTGTCGATGGTAGGTCTCCAGCTTCTGCGGCACGGGCAGGAGGCCTTGGCCGGCCCGCCGTTCGGCCCGACTCATAATACGGGATATGAAAGGTTTGAAGCCCCACCGGCACCATCTGGCAGGATTCGTGCATGGCTTGGCGAAACCGGCGCTGAAAAGTAGGTGACAACGTGGGGGGTAACTTCGAGGCTGGCGATGGCACCCGCGCCATTCCCGCAAGCGGACAGAAGCCCTGCAAGAAGGGCTGAGGCGCTTGACCCGTAGCGTCGGGGCGTGATCTACTCTGCGTGCAGGTGACGGAACGATTGGCCCACGCCATCGCACCTGGGGCGGGCAGCACGGCAGCCCTGCCCAGGCGGATCAACCAACGATCCGGTGCCGGATGGAAGGGGACAGGTCATGACCGCGACAGGGGACATCGCATCCGACCGTGACGATCGCCACGCGGCGGAACACGGGCCGACGGCGCACACGGTCAAGGACTGGCGGCGACGCATCAGCGACAACCTCGCCTATGGCCTGCTGATCTATACCGTGCTGCAGATCTTCGTGACGATGAAACAGCTGAAGGAGGTCAGCAATTCGATGCTGCCCTACCTCGCGCTCGTCGTGCTGGTCGCCGCGATCATCCCGGCGGCCCGGATGCTGGAGCGGCACTGGGACCGGCTGAGCGACGAGGATGCGCACGATCCCGTCCATGCCCGCCGCTTCCGCCGCGACCGGACGATAATCTGGCTGGCGGCCATCGGCCTGCCTTTCGTGCTGGCCGGGCTGGCCCGCGCCATTGCCATGTCGGGCGGCTGAACCGCCACGGTTTTCCGGGGCCGCACGGCCCGTTCTTTGACGGCTTGCCGCCGGCGGCGACTGCGCTTACTGCTGTCGTCATGATCATTTCAATCGAAACCAGATGCTGAGCGGGCCGGTATGCTGAGGGGGCCGGTATGCTGAGCGGGGAACAGGCGCAGGATCGCTGCGCAGACCTGATCGCCTGCGCACGCAGGTTGGGCGCGGATGCGGCCGATACGGTCTATGTCGCCAGCCATTCCGAAAGCGTGCAGGTCCGCCTCGGCGCGCTGGAAGAGGTCGACAGGTCGGAATCCGAACACTTCGGCCTCAGGGTTTTCATCGGGATGCGGCAGGCGACCATCGGGTCGAGCGCGCTCGATACCGGCAGTCTCGAGGAACTGGCCGGCCGCGCCATCGCCATGGCCCGCGTCGCGCCGGAGGACGAGAACGCCGCCCTTGCGCCAGAAGACCTGTTGATGCGGCATGCGCCGCCTCTGCTCGATCTGGTGTCAGATCTGCCGGGCCCCGCTGCCATGCGCGAAGCGGCGATGGCAGCGGAAGACGCCGCCCGCGCCAACGAGGGCATCACCAACAGCGAAGGCGCCAGCGCCGGCACCGGACACAGCGTCATCGCGCTGGCCACCAGCCACGGCTTTGCCGCCACTTACGCACAATCGCAGCACTCGCTGTCCGCAGCCGTCGTCGCGGGCGAAGGCAGCGGGATGGAGCGCGGATCGGAATGGCGGGTCGCGCGTCATCGCGGCGACCTGCCCGATGCCGCGTGGATCGGCGCGCAGGCGGCCCGTCGCGCGGTCGAACGGCTCGGCCCCGGCACTGTGCGCAGCGGTGCCATGCCGGTGGTGTTCGATCCACTCGCCGGGCGTTCGCTGCTCGGCCATTTCGTCGCCGCCATTTCCGGCCCGTCGATCGCGCGAGGCGCCAGCTTCCTGCTGGACCGCGAAGGCCAGCAGGTGTTCGACAGCGGCGTGACCGTGGTCGACGATCCGCTGGTCGTGCGCGGCCTGGGCTCGCGCCCCTTCGACGGAGAGGGGCTGGAGACCCGCGCCGCGACGCTGATCGACAAGGGCGTGCTGACCGGCTGGATGCTCGACAGCGCCTCTGCCCGCAAGCTGGGCCGCCAGCCGACCGGCCACGCCGTCCGCCTGGGCGGCGCGGCGCCAAGCGTGTCATCGTCGAACCTCACCCTGCTGCCAGACGAACAGAGCGTCGCGGAACTGATCGCCGATATCGACGAAGGCGTTTTGCTGACCGAACTGATCGGGCCGGGAGTCAACATCGTCAGCGGCGATTACAGCCGCGGCGCGTCGGGTTTCCTGATCCGGGGCGGCGAAATCGCGGGGCCGGTTTCGGGCATCACCATCGCGGGCAACCTGTCGGACATGTTCGCCAACATGCGCGCGGCCAGCGATCTGGAGATGATCTATTCGACCAACGTGCCGACGCTGCGGGTCGACGGGATGACCGTGGCCGGGGCGTGAGCCCCGCAAGCCCATCGTGCCACCCCGGTCGATGGGCGGAAACGATTATCAGTCGAGACAGAAGGGGCCAACCGATCTTGGCTGGCCCCTCCGTCCGGGCCGGATCAGCCCTTCTTGTTCTCGTTATAGCGGTCGATCGATTCCAGAACGATGCGCTTGGCTTCCGCCGCGTCGCCCCAGTTGCCGACGCGAACCCACTTCTCGGCCTCGAGGTCCTTGTAGTGGGTGAAGAAGTGCTCGATCTGCGAGAAAATGATCGAGGGCAGGTCCTTGGTCTCGCCCACGTCCGAGTAATACGGGAAAGTGGTGTCGACCGGCACGCAGATCAGCTTCTCGTCGCCGCCGTGCTCGTCCTCGAGGTTCAGCACGCCGATGGGGCGCGCGCGCACGACGCAGCCCGGGATGAAGGGGCTACGCGAGATGACCAGCGCGTCGAGCGGATCGCCGTCGGGCGACAGGGTGTGCGGCACGAAACCGTAGTTTGCCGGATAGCGCATCGGCGTGTGCAGGATGCGATCGACGAACAGCGCGCCCGATTCCTTGTCGAACTCGTACTTCACGGGCTCGCCGCCGGTGGGCACTTCGATGATGACGTTAAGGCTTTCGGGCGGATTGTCGCCGGTGGGGATCTTGTCGATCTGCATGGAAATGTCCTGTCGTCTGGCACGATTCGTCGTATTGCACTGCAGCAACGGCAGCGTCCGACTGCGCCTCTAGCGCGACCTTGGCACATAGCCAAGGCCCGCTTTAGTCTGATGCTCAAGGTTTTTCCGCGCCTGCGAGAAAGCGTGTGGCGACTTTCCCGATTGTCGCGCGTTACTTGCCGGAAATCTTGCGACGCGGCTCCAGCCAGCGGTCGATCGGGGCGGTGCCCTTCACCGTTTTTTCGAGCCACGGCCAGCGCAGGCCGCCCGTATAGGCGATCGGCATCGTCATGTAGCGGTCGCCTCGCTTGACCAGAAGGTCGAGCTTGCCGCTGGCCTTGGCCGCGGTGATCGCCTTCTTCATCACGTCGCCGCTATAGGCCTCCCCATTGACCGCAACGATGTCCATGCCGGTGACCAGCCCTGCCTTGAACGCCGGGCTGTCCCAGATGGTGCCGGTGATGCTGCCCTTGTCGCTCAGCGTCACGCCCAGCGAATGTTCGAGGCGCAGGGCACCCTTGGCCATCAGGGAGGCGTCGAAGGGGTTGGGCTCTTCCTTGTATACCAGCTGATATCCGCCCAGTTCGATCCCCTTCAGCGGCGGCGGCGCGTCGGCGGAATAGACCCGTTCGCGCAGGAATCCGGCCCAGTCGTGGCGGTGCACGGCGTTCAGGGCGGCGACGACATCGTCGAAGTCGTAAGTGATCTCGCCCCAGTCGCCCGGATGCCCGCCGAAGAACAGCTTGGCGAAATCGTCGAGCGACTTCCGGCCCTTGCTCTCGGTGCGGATCAGCATGTCCGCTTCCAGCCAGATCAGCGCGCCTTCGGTGTAGTAGTCCTCGCCGCGGGCGAAGCTGTAATACGGCTTGCCCGCGCGCTGGCCGACCTGCGGATCGTTGGTGGTGTCCACCAGCGGACGCCATGAACGGCCGGGCTGGTTGACGAAGCCGGCGGCGGTGCGGGCAATTTCGCCCAGCACCATCTCTTTCGACTGCATGCCCGAACGCACGGCCAGCGGCATGTCCCAGTACTGCGTCTGGCCCTCATAGACCCAGAGCAGTTCGTTCTGCATCGGCTGGCGATAGTCGGGCGTCCACGATCCGACCGGGCGGCGGAACTTGCCGTTCCAGCTGTGCGTCAGCTCGTGCGGCAGAAGGTCGACGCGGTATTCGTTCTTCTTCCAGTCCTGGAAAAGGTCGCCGGGCAGCGTGTTCTCCGACGAACGGTGATGTTCGAGCCCGATGCCGCCCAGCCGGTCGGTCACCCCGAGCAGAAAGTCGTAATGATCCCATTGCTGGTTGCCGAACAGGATCACGGCCTCGTCCATCAGGGCGCGCACGGTCTTTACCTGCTCGTCCTTCGCCGCTTCCAGCTGTTCCGGCTTGTCGGCAAAGACCTGCAGCTGCGCGTTCTGACCGAGGTCGTATTCGCGGTGATAGGCGCCCGCGAAGACCGGCGAATCGATCAGCGTCTGATAGTCGGTCTTCGCCCAGGTGACGGTGTCGCCCGTCCGGGTCATCCCGTCGAGCGCGGTGGCTACCTTCCAGTCCTTGGGGAAGGTCACGCTCGGCACCACCGGGATCTGGCGCACGTAGTGACCGGCGGGGTAGAGCGTCATCTCCTCGAACTTGAGGTTCATCATCTCGCGCGTCATCACGATCCGCCCCTCGCCCGAGGTCAGCGGCGAGGTGTAGACGAGATTGGCGACCACTTCGGTCGTGCCCTCGGGCAGGTCGAGATGGAAGGCGTAGACCTCTACCGGATCGCGCACCCATGTCACCTGCTTGCCGTTGGCGGTGAAGTGGATGCCGGTCAGGTTGCTGATCCGCGCAAGGCCGGCGTGCTTGCCGGGCAGCCATTGCGGATAGAGCAGCGTCAGCTTGCGGCTGCCGGCGGCGACGGGGATCGTTTCCACCGTGCGGAACACCCCGCGGTCAAGATCGGTGGCATCGACCTTGATGCCGATCGTGCCGCCCGGAAACGGCGTATCGACCGGATCGGGCACGTTGCGCGAAACGGGAAGCCCTTCGGAGGGATGGCTGAGACCTGTCGGCATGGCATCGTCGGCCAGGGCAGGGACCGTGGCAGCGGACAGGGCGGCGAAAGCGCAGGCACCGGCCAGCGCGAGCTTGGGGGATAGTTTCATCGCCTACCATCTGGCAAGGCACGCGCTGCATTGCAACCGCATTTCAGGCAGATGCGCCAATCATTTGCCGCCCTGCGACCAGTGGGATGAGGCGTGCGGACCCGGTTGCGCCGCCCTGAACCCTGCCCCTTGCGCTTTTCAGCCCGCACTGTTGGCGCTAAGGCGCGCGATCATGAGCGAAGGGAAGACCACTATCGAGACCCCGCAGGCGATCCGGGGCACGCAGGACATCTTCGGCGCGGAGGCGGAGGCTTTCGCCCACGTCGTCGCGACGTTCGAGCGCGTCCGCCGCCTTTATCGCTTTCGCCGGGTCGAGATGCCGGTCTTCGAAAAGACGACCGTATTCTCGCGCAGTCTGGGTGAGACGACCGATGTCGTATCCAAGGAAATGTATTCGTTCGAGGATCGCGGCGGCGAATCGCTGACCCTTCGGCCCGAGTTCACCGCCGGCCTGGCCCGCGCCTACCTCACCGACGGGTGGAAGCAGTATGCGCCGCTGAAGGTCGCGACGCACGGGGCCCTGTTCCGCTACGAACGCCCGCAGAAGGGCCGCTACCGCCAGTTCCACCAGCTCG
>CAYRLC010000107.1:0-8319 GCA_964424995.1 uncultured Croceicoccus sp.
GTGCTCGACAACATCGCCGAACTGGTGGTGAAGGAAGTGCACGGATCGGGCGGCTACGGCATGCTGATCGGGCCGACCTCGTCGCGGCGCGAAATCGCCAGGTTTACCGAGAAGTTGAAGGCGAACCCCAAGAACTACATCGCGCAGCCGACGCTGGCGCTGTCGACCGTGCCGATCCTGACGAGGCGCGGGCTGGCACCGCGGCACGTCGACTTGCGACCATTCGTGCTGATGAGCCCGAATGGCATCGAGATCACGCCCGGCGGCCTGACCCGCGTGGCGCTGAAGCAGGGCAGCCTGGTCGTGAATTCGAGCCAGGGTGGCGGAACCAAGGATAGCTGGGTGCTGGAAGAGTAATGCTGGGACGTTCCGCCAACGCGATCTTCTGGATGTTCCGCTACCTCGAAAGGGCGGAAAACCTCGCGCGCCTCATCGACACCGGCTTCCGCATGGCGCTGACCCGCGACCACCTGACTGCGGAGGAGGAGTGGCGCTCTGTCATCGAAACCGCCGGCATGCGCGAGGGGTACGACCGGCAGAACGGCACCTACACCGGGGTGCAGGTGTGGAACTACATCCTGCGCGACCGCGACAACCCCAACTCGATCCGCTCGCTGATCGGTTCGGTGCGCAACAACGCCCGGTCGGCCCGCAATTCGATCACGACCGAGGTGTGGGAAGCGGTCAACGGCAGCTACCTGCAACTGAACGACCTGCTCAGCCGGCCGGTGACGCAGACCGGGATCGCCGATGCCATCAATACCGTGAAGCGCGAATCGACGCTGGTTCGCGGCGCGATGGACGGGTCGATGCTGCGCAACGACATCTACAATTTCGCCCGCATCGGCAGCTTCGTGGAACGCGCCGACAACACCGCCCGCATTCTCGACGTGAAATACTACGTCCTGCTCCCGTCGCTGTCCTATGTCGGCTCCAGTCTCGACAATGTGCAGTGGGAGACGATCTTGCGCTCGCTGGGCGCGGAACGGGCCTACCGCTGGCTCAACGCCGGGCAGATGAGCGCGCGCGGCATCGCCGACTTCCTGATCCTCGACCAGCGTTTCCCGCGTTCGCTGCGGTTCTGCTATGCCAAGATCCGGTCGAACCTGCACAATCTCGCGCTGCAATATGGCAAGGAACTGAATGCGCACGCCGTGATGCGCAACGCCGAACTGAAGCTGCAGGACAAGGACATCGACCTCATCATCGACATGGGGCTCCACGAGTTCCTGTCCGATTTCATCACCTGCAACAACGATATCTCGCACGCCGTGGAAACCGATTACCGTTTCGTCGACTGATCGCCCGGGAACGCCGAAGGCCCGGGAACGCCAAAGGAACGCCATGCGCCTCGCCATCACGCACCGCACCCGCTACGAATTCGACGAGCCGGTCGTCCACGCCCTGCAACGCCTTCGCCTGACGCCCAAGCATACCAGCGGCCAGACCATCGTCGAATGGTCGATGCGCTTCGAAGGGGCGAGGCGAGAGCTCGAGTACGAAGACCACAACTGCAACACGACGACGCTGGTGTCGGTGGATCCGGGCGTTACCCATGTCGAGATCGAATGTCACGGGATCGTTGCCACCAATGACAAGGCCGGCGTGATCGGACGGCATTCGGGGCATCTGCCGACGTGGCATTTCACCGGGCAGACGCCGCTGACCAAGCCGGGGCCGCGCATGAAGGAATTGGTTTCGGGCATGGACGGCAAGGGCGACCGGGTGGCGATGCTGCATGGCCTCTCGGCCCGCATCCTCGACACCGTGCGCTACGAAAAGGGGCAGACCGACAGCGGCACCAGCGGCGAGGAAGCCGCCGCCGCCGGACGCGGGGTGTGCCAGGATCATGCCCACATCTTCATCGGCTGCGCGCGCGCGCTCGGCGTTCCGGCACGGTATGTCTCGGGCTATCTCAGAATGGACGAGGTGGAGACGCAGGAGGCGACCCATGCCTGGGCCGAAGCGCTGGTGCCGGGCCTCGGCTGGGTCGGGTTCGACGTGTCCAACGGCATCAGTCCCGATGCCCGCTACGTGCGTGTCGCCACCGGCAACGACTATCGCGAGGCGGCGCCGATCACCGGCATCAGCTTCGGCGCGGGCGATAATCACCTGTCTGTCGAAGTCGAAGTGCAGCAACAGACTGTGGAACAGTAGGGCGGACTTGCGCTAAGCGCCTCATGTGACGGCTGCGCGACCCCTCGTCTGGTTGCGCGCGGACCGCCGTCGCCGGACAGGAAGGGACCTATCTTGACGTATTGCGTGGGCATGATGCTCGACAAGGGGCTGGTGTTGATGAGCGACACCCGCACCAATTCGGGCGTCGACAACATCTCGGTCTTTCGCAAGATGCACCACTGGTCGGTGCCGGGCGAGCGCGTCATCGCGTTGATGACCGCAGGCAACCTTGCCACCACGCAATCGGTGATCAGCCTGCTGGAGGAACGGACCAAGGCGCCGCAGGAACGCGAGCCTTCGATCCTGAAGGCGCCCACGATGTTTCAGGTCGCCAACATCGTCGGCGACCTGCTGGCCGAAACGATCCGCAAGAGCCAGCACGCCAACGACCACATGTCGGGTGGCCCCAAGTTCACCGCCTCGATCATCCTCGCTGGCCAGATCGCGGGGATGGAGCCGCGCCTGTTCCTGATCTATCCCGAAGGCAACTTCATCGAGGCGAGCGACGACACGCCTTTCTTCCAGATCGGCGAGACCAAGTACGGCCGCCCGATCATCCTGCGCGCCTATAACCGCACGATGGAATTCGGCGATGCGGCGAAGCTTTTGATGGTGTCGATGGATTCGACCCTGGCTGCGAACCTGTCGGTCGGCATGCCGCTCGACCTGCTGGTGCTGGAAAAGGACAGCTTCGTGCCCCGCCTGGAGCAGCGAATCCATGCCAGCGACGCATTCTTCCAGGCGCTCTCGAAGGGGTGGAGCGAGTCGCTGCGAAATGCCTTCAACGAACTTCCGCCTTACGAACTGGACGAGACTGAGCAGAAAGACTGACCGGGATTTTCCCTACTAGGTCCGATCCGGTGCGATTATTGTCCCGAACCGCGCATGTCTTGATGGTTAACCAAAACAATGCCTCCGTATCGGAATCGTCCTGAATAGCGCTTAACCAAGCACCGCGCCCATCATCGGGGCATGGACACGCGCAATATCATACACATCGTCGATGCCGACCCGCGCAACCGCGCCACCTTCGCCCGCGCCATCTTCGAGATGGGGCACCACGCCGAAGTCTACGAGCATGTCGAGGAACTGACCGGTCACCTTCCGCGCGAGGGGATCGTGCTGGCCCATGACGAGCCGGAGGACGGGGGCATTGCCGGTCTGGTCGAAACGATGGCAGATCGCGGTGCCTGGCTGCCGGTCATCGCCATGGCCCAGCGTCCGGACATCGAGCGGGTGGTCATGGCGATGCGGGCTGGCGCTTTCGATTACCTCAGCCAGCCGCTCGATCTCGTCTCGCTGCAAGAGGCGATAGAGCGCGTGGCCAAGGAGGCTGCGACCCACGTCGAGCAGCGCCGCCGCGCGCTGGAGGCGCGAACCCGCATCTCGATGCTGTCCAACCGGGAAAGGGAAGTGCTGGACCGGCTGGCGCAAGGCTGTTCGAACAAGGCGATCGCCCGCGATCTCGACATCAGCCCGCGCACGGTGGAAATCCACCGCGGCAACATGATGGACAAGCTCGGCGCTCGCCACGCCGCAGAAGCGGTGCGACTGCGGCTGGAGGCGGCGATGGGAGACTGGCTGCATTGAGCCGGTCGCCGCGGTCCAGTGCCCGGACCGCGGCGCGGCCCGCGTCAGCCGAACAGGCCCGCCGTTTCGGCCGCGAGCCACAGGCCCAGCACCACGAACAGCGCGGCTGCCCCCATGCGGATCTTCGCCAGCGGCAAGCGGTCCGCCAGCCTGTCGCCCAGCCACAGCACCGGCGCATTGGCCAGCATCATGCCGATGGTGGTCCCCGCCGTCACCGCCAGCGCATCGTGGAACCGGGCGCCGAGCGCAATGGTCGCCACCTGTGTCTTGTCGCCGATCTCGACCAGGAAGAACGCGACCAGCGTCGTCAGGAAAGGGCCGCCGCGCGAACGGGGCTCGTCATCCTCTTCGAACTTGTCGGGCACCAGCGTCCACAGGCCCATGACCACGAAGCCCGCGGCGACGAGATACTTGAACAGGTCGCCATCGAACCATCCGGCGATACTGGAGCCGAGCAGGGCGGCAAGGAAATGATTGGCGAGCGTTGCGAGCAGAATGCCGAACGCGATCGGCACCGGCTGCCGGAACCGTGCGGCCAGCAGCATGGCAAGCAGCATCGTCTTGTCGCCGATTTCGGCAAGCGCGACCACGGCCGTGGAGGTGAATAAGGCTTCCATGAACTTCTCCGGGCCGGGCCTTCGCAACGAAACACAGGCGACACCGCATCCCCGCCCGGCCGGACAGGGGGTTCGGTGTCACGCAGTCTCGCCGGAATCAATCCCCACGCGCCGGAGCCTCTCGGCCCAGTATGTCGACGGCGGGCCTGCACGCATGGCGCAGGTGGCTACTCCCCGGATGACGCGGGCGGGTTAGGGCAGGCTTTCCGATTTGGCAAGACCGATACCAGCGCGATTGTCCGCCGTGCGAGAGAATGCAACGAGCCTGCTGTGGGATGCCCGTCCCGTGCCATGTTGCCCGCCATGAACGCCGCTTCCCCCGCCGCCGCCCGCCATGAATTCCGCCATAGCTGGAGCGTGATCCTGTATGCGGCGCTGGCGATCAGCGTCGGGATGACCGGGGTGGGGTTCTATTCCCTCGGTCTCTTCGTCCAGCCGCTGCAGGCCGAGTTCGGCTGGAGCCGGGCGGAAGTGTCCGGCGCGGCGACTTTCCAGCGATTGGGCATCTTCCTGTCCGCCCCGCTGGTCGGACTGCTGGCCGACAGGATCGGCGCGCGGCCCATTGCCATCGCCAGCTATCTTGCCACGCCGCTTGCCTGGGTGGCCCTGTCTTACGCGGGGCCGTCGATCGCCGGTTGATATGCGCTGTGGCTGATGCTGTCGCTGGCGGGGTGCGGCACGACCCCGGCCATCTGGGCGCGCGTGGTTTCGGTTCGCTTCGACCGGGCGCGGGGTCTGGCGCTGGGCCTGATGTTGCTGGGCACGGGGGTTGCGGCGGTGCTGGCGCCGATTCTCCTCGGACCGCTCGTGGCGCAATCGGGCTGGCGCACCGCGGCCTTGGTGATCGCCGGGGTTACCGCGCTCGTCGGACTGCCGGTGAGGCTGTTGATGTCGAAAGGAGATCGGGCTCCGAAGAGGCAGCGTGCGCGGGGCCGCTTTGACCTCAATCGCCAGACCGCGATCGTCGCGCTGGTCGGCATGCTGCTGGGCTTCCTCGTTGCCGGCCTGATCGTTCACCTCGTGCCGTTGCTGGTCGACCGCGGCATCGACCCAGCGGAGGCGGCGAAGTTCGCAGGCGGGATCGGCATCGCGGTCATCGTCGCGCGGGTGGTCGTCGGCTACCTCTTCGACCGTTTTCACGCGCCCTACGTGGCGGCCCTGTTCCTGATCTCCCCGATCGTCAGTGCGCTCCTGCTGCTGTGGGGCGGGCCGGTCCTGCTGGCGGCGCTCCTCCTGGGGCTTGCCGCGGGAGCCGAGGTGGACATGCTGGCCTATTTCACCGGCCGCTATGCCCGGATGGAGAACTATGGCGCGACATACGGCATCATCCTCGGGCTGTTCAGCTTCGGAGCCAGCTTCGGGCCGATGGCATTCGGCTGGTCGGTGGACGTCACCGGGAATTACGACTGGGCGCTGGCCTCGTCAGCCGTAGCGCTGGCGGTGGTCGTGGTCCTGATCGCGACGCTCGGCCCCTATCGCTACGGGCACGAGAGCGACTAGCGGCAGAAGCTGCCGTCCCCCATCTCGACGTGAAGGTGGTCGGCGTGCGCGGCGTTGTAATCGGGGCCGAGCACGGTGCCGAACCGCTTGCAGGCGCTGGCCTGAACCACGCGCAGGAAGCGGCGCTCCGCCTCCGTCCCGCCATCCCAGCCCTGTTTCACCGTGATCCGCCGCCCGTCGGTCAGCACGAAGCCGGATATGTCGAGCGCGCTGGCGTTCGAATGCGCGGACAACCGCGCCGTGCCCGCGACGTTGCGGCATGAGTAGGAGCCGAACGTCTCGATCGTCGCAAGCCCGCTGCCCAGCATCTGCCGGGCCGCGCGATCGACACCGTATCGGGCCCAGGCCGCAACCGTCTGCGACAGCGGACAACCGATGCGCGGCACGTTGGTTACCGCGAAGCGCGACGTGTCACCGGCCAGGTGCAGCAGCGTCACGGCGTTGCCGCTCGAGCAACTTCCTGCCGACAGGTCGGCCACCGGGACGAAATCGGCACCCAGCTCCGCCAGTTGTCTCCGGCAGATCTGTGCCTCCGCATTGGTCGCCGGGCGCGTCGTCGGCACGCCGGGCCTTGGCGGGGCGACCGGCTGGTCCGAGGCGCAGGCTGCGAGCAGAACGGCCAGCATCAGGGCCGCGGCGGTATGCAGGCGCGGCGAAGCGGGGAACGCCCAAGGCCGGATTCGGTTCGACATAAGCGCAGTCTAGATCCGGCAGCCGTGCCGGCCAAACCGACGGGCGCACATATCCTCACGCAAAAATCGCGTGGACTTTCCGAGTCTTGCCGGAATTGACCGAAAGATCGATTGACAGTTTTCGCCCCATCCTTAGAGCGGCCGACGGGCCACGCGGTCCCAACGCCGCGCGAGCTCTCTGCAAGGAGAGTCTTAAATGACTGATACGAAGCCGACGCTGCCGGAGCGTCCCTATTTCTCGTCCGGACCCTGTGCCAAGCCGCCGGTTTGGTCCCCCGAAAAACTCGATACCCGCGTGCTGGGGCGGTCGCACCGCTCGAAGCTCGGCAAGCAGCGTCTGCAGTACTGCATCGACCTGATGCGCGAACTGCTCGACCTGCCCGAGACGCACCGCATCGGCATCGTTCCGGGGTCGGACACCGGCGCTTTCGAAATGGCGATGTGGACGATGCTGGGCGCCCGCCCGGTCACCGCGCTGGCCTGGGAAAGCTTCGGTGCGGGCTGGGTCACGGATGCCGCCAAGCAGTTGAAGCTCGATCCCACCGTGGTCGAAGCGCCCTATGGCGAAATCCCCGATCTGAACGCAGTCGACTGGTCGAACGACGTGCTCTTCACCTGGAACGGCACGACTTCGGGCGCGCGCGTTCCCAACGCCGACTGGATCCCTGCGGACCGGCAAGGCCTGTCCTTTGCCGATGCGACCAGCGCCGTGTTCGCGCAGGCGATCGACTGGGCCAAGATCGACGTCTGCACGTTCTCGTGGCAGAAGGCCATGGGCGGAGAGGGCGCGCACGGCGTGCTGATCCTGGGCCCCCGCGCGATCGAACGGCTCGAAACCTATACCCCCGCATGGCCGCTGCCGAAGGTGTTCCGCCTTGTCTCCAAGGGCAAGCTGGCCGAAGGCGTGTTCAAGGGCGAGACGATCAACACCCCCTCGATGCTGGCGGTCGAGGACGCGATCCTCAGCCTCGAATGGGGCAAGGCCATCGGCGGCGGCGCAGCGATGCGCGCCCGGGCCGATGCCAACGCCGCCGCGCTCAATTCCATCGTCGAGGCGCGCGACTGGCTGGGGCATCTGGTGACCGATGCGTCGATCCGCTCGAACACCTCTGTGTGCCTGACGGTCGAGGGCGCGGACGAGGCCTATATCAAGGCCTTTGCCAAGCTGCTCGAGGACGAGGGCGCTGCCTATGACATCGCGGGCTATCGCGATGCCCCGGCGGGCCTTCGCATCTGGTGCGGAGCGACCGTCGATACCGCGGATATCGAGGCGCTCGGTCCGTGGCTCGACTGGGCCCACGAGAAGCTCTCGGCCTGATCCACGTTTACCGGCGGGCGCGGTCGTGCCCGCCGGATACCCCGACATCATGATTTGAAGGAGGCTACCATGAGCAAGCCCCGCGTTCTGATTTCCGACAAGATGGACCCCAACGCCGCCCGTATCTTCGAGGAGAACGGCTGCGACGTCGACGTCATCACCGGCGAAACCCCCGAACAGCTGATCGCCCGCATCGGTGAATACGACGGTCTCGCGATCCGTTCGTCGACCAAGGTGACGAAGGAAGTGCTCGACGCCGCGACCAACCTGAAGGTCATCGGCCGCGCCGGCATCGGCGTCGACAACGTCGACATTCCCTACGCCAGCTCAAAGGGCGTGGTGGTGATGAACACCCCGTTCGGCAACTCGATCACCACCGCCGAACATGCCATCGCGCTGATGTTCGCGCTGGCCCGCCAGCTGC
>CAYRLC010000108.1:0-7982 GCA_964424995.1 uncultured Croceicoccus sp.
GCCCGAACAGAAGATCATCTTCGGGCCCGACCGGCACCTGGGCGGCTATCTCAACCGCAAGTTCGGGCGCGAGATGCTGCTGTGGCCGGGCGTGTGCATCGTGCACGAGGCCTTCAGCGAGACCGAGCTCCTGAAGCTCAAGGCGCAGCACCCCGACGCGCCGATTGCCGCGCACCCCGAATGCCCGCCGCACATCATCGACCATGCCGATTACGTCGGGTCGACCAGCGGCATCCTGCAATTTGCCAAGACGATGACCGGCGACAAGCTGATCGTCGCGACCGAACCGCACATCATCCACCAGATGGAAAAGGCGCTGCCCGAAAAGACCTTCATCGGTGCGCCGGGGGCCGACGGCAACTGCAACTGCAACATCTGCCCTTACATGGCGCTCAACACGATGGAGAAGCTCTACATCGCGCTGCGCGACCTCGAGCCGCGCATCGAGATCGAGGAAGGCCTGCGCCTCGCCGCCAAGAAGAGCCTCGACAAGATGATCGAGATGGCGTCGGGCACCATCGGCAAGGGCGACCTCGGCCGGGTGTGACGGTAACGGCGCGCCGAACGGCACCTGGGCCGCGCTGGTGCGTTCAGCGGTGACATGACCGCCCGTCTCCTCTCGCTCTGGAACCGGATCAACGCCAGCTACTGGTTCTGGCCCGCCGCGTTCTGCGTTGTCGCGTTCCTGCTGGCGTTGCTGACCCTGCACCTCGACCGTAGCGGCGCAGCCGACAGCCTGTCCGAAATCGCCGCCATCGTCCCCGCCCGTCCCGACGGGGCAAGCACCATGCTGCAGGTGATCGCGGGCACCATGATCGGGGTGGCCGCCACCGTCTTTTCGGTCACGATCGCCGCGGTCGCCTATGCCAGCGGCACCTACGGCCCGCGCCTGCTCACCAATTTCATGGAAGATCGCGGCAACCAGCTCAGCCTTGCGACTTTCATCGGCACGTTCGTCTACGCCATCATGATCCTCCGCGCGGTGCGGGCGGAGGACGAACGACCTTCCACGATCCAGGATGCGATGGCCAGCACGATGCCCGGCTTCGTGCCGCAGCTATCGCTGCTGGTTGCGACAGTCTCGATGCTGGCGGCAGTGGCGATGCTGGTCTTCTTTCTCAACCACGTGCCCAGTTCGATCCGCATCAATGTCGTGCTCGAAAGGATCGGGGAACGGCTGATTCGCCAGATCCGCGCCCGTTTTCCCGAAAGCGGCTACGAAACGGATGAAGAACGCCCCACTGGCGGTTTCGCCGTCCCGGCGCGGCGCAGTGGCTATGTCGAAGTGATCGACTATGCCGGAATGGATGCCATCGCGCGCGAACACGACATCGACATCGTGATCGACCGTCAGGCCGGCGACTTCGTCCATCCCGAGGTCACCATCGCGCGTTATCTTGGCGGCGGCGGCGCGGACAACGATGTCGAGTCGGCGATTGCCGGGTGTTTCGTCCTGTCGGGCCTGCGCACCCCGCAACAGGACTTGCGCTTCCTGATCGACGAGCTGGTCGAGATCGCCCTGCGCGCGCTGTCGCCCGGGATCAACGACCCGTTCACCGCGATCACCGCCCTGCACTGGCTGGGCGCGGCGACGGCGCAACTGGGGCGGCGCGAACTGGCCCGCGCGCCCGACGATTTCGACAGCGAGGACAGACGGCGCGTCTTCCCCCGGCACATGGTCTTTGCCGAATATGTCGCCATCGGCTTCGGTTCGACCCGTTCGGCCGTGGCAACCAGCCCGAAGGCGGCGCTGGCGATGTACGACGCCATGCAGGATTGCGCGGTCACCATCCGCCGCGATCGCGTGGCCGAGATGCTGGCCGAGGGCGAACGCCTTATCCAGCAAGCGCGCGCCGCGTTGACCGGGCCGGATCTGGCGATGGTCGAGGCGCGGCACGATAGCTTTGTCCGCGCCGTCGGCGCAGCGGCCGGCCCTTCGGCCCCTTCGCTGGCCTAGTCCGCCGCGTCCTCGCGTTTGTCGGCCACTCGCGCCAGCACCAGCGCCGCCGCCATCAGGGCCATGCCCAGGCCGTCGAGAGCGGAGAGCGTCTCGCCATAGGCCAGCCACCCCGACAGCGCCGCCACTGCGGGCTGGGTCAGCAGCGCAAGGCCGATGACAAGCGGGCTGAACCAGCCCAGCGCCCAGATCAGCACGCCCTGCCCGATAATCTGGCTGCACAGCGCCAGCAGCAGCAGAGGGGTCCAGTCCTGCGGCATGATCCGTTCGCCCAGCAGAAGGGCGCAGATCAGGATCACCGGCGTTGCAGATAGCGACGAGAATGTCAGCAGCCGCCACGAGCCCATGCCCGTCCGCACATGGCGCAGCAGCAGGATGTAGACCGCGTAGAGCAGCCCCGCGAGCAGGCTGAGCAGGTCGCCCGCGAAGTTCGTCGGGCTGATTTCCAGCGATTCGCCCATCAACAGCGCCGCCCCGCCCAGCGCCGCGACAATGGCCGCGATTTCCGCCCGGTGCGGCCAGCGATGCGCGACGATCAGCGCCCAGGCGATCACGACCACACTGCTCGAATTGCCGAAGAGCGCCGCGTTGCCGAGCCGCGTCCGCTCGATCCCGAGATGCCAGCTGGCGATATCGAGCCCGAAGGCCACGCCCGCGGCCAATGCGAGCACGAGCAACCCGCGCGCGGGCACGAACGGCGCGCCGCCCCGATCCTCGCGCAGGCCGAGCAGCGCGATCAGCGGCAGCGCCAGCCCCAGCCGCCAGAAACCCGCCGCGACCGGCCCGGTATCGGCCATGCGCACCAGCAACGGCCCCAGCGCGAGCGCGGCATTGCCGATGAGCAGCAGGCCGAAGCGCCACGGCCCCGCCCGCACGTGGAGGTTCGTCATGAGGTGTGCGCCGCGACGATCAGCCCGCGTCGGGCTGCGCCTCGGGCGTTTCGGCGGCGGGTTCCGCTGCCGCTTCGGATGCGGCAGGTTCGCTTGCCGATCCACCCGCCGGCCTGCCCGCCGTGCCGGCGTTTTCGCTGGCCGCGTCGGTCGGCCCCAGCGCTTCGCCCTGCGAGCGCAGCTGGTCGAGCGCGATCATGTCGTCGCTGATCGATCCGGGCAGCACCTCTTCCGTCGATGCGCCGGCATCGCCCTCTGCCGTGGGCGATCCGCCACATCCGGCCGCGAGGGTCAGGGCGGACAGGGCGAGGATAGAGCGGGGCATGCGCATGGTCTGTTGCGATCCTGGTTCAGTCGTTCGGGCGAGCGGGCATTCGGGCGATCAGGCTTGCGGGCAGGGCGTGCCGAGCCGACCGAAGAAAGTCGCGGCATGACGCTCCAGCGCCGCATCCCATTGCGCCGTGCCGACGCTATGGCCCAGACGGGCCATGCTGGTCACCCCATATTCGGAGATGCCGCACGGCACGATGCCGGTGAAATGCGACAGATCGGGCGAAAGGTTTACCGAAAAGCCGTGCATCGTCACCCAGCGGCGGACCCGTACGCCGATCGCGCCGATCTTCGCCTCGCGCCCGTCGATATCCCGCGTCCAGATGCCGACCCGCCCTTCGGCGCGCCAGCCCTCCACCCCGAAATCGGCGAGCGCATCGATCACCCAGCCTTCGAGCGCGTGAACGAACCCGCGCACGTCGCGCGCGCGGCGATTGAGATCGACCAGAACGTAGCCGATGCGTTGGCCCGGCCCGTGATAGGTATATTCCCCGCCCCGCCCCGCGCTCACCACGTCGAATCGCGGGTCCAGCAGGTCTGCCGCCTTGGCGCTGGTGCCCGCGGTGTAGACGGGCGGATGTTCGAGCAGCCAGACGAGGTCGGGCCCGCTGCCTTCGCGGATCGCGGCGTTGCGCACCTCCATCGCGGCGAGCGCGTCGCGGTAGGGGACCAGCGCAACCTCGCGCCGCCATTCGACCGCGGGGACGATCCCTTCGACAGCGCGTGCCGAAATTTCGGTGTCTTGCAGGGTGCTGCCGGTCATGGTCACGTTGCGTGGCGGCAAACGGCGTGCCAATCAAGCCTTCATGAGCCTGCCTGATCAAGACCCGAACCGCGTGCCCGCTTCTCCCCCTCCCGCCAGCCGCCCCTTCGATGCCGGTCGCGCATGGACCGACGGCATGACCATGCTGAAAGCGAACCGCCCGGTGCTGACCGTGCTGGCAGGGCTGTTCTTCCTGGTGCCGCAAGTGTTGATGAGCGCGCTGGTGCCCGACATCGCCCAGGATCTGGAGGGCGAGGCCGCGGCCAAGGCGGCGATGGAAGTCTTCGCGTCGTGGTGGCCGCTGATTCTCACCTGCACGCTGGTACAGGCAGCGGGCATGCTGACGGTCATCGTCTTGCTCGCCGACCGCACGCGGCCCACCGTGCGCGATGCCATCGGCCGCGCGTTCCGCCTGATGCCGTCCTATGTCGCGGCGACGCTGATCCTCGTGGCCGGGGTCGGGCTTTGCGCCCTCCTCATTCTCGTGCCGCTGACGCTGGCCGCCGGGCAGGGCGGCGCGGGAATCGCGATGCTCCCGATCCTGCTCGCCGCGCTGTGGGTCAATGTGCGGACGATCACTCTGGCCCCGCTGATCGGGGCGGAGCGGGAGAGCAATCCTTTCGACGCGCTGCGCCGCAGCTGGGCGCTGACGGCGGGGCGCGGGGGCCGCATCCTGTTCTTCATGGCGATGTTCGTGGTGGCCGCAATGGTCGTCTCGATCGTCGCCACGGCCATTCCTGGCGCGATCCTCATCGCCGTGCTGGGACAAGATACCGGCGGTGCCATCGCCGGCCTGATCGAGGGGTTCGTCTCGGCAGCGCTGCTATTGGTGTGGAGCGTGGTGGTGCTGGCGATCTACCGCCAGCTCGCCGCCTGACGCCGCGCCTTCAGGCCACGTTTTTGGCGAGTTCCACGGGCGCCGGCAGCGCTTGCGCGGCGGCGGGTGCCGCGTCCTTCCAGCCCCAGAACAGCTTGCACGGCAGGACGTTCAGCGGTTCGAAACCCGACGAGATGCGGGAGAACCGGCGCGCCATGAAATCGCGCGCCTTGGCCGAGAACTGGTAGACGAGAAACGCCCCGCCTTCGCGCAGGACATCGTACGTCGCATCGACGATCTGCGGCCCGACGCCATCGGGCAGGGTCGAGAACGGCAGGCCAGACAGCACGTAGTCGGCGCCGTCATGCCCATGCGCCGCCACGATACTCTCCACGTCGGCGGCAGAGCCGAGCACGGCGGTGAAGCGCGGATCGACGATCGTGCGCTGCAGATAGTCGATGTAGAGCGGGTTGGTGTCGATCACGATCAGCGCGCCGTCACGGCGCAGGCGATCGAGCACCGGCTGGCAGAACGTGCCGACGCCGGGGCCATATTCGACAAACAGGCGGCAGCGGTCCCAGTCGACCGGATCTAGCATCTTGGCGATGGTGAAGCGCGAGGACGGGATGATCGAGCCGACCATCACCGGATGCTGGATGAAGCCCTTGAGGAACACGCCCCAAGGGCCGAGGCCCTTCGTACCGGCGCGTTTCATCTTGCCCACATGGCCCTGTCGCGCCAGCTCGGTTCCGGTCATTCGGTCAGGACCCTTTTCATCAAACCCGCCTGTATCATCGCGGGTGGCAAATGGACGGGGCATTTGCAAGACCGGTCAGACACTTGTCCCGTTCCTGTCGGCATGCCCGATGGCTGTTAAAGAATTTCGAATACCTTTTCCTGCGGCCGGCACAGGCGCACGCCCTTGTCGGTTTCGACCAGCGGCCGCTCGATCAGGATCGGTTCGGCCGCCATCGCCGCCAGCACGGTCGCGTCATCGGCCTGCGGCAGCCCGCGCTCCTCGGCATCGGTGCCGCGGGTCCGCAGCCCCTGTTGCGGCGTGATCCCGGCGTCGCGGTAAAGCTGGGCGAGCTTGGCCGCACTGGGCGGATTCTGCAGGTATTCGATCACCTCGACATCGACGCCGTCGGCTTCCTCGAGGATCGCCAGCGTCTTGCGCGACGTGCCGCACTTGGGATTGTGCCAGATGGTGGCCTTCATCGCTTCTCTCACTGATTGACGGGTTTGGGCGCGAGCGCGGGGGCAGGCTCGCCCTCGATCGCGGGAACGTCGCGGGCCGCCTGCGCGGGGTCGAGCCCCGGTACAGGCAGGCTGTCCAGCCGCTCGCGCCCGCGCATCGCGCGTCCGGCGCGTTCGATAGCGCGCACGATGCGCGGTGCCGCGCCGCAGGGGCACAGGTTGGGAATAGCGGCGGCGATCTCGTCGCGACTGGCACCGGGATTCTTGGCCAGCAGCGCTGCCCCCGCCATGACGAAACCGGGGGTGCAGAACCCGCACTGCACCGCGCCCTCGGCCATCATCGCCTGTTGCAACGGGTGCGAACGGTCGCCCGACAGCGCCTCGATCGTGGTGACGTAGCGTCCTTCGACTTCGGCCAGCGAGACCAGGCAGGACCGGATCCCCTCCCCGTCGATGATGACGGTGCAGGCACCACAGTCGCCGTTGCCGCAACCGTATTTCGCACCGGTCAGGTTCGCCGCATCGCGCAGCGCCCAGAGGAGCGGGGTATCCCCGTCCATCAGGAATTGCACGGGGCGTTCGTTGACGGTCAGCCGGGTCATCGCGCGGGCTGTCTAGGGCAAGGCCGTCAGGCCAGCAATCCCCGCGATACCAGATCGGCTTCGAGCGTCACGGCATCGCGGAAGTGATGCACCTGCCAGCCGAGCGCGGCGGCGGCGGCGATGTTGGCGGCGTTGTCGTCGATGAACAAGGTGCGCGAAGGGTCGATGCCGAACCGGTCGCGGGCGAGATGAAAGATGGCCGGATCGGGCTTCGCCAGCTTCTCGGTGCCCGATACGACGACATCGCGGAACCGGCGGAACACCGGCTGGCTGTCGCGGAACGGGTACCAGAAGGCGTGAGCGAAGTTGGTGATGGCAAACAGCGGCACGCCCGCCGCGTCCAGCCGTTCGACCAGTTCGATGCTGCCCGGTACGGGACCGGGGATGCTTTCGCCAAAGCGGGTGGCATAGGCGTCGATCAGGTGGTCGAGCCCCGGAAACTGCGCCTTGCGCTCCGCCACCATCTCTTCGAGGTCGCGCCCGGCATCGTGCTGGAAGTGCCATTCCTCGGTCACGACATGGCCGACGAACCATTCGAGCTCCGCCGGATCGTCGATCAGCTTGCCGAACAGGCAGCGCAGGTCCCATTCGTAGAGCACCCGCCCCACGTCGAACACGACCGCATCGATCATCGCGTCACCCCGCCACCAACAACAAAACGCCGCCCAAACGGACGGCGCCTGACTTGCAACTTCGATTGTGGTGCATTTCGTTTCCGGGTGGAGCGAGAACGGTGGGGTTCATGACCCGGCGCGCAGCGACCCTGTGGTCGTGAGCACCGGAAGTGCAGAACCCTGCCGTTCGCAGCCCTCCCGGGAGCGAAAGGCGCCTCAATCAGCCCTGGCGGGCCTTGAAGCGACGGTTGGTCTTGTTGATGACGTAAGTACGGCCACGACGACGGATCACGCGGTTGTCCCGGTGGCGGCCCTTGAGCGACTTGAGGCTGTTGCGAATCTTCATCTGTCTGGTTCCGTAGATAAGTCTTTGAATCGGGCCGCTGCCGCCGTCAGGGGCGCATCCCGCCGAAATCAAGGCTGGCCCGTTACGGCGGGGCCGGTGCGAAGTCAAGCGATTCACCCGCGCCCCGGCCCCTATCCGGCGCGCAATCCGGTCAGCTTTTTCTCCCACGCCAGCGCGTGCTCGATGATCTCTTCCAGATCGGCGTGTTTCGGCACCCACGGCACCGTCGCCATGATGCGGCTGTTGTCGGACACCAGGCTGGGCACGTCGCCCGCCCGGCGCGGCTCCATCCGGCGGGGCACGGGCTGGCCGACCACCTTGTCCACCGCGTCGAGCACTTCGAGCACCGAGAAACCGCGGCCATAGCCGACATTCATGGTGAGGCTGCGTTCGGGCTGGTCGATCAAGGCTTCGAGCGCGAGGACATGCGCCTCGGCGAGGTCGGAGACGTGGATGTAGTCGCGCA
>CAYRLC010000109.1:0-7730 GCA_964424995.1 uncultured Croceicoccus sp.
CGTGGCAGGACGGGTCATCGAAAGCCGATCAGACCTTCCAGCCGGAATGGATCGCGACCAGCCCGCCCATGATCGGCTCCACCTTCGTCTGCGTGAAACCGGCGGTGCGGATCATCCGCTCGAACTCCGGCATCGTCGGAAAGCGGCGGATCGATTCGATCAGGTAGCGGTAGGAATCGGCATCGCCCGCGATGGCCTGCCCGATGCGGGGCACCAGCTTGTGCGAATAGGCGTCGTAGATTTCCTTGAAGCCCGGCCATTCGGTGGTCGAGAATTCGAGGCAGTAGAACCGCCCGCCCCGCCGCAGCACGCGATAGGCTTCGGCCAGCGCGCGGTCGATGTGGGTGACGTTCCGGATCCCGAAGGCGATGGTATAGGCATCGAACAGGCCGTCCCCGAAGGTCAGTTCCTCGGCGTTCTGGCACGACCAGACGAGCGTGTCGATCCCGCGCTTCACCGCACGCTCCAGCCCGACGTCGAGCATGTCCTGGTTGATGTCGGACACGGTGACGCTGGCCCCGCGCGCTTCCATGCGGAAGGCGATGTCGCCGGTGCCGCCCGCCATGTCGAGAATGCGTTCGCCCGGGCGCGGCTTCACCCGGCGCACGAAGCGGTCCTTCCACAGCCGGTGCATCCCGCCCGACATGGCATCGTTCATCACGTCGTACTTGCGCGCGACCGAGGAGAAGACGTCGCCGACGCGGCGGGCCTTGTCCGCGGCGTCGATCTGTTCGTAGCCGAAGGAGACGGTATCGCTGGCCGCTGCGGGCGGAGTGCCGGGTTCGCTCATGGATCAAGCCTCTAGGGCCGGATCGCCCTCAGGAAAAGGAACTTGTGCGGCTGCTGCCGGTTCCGCGCGGCTAGCGCTGGCACTTGCGACAGAAGAAGGTGCTGCGCCCGCCCTGCACCACGCGTTCGACCGTATGGCCGCAGTGGCACGCCTCGCCCTCGCGCCCGTAGACCTGCCACTGGGTCGCGAAATAGCCGAGTTCGCCATCGGGCCTGGCGTAGTCGCGCATCGACGAGCCCCCCGCCGCGATGGATTCGAGCAGCACGTCGCGGATGGCGGGCACCAGCAACTTCAGCTTGGCCATGCTCACCTTGCCCGCCGGCTTGTCGGGCCTGATCCGCGCGCGGTGCAGCGCCTCGCAGACGTAGATATTGCCCAGCCCCGCGACGATGCTTTGGTCGAGCAGCATGACCTTGATCGGCGAGATCCGGCCCGCGAAAGCATCGGACAGGTGTTTCGCGGAAAGGTCGGGACCCAGCGGCTCCGGGCCCATCCCTGCAAAGGGCGGATAGTTTTCGAGGTCGTCGGTCGCCCACAATTCGATAAAGCCGAACCGCCGCGCGTCATTGAGCGCAAGGACGTGCCCGGCCCCGGTCTCCATCACCAGATGGTCGTGCTTGGCGATCTCCTCGGGATCGATCCGCCACCGCCCGCTCATGCCGAGGTGGAAGATCAGCGTCTGCCCGCGGTCGAGTTCGATGAGGCCGTATTTCGCGCGCCGGTCCAGCCGTTCGACCCGCGCGCCGGTGACCACCTGCACCAGATCGGGCGGGAACGGGCGGCGCAAGTCCGGACGGTGGACGGCGACGCGCGCGATCCGCTCCCCGGCGAGATAGCGTTCAAGGCCGCGAACGGTGGTTTCGACTTCGGGAAGTTCAGGCATCGCGGGTCCAGATAGGGATCAAGGCCCGATTACGGAATAGGGGCACTGCGGTGGCGGCGGCGTGGCCAACATCTCATCGCCCCCGTCGAACCCGCCGCCGATGCTTTCCTGCGTGTCGAAGGGGTGCGCCTGCCCCGCGATCACGACGCGGTCGGCATAGACATGGATGGGGGTTCCGGGCGCGAAGCGGACCAGCGCCGGTTCGTCCGCGCCCATGTCGAAGACAAGACAGCCGTTCGCAACCGCATAGTGCCCGTGAAACAGCGCCATGCGCGCGGGAGCGGGCTGGCCGTCCGGTCCGGTGAGGGGCGGCCTGCTGCGCGCCACGAACACGTCGCCGCGCGGCATTTCCTCGGTGTGGATCGCGGTCGTCGCGGGCTCGTCCCCGCCGCAACCGCCCAGCGCCATGAGCGCGAGGGCGGGCGCGAGGGATCGCATCAGCTCTCCAGCTGGCGCAGAAGGCTGCGCACGTCGCCGTCCATGTCGGCATCGCGGGCGCGCAGGTCCTCGATCAGGCGGACCGCGTGGATCACGGTCGAATGGTCGCGACCGCCGAACTTGCGGCCGATCTCGGGGTACGAACGAGGGGTCAGCACCTTGGCGAGATACATCGCCACCTGCCGCGGACGGACCACGGCGCGGGCGCGGCGCTTGCTGGCCATTTCCGACCGGTCGAGCCGGTAGAACTGGCAGACCGTGCGCTGGATCTCGTCGATCGTGATGCGGCGACGGTTGGCCGAAAGGATGTCGGTCAGCTGTTCCTCGGCCAGTTGCAGCGAGACCGGCTGGCCGGTGAGCTGGGCATAGGCGATCAGCTTGTTGAGACCGCCGACCAGTTCGCGCACGTTGCGGCTGATGGTGCGGGCGAGGAACTCGATCACGTCATCGGGCACGTCGCTGCTGGTGAAGCGCGTGAGGCGATGTTCGAGGATCTTGCGGCGAAGGTCGATGTCGGCCGGCTGGATGTCGGCGACCAGACCCATCGACAGGCGCGACAGCAGGCGCGGTTCGACCCCATCCAGTGCCTGGGGCGCACGGTCGGCGGCAAAGGCAAGGCGCTTGCCCTCGGCCAGCAGCGCATCGATCGTGTAGAGCAGCTCTTCCTGCGCCGATGCCTTGCCGATGATGAACTGGATGTCGTCGACCAGCAGCATGTCGAAGCCGCGCAGGCGCGCCTTGAACTCGATCATCTGGTTCTGGCGCAGCGCCTGCACGAACTCGACCATGAAACGCTCGGCCGAGCAGTAGAAGATGCGCGCGCCCTGCTTCACGGCGGCGAACTGGTGGCCGATCGCGTGGAGGAGGTGCGTCTTGCCCTGCCCGGTCGCGGCCTTCAGGTAGAGCGGCGAGAACTGCGGCTGTTCGGTCGCGGCCATGCGCTGCGCGGCATTATAGGCCAGCACGTTGCCCTCGCCGGTGACGAAACTGGCGAAGGTCAGCGACGGGTCGAGCCCGGCCGAACCCAGCTCCGTGATCGCCTCCACCGGGTTCTGCGGCGGGACGTGATCGTTGGCGGCGGCGGGGCCGACGCGCAGTTCGGGCAGCTTGCGGCGGCCCGGATGGACCGAGACGCGCACGTTGCGCACTTCCGACCGCGCGATCTTCCACGCCAGCGAAAGGCGATCGGCGAAGCGGTCGTTGACCCAGTTGGCAGAAAACTCGGTGGGCAGGAACAGGTCCAGCGTGCCCGTTTCCTTGCAGAAATTGCCGACCTCGATCGGGCGAATCCACTGGGTGAAGACCTGGTGGCCCAGATCCTTCTTCAGCCCCATGCAGATATCGGACCAGTCCGCTGCCAGTGCCTCACGCTCATCCTCGAACATTTCGCTCGCCTTATCGTTTTCGGGCGTACGCCCTACCAGCGAGCCGAAACCCCCCGTCCGTGTCATGCGTCCTTGCCTCCGATCCGCAGTCACGATCTAACCCCCCGGCACACGACAAAAATCGAGTGCCGTCCGCCGACCCCCATCGGCAGGATGCTAACTTCGCGATGTAAAAAATTACCGGTCACGATCCCGGACCGGCGATTCATTTTGTAGGGTTGTGGATGGCTTGGCGGCAAGGCTTGAGCTGCAAAAAAACTGAAATAATGGCGCTTGACTCGCCCAAGGCCGCAGAAACGCTTTCTTCTTAGATCAAGCGATTGTTCTACAAGGTTTTTCTGAGCCAACATCGTCCGAATCGCCGGAATCTCTAGCGTTTACCGTGTCGGCGTCCGGTTTCAGTCCATCATGCTGCAATGCAACAAAAAAGGGCCGCCCCGACGGGACAGCCCTTTGTACCCTCTTTGATCCGGCCACGCATCCCTTCCGGGACGAAGCGAATCGATTCGACGGTGAACCGAATCGATCAGGCCCGGATCTGACCGGTGATCAGAGCGCGGCGACGCGCTTGGTCAGGCGCGACAGCTTACGCGACGCGGTGTTCTTGTGCATGACGCCGCGGGCAACACCGCGAGCCAGTTCCGGCTGCGCTTCGTTGAGGGCCGAGCGGGCGGCGTCCTTGTCGCCGGTCTCGATCGCGCTCTCGACCTTCTTCACGAAGGTGCGGATGCGGCTTATGCGGTTGCCGTTGACTTCGGCCCGACGCTCGTTGCGACGGATGCGCTTGCGGGCTTGCGGCGTATTGGCCATGCTCGATCCTTATGTTGCCGCGTAGCTGGCGGCGAAGTTCTATCCAAATGTGCGGTCTGCATCCCGGGCCGGACCGGCGCCTGCCGAGAGGCAGCACGATGACCGGTTCGGGTGCGGAAAAACCCAAGCGGACGCGCATGACACCGGCCTGAAGACCAGGGCTGGTATCGGCACACCCCCGCAAGAAAGCGCGGCGCATAGCGGGCGATCCGCGAATCGTCAAGCGATGCGCGCCGCGGTCGGCCGATCCGCCCTGTTCGCCTCTTGCCCCGGCCCGGATTGGCGGGCAAGGCATGGGTCATGTTGACACCCGACAGGCTTGATCGCTTCGCTCGCCACATCGTGCTGCCCGAGATCGGCGGCGCGGGACAGGCGCGGCTGGCATCGTCGTCGGTCCTGCTGATCGGCGCCGGGGGCGTGGGCAGTCCGGCGCTGCAATATCTCGCCGCCGCGGGCGTGGGGCGGATCACGGTGGTCGACTGCGACAGCGTCGATGCCAGCAATCTCCAGCGCCAGACCGTGTTCGGCACGTCCGACATCGGCCGGTCCAAGGCCGAGCGGGCCGCGCAGTGGGTGCGCGACTTCGACCCCGCCATCGCGATCACCGCGCGCGACCTGCGGATAGGGGCGGACAATGCCGCCGCGCTGGTCGCCGGGCACGATCTGGTGCTCGACGGCAGCGACAACTTCGCGACCCGGCTTGCCGTATCCGACGCCTGCGTCGCGGCAGGCATACCGCTGACCAGCGTGGCCGTCGGCCGCTTTCAGGGACAGGTGGCGAATTTCGCCGGGCACCTCGCCGATCAGGCCTGCTATCGCTGCTGGGTGGGCGATGCCTTCGATGCCGAGGATTGCGACACTTGCGCCGAACAGGGCGTGCTGGGCGCCTTCGTCGGCATGGCGGCGACGCTGGGCGTGATGCAGGCGACGCGGGTGCTGCTTGAAGGGGTCGCCGATCTGGGCGATCCGCAGTGGGGCAAGCTCCTGCTGCTCGACGGGTTGAAACCGGCCATGCGTGCCATCGCCGTTGCCAAGGACCCGGCCTGCCGCACGTGCGGAGGCGACGCATGACCGCGCCCGCCCCGCCCGCCGAACGCTGCGATCGGCTGGAGCCGCTGGTCCGCCGCGTGCTGGCCGACAATCCCTCCCCCTTCACTTTTACCGGCACGCAGACTTATCTCGTCGGCGACACCGATGTCGCGGTCATCGATCCCGGCCCCGACGATCCAGCCCATATCGCCGCGCTGGTCGAGGCGATCGGCGATGCGAAAGTCATCGCGATCGCCTGCACCCACACCCACCGCGACCATTCGCCCGCCGCCGCCCCTCTGGCCGAGATCACCGGAGCCCCGATCATCGGCTGCGCACCGCTGGTGATCGAAAGCGACATGCCGCGCGCCGACGCGCCGTTCGACCAGTCCTATGCCCCCGACCGCGTCCTGGCCGATGGCGACATGCTGGCGGGCACGGGCTGGACACTGACCGCCGTCGCCACACCCGGCCACACCTCGAACCACTTGTGCTATGCGCTGGAGGAAAGCGGCGCGCTGTTCACCGGCGATCACGTCATGGGCTGGTCGACCACTGTCGTTGCCCCGCCCGACGGGCACATGGCGAGCTACATGGCCTCGATGGAAAAGCTCTACGAGCGTGAGGACCGCGTCTATTACCCGGCGCACGGCCCGGCGGTCGAAAAGCCCCGGCAACTGGTGCGCGGGATGATCGGCCATCGCCGTCAGCGCGAACGCCAGATCCTGAACAGCATCGAGGCCGGGCTGCACACCATCCCCGACATGGTCGCGAAAATGTATGTAGGGCTGGACCCGCGCCTTACCGGCGCGGCGGGGCAATCGGTGCTGGCGCATCTGCTCGATCTGGCCGATCGCGGCAAGGTCGTTCACGACGGCGAAGGCTGGCACTTCGCGCCCTGAACCACCGCTTGCGGCTTGGATTGTCGCGGCCCAAGGCATATGCTGCCGGGCTGGATGGGGATAAGGGGGGAAGGCCGATGGCCACCACATTCGCTGCGCCGCGCGGTGCCGACCGGGAGCGGCGCTTCCATTTCATTCTTGCCCTGATCATGGCGGCGATCGTCGTCGCAGGCTTTTCGATGAACCTCGCGATGGGCCGATCGACCTTTGCGGTGCCGTGGCAGTTTCATGCTCACGCCGTCATCTTCTTCGCGTGGGTGGTGCTCTATCTCGTGCAGGCCGGGCTCATCTCGGCCAACAACGCGGCGCTGCACCGGCGGCTGGGCGTCCTGGCCTACGTCCTTGTCCCGCTCATGGTGGTGATGGCCTTCGTGATCATCGTCAAGGTCCTTCAGCGCACGGGCGGCCCGTTCTTCTTTGCGCAGAACGAGTTCCTGTTCTCGAACCTGATGATGACCGTGCTGTTCGCGGTGCTGGCCTTTGCGGCCCTGCGCGTACGGCGGCACAATGGCTGGCATCGCCGCCTGCTGCTCTGCGCCTTTACGATCCTCGTCGGACCGGGGCTTGGCCGCCTGCTGCCGATGCCGCTGCTGATTCCCAACGCGTGGGTAATTTCGGAGCTTTTGCTGCTGGTGTTCCCGCTTAGCGCGGCGATCTACGACTGGCGCCGGCGCGGCAAGGTGCATCCCGCGCTGTGGTGGGGCATGGGGTCGTACGTGACTGTGCTGGCCATATCGATCGCGCTGTCGTGGACCGCGTTCGGCATAGGCCTGACCGAACGCGTCGTGGCGGGTACGCCCGGCGCAGAGCGCCCGATGGAGGCGTTCCTGCCGCCCGGTTTTGCGATGTAACGGGTTGCAACGCGGGGCCGGCGGGGCCATCTGCGGCGTGACCTAAGGGAGACCTCGATGACCGCTCAACCCCGCGAAAACCTCTCCGGCCTCGACCTTCGGGCCGAGATCGAGCGTCTGCGCAAGGAACGCAACGCGGTCATCCTTGCGCATTACTACCAGAAGCCGGAGCTGCAGGATCTCGCCGACTTCGTGGGCGATTCGCTCGAACTGTCGAAAAAGGCGGCGGCAACGGATGCCGACGTCATCGCTTTCTGCGGCGTCAAGTTCATGGCCGACACCGCCAAGATCCTCTCGCCGGACAAGATCGTCGTATTGCCAGACATGGAAGCCGGCTGCAGCCTCGAGGATTCGTGCCCGCCCGACAAGTTCAAGGCGTTCCGCGAAGCGCACCCCGATCACATCGCGCTGACCTACATCAACTGCTCGACCGAGGTGAAGGCGCTCAGCGACGTCATCGTCACCAGCTCGTCGGCCGAAACCATCCTGTCCCAAATCCCGCCCGAGCAGAAGATCATCTTCGGGCCCGACCGCCATCTGGGCGGCTACCTCAGCCGCAAGTTCGGGCGCGAGATGCTGCTGTGGCCCGGCGTGTGCATCGTCCACGAGGCGTTCAGCGAGACCGAGCTGATCAAGCTGAAG
>CAYRLC010000110.1:0-3778 GCA_964424995.1 uncultured Croceicoccus sp.
ACTGTCTTCGGGAGGCAGGGGCCGGAGGTTCGAATCCTCTCTCCCCGACCACTTCGCTGGCCCTGGAACGGGGCCCCTCGGGCCAATTTCCGAGATAGCAGCGGCTGACGATCCGAGCGAAAAAGCGCCCGGATCGAGTTTGCCCTGAACGCTACGATCAGCTTTCCGAAAACGCCTCGAGCACCGGCTGCACCCGCAATTCAGCGGGAATGCGGTCAATGCCGATGCGGCGATCGAATTCCTCGTGCATCCAGTAGATGCGGCGTTCCTGGTGGCACAGGGTCAGCCCGTCGAAGGCGCCCGATTCCAGTGACGTCTGGATGTGCTCAAGGAACTGGAAATCCTCGTTCTGGATGACATCGTAGTTGGCCACGAACGTCCGCCAGTATTCGCTGGTCTCCGCGGTATCCTCTTCCGGCCCGGCACCGACGAAGATCAGCTCGCACTCGCACTCGCCCTTCGACACCGGCCAGAACACCACGAAGGGGAAACCGGCGGAATCGACCGGGGTCACGAAGTTCGGAAAGACGCCGTAGGCACAGTTGTTGGCGCGGAAAACCTCGGGCACGCCGTCGATGTCGTATTTCTCATAGTCGTCGGTACCCCAGGTGCCGCCTGCCGCCGACCGTTTCTTCGGCAGCGCCATGCGGCTGTGCCCGCCCTTCAGCAGCCCGATCGCGGTGCCCTTGCCGTCGAGCAGGGTGGCGACCGTCTTGGGGTGGATCGCGTTGACGTGATAGGCTTCGAGGAACGCGTCGAGCGCGGCCTTCCAGTTGCACTTGATGCGGTAGTGCAGCCGGCCTTTCAGCCGCAGGTCGCCCATCTTCATCGGGGCGAGGTCTTCGGCCACGCGGCCCAGTTCCTCGACCAGAGGAACGGGATTGTCGGCGAAATTCAGGAAGACCCATCCGTCCCAGACGTCGCAGTGCACCTGCTTCAGCCCGTGATCCGCCTTGTCGAACTGCCCGAAGTCATGCTCCTCCGGCACGCGGATCAGGCGGCCGGTCAGGTCGTAGCACCACGAATGGTAGCGGCAGACGAGCAGGTTCGTCTTGCCGCACTCGCTGCCCACGACCGGCGCGCCGCGATGCTGGCAGGCGTTGTGGAAAGCGCGGACCACGCCATCGACACCGCGAGTCACGATCACTTCCTTGCCGAGCCGCTTGAACAGCCGGTACTGGCCCTTATCGCCGATTTCGTCCGCGCGGCACGCGACAAGCCAGGTCTTCGCCCAGAGATGCTCCATCTCCAGATCGAAGAACTCGTCGCTGGTGTAGCGGGCCTTGGGAATCAGCGGCAGGGTCGGGAACCCTTCGGGATGGGTCTGGCGCTCAAGCTCGTAAGCGATCTGCGCGCTGACGGCGGCGGCCCGGTCGTTTCTCATATCCTCAAGCTCTCTCTCGGTTCGGCTCCGGGCATCATAGCGGCGCGAGCGGGGCTGGGAATGCGCGAAAGTGTCAGGCGGGGTCAGGCCGGAACGGCCCTGGCACCGCCCCCGTCCCGACCATCAGTTGCCGAAGAGCGTGCGCCCCTGCCCGGCGATATGCGCGAGCATCGCGGGCGAGACTGGAACCACCGTTTCGGCCCGCGCGACCATGGCACGGAACTGCTCGATGGCCGCATTGCGCTTGTCGGCCCACGCCTCGATCGCGGCCTGTGGGTCGGATTTCGCCTTCTCGCTGCGCAGCAGGCGGCGCAGGAATTCGAGCCGCATCTGTTGCAGGTCGCGAGACAGGCCTGCGACGAGCAGCCGCTCCCACGGATCGGACGGGCTCATCACGGCTGCCGTCTGCTGCGCCCAGTCCATGCCGAGCCGCGCGCCCAGATCGGTGAAGATCGCCGCCACGTCGCGCACCGGGATGCCGCTGTCCGACGCCAGTCGCGCCAGGCCGACCGCCCCGTCGAGCTGGAACAGGTGCACCACCGGATCGGCTTCGGCGGGCGGCGCGCCCTTGGCGGTCAGTTCGGCGTGCAGCCGGTCCGAATGCGCCTCTGCTGCTGCTTCGAGCAGGCTCTTGGTATCCTTGCACAGCGGTTCGACGAAGGGCGCAAGCTCGGCATGGAGCGTACCCGGCTCGACCGGCCCGGGTGCCAGGCGCAGCACGTCCGCCATGTGGCTGCGCACCGCGCTCGCCATGCGATCGAGCAGCAGCAGGCGCGCCTCCTCGCTCATCGCCGCCTTCTCGATCCGCTGCCACAGGGCTTGCAGGCCGAACAGGCGGTCCACGGTGACGAAGGCGGCCGCCACGTCGCTCAGCAACGCGCCTTCCTCTTCGGCCAGTTCGAACGGGTTCACCATGCCGAGCCGGTTGACGATGCGGTTCGCCACCTCGGTCGCGATGATCTCGCGGCGCAGGCGATGCCCCTCGATGGCGGCGCGGAACTTGTCCTGCATCCGTTCGGGGAAAGACCCGACCAGCGTCGAGACCATCATGTCGTCGTCGGGCAGGCCCGAATTCTCGATCGCCGATTGCAGCACCAGCTTGGAACTGGACAGCAGAACCGCCAGCTCCGGCCGGGTCAGCCCGTGGCCATCGGCGGCGCGGCGCGTTAAGACGTCGCTTGTGGCCAGACCCTCGGTGCGGCGGTCTAGGTTGCCGCCATCCTCGAGCTGTTCGATCAGCCGGATCTGCGATGCCGTGGCCAGCGCCCCGCCGCGTTCGGCGACCGACAGCGCGACGGTCTGGAGACGGTTGTCCTCCAGCACGATGTCGGCGACCTCGTCGGTCATGTCCGCCAGCAGCGCGTTGCGTCGATCTTCCGACAGGCGACCCGCCTTGCGCGCATTCTCCAGCGCGATCTTGATGTTGACTTCGTTGTCCGAGCAATCGACGCCCGCCGAATTGTCGATGAAGTCGGTGTTGATGCGCCCGCCGCCAAGCGCGAACTCGATCCGGCCCGCCTGCGTCACGCCAAGGTTCGCACCCTCGCCGATGACCTTCACGCGCAGGTCGCGCGCATCGATGCGCAGGGCATCGTTCGCCGGGTCGCCGACATCGACATTGTTCTGGCTGCTCGCCTTCACATAAGTGCCGATACCGCCGAACCACAGCAGGTCGACCGGTGCGGTGAGGACCGCGGTGATCAGCTCATCCGGCCCGATCTCCTTCGCATCGATGCCCAGCGCGGCCCGCGCCTCCTTCGACAGCGGGATCGACTTTTCGGTACGCGGGAACACCCCGCCGCCCTTGCTGATCAGCCTGGCGTCGTAATCGGCCCAGCTCGACCGCGGCAGCGCGAACATGCGCTTGCGCTCCTTCCAGCTGGCCGCCGCATCGGGGTTGGGGTCGATGAAGATGTGGCGATGGTCGAAGGCGGCAAGCAGCCGGATCGACTGTGACAGCAGCATGCCGTTGCCGAAGACGTCGCCCGACATGTCGCCGCAGCCGACGACCGTGACCGGGTCGTTCTGAACGTCGACGCCCATTTCGAGAAAGTGCCGCTGGACCGAGATCCACGCGCCGCGCGCGGTGATCCCCATCGCCTTGTGATCGTAGCCGTTCGACCCGCCGCTGGCGAAGGCGTCGCCCAGCCAGAAGCCGTGCGCCTGCGCGATGGCATTGGCAACGTCGGAGAAGGTGGCCGTGCCCTTGTCGGCGGCGACGACGAAGTAGGGATCGTCACCGTCCCGCACTTTCACACTTGCCGGGTGGACGACCTTGCCTTCGACGATGTTGTCGGTGACGGACAGCAACGCGCGGATGAACACCTCGTAGCTGGCGCGGCCCTCGGCGGCCCAGCCGTCGCGATCACGGGCCGGATCGGGCAATTGCTTGGG
>CAYRLC010000110.1:3788-7629 GCA_964424995.1 uncultured Croceicoccus sp.
GGCCTGTCCTTTGGCCGCCCCTCCCGCGCGATCAATCGCGGGCGAGGGCAGCTGCTTGGGATAGAAGCCGCCCTTGGCGCCGGTGGGGACGATAACTGCGTTCTTGACCCGCTGCGCCTTCATCAGGCCGAGAATCTCGGTGCGATAGTCGTCGCGCCTGTCGGACCAGCGCAGACCCCCTCGCACGACCGGGCCGGCGCGCAGGTGGATGCCCTCGACCCGCCGCGAATAGACGAAGATCTCGCGCCAGGGCAGCGGCTTGGGCAGGCCCGGCACGCCCGCGCTGTCGAACTTGATCGCCAGCGCCTCTGCCGCGGCCGGGGCGAAGTGGTTGGTACGCAGCGATGCCTCGATCGCGGCATGATACTGACGCAGCAGGCGGTCGTCGTTGATCGCGCTGACCTTGGCAAGCCCGGCCTGGATCGCCTTGCGCGCATCGCCTGCGGCAGCCTCGCCGTCCTTCTGCGCCGGATCGTGCATGGCCGCAAACAGTGCGATCAGCCCGCGCGTCACGTCGGGTGCACCGACGAAGGCGGCAACGACGGTAGTAATGATGAACCGCAGCCCGCCCTGGCGCAGATAGCGGTAGAGCGCGCGCAGCAGTTCGGTTTCGCCCCGCGCCAGCCCGACCTCGACGACAAGGCGGTTGAACGGATCGTTCTCGGCCCGGTTGTTGAGCACGGCGGCGATCGCCTGCTCGATCGCTTCGGCCCGGCCCAGCACGGCGGCCATGTCGGCATCCGCGCCCAGCGTCAGGATGAAGTCGTGGATCGTGCCGATCGCCCCGCCGTCGAGCGGCGTGGGCAGTTCGGACATGACGCGGAAGCCGAAGTTCTCCAGCGCCGGCACCGCATCCGACAGCGGCAGCACGCCGCCGTGCTGGTAGACCTTCAGCCGCAACTGGCCCGCCGGATCGCTGTCCAGCCGGTAAAGCCGCGCATCGCGGCGCAGCGACGTGTCATCCTCCGGCAAGGCGGCCAATGCACGGATGCGCAGGATGTCGCGTGCCGCCTCGTGCGCACCATAGTCGGCGCGGTAGACCACCGGGAAGGCATGCGCGAAATGCGCCGCCAGCACCGCGGCCCGGCCCTGCTCGCCCATTTCCGCCAGCGCATGTTCGACCGCGTCGTCCCAGCCGCGCAGCATGATCTGCAGCCGCTTGTCGAGCGCGGCTTCGTCGGGAACCCTGGCCCCTTCGGCGCGGATGTCGAGCACGACGCGGATCAGCGCGAGGTTGCCCCCTTCGATCTGCACCGCCCAGTCGAGTGATTCGCCGCCGGTCTCGCTTTCCAGCAGGTTCATGATGCGCAGGCGCGCCTGTGTGCTCATCAGGTCGCGCGGCAGCCACACGAACGCGAAGAGGTGCCGCGACAGCGGCGCCTCCACCAGCGCGAGGCGCGGGCGCGGACGGTCGACCAGCCCCGACATCATCGTCGCCAGCCGGGCGACGTCCTTCTCGGGCAAGCCGATCAGCAGGTCGTGCGGCAGCACGGTCAGCGCGTGGAGCACCGCCTTGCCGGTATGCCCCTTGGGATCGAAGCCGAGCCGGGACATGATCTCGCCGAATTCGCGGCGCATCCGGGGCACTTCGTCTGGCGGGGTGTTGAGCGCGGCGCTGGTCCACACCCCGGCATGGGCCGACAGCGCGACGACCTTGCCCTCGGCCATGACGGGCACGATGAAGAGGTCGATCGGCACCGGGCGATGGACGTGCGACACGTGATTGGCCTTGATCGCCAGCGGCGCGGCCGCCAGCGCGTCCTTCCCCTTGGCATCGAACCAGGCAAAGGCGCGGTCCCACGACGCATCGGCCAGCAGGTCGCGCGCGCTCTTGCGGCAGATGCCGAGCAGCTTGCCCTGCGAACCGTCGCGCTCGCGGGTGACATGGCCCAGCATCGTCAGGGCATCGCGGGCGAACCATTCGAGCAGGGCGCGCCCCTCGAAATCGGTGACCGTCCGCGCGTCGCGTTCCATCGCGGCGATCAGCTTCGGCCAATCCTCCACCGCGGCGCGAACGTCGGCCAGCGTGGTGCGCAGCGCATCCTCGATCTGCCGGCGGTGCGCGGCGTCGATGCGCGGTGCCTCGACATAGATGAACGATTCCTCGCGCGCATCGTCGCTGCCCTCGCCCAGCGAGACGAGCGTGCCTGCCGCGTCGCGGATCACCGGGACGACGGGGTGGACCAGCGTGTCGGCGACCAGCCCGAATTCGGCCAGCGTGATGGCGATGGAATCGACGAGGAACGGCATGTCGCGGTTGATGATCGCGATCCGCGTGCCGCGCCGTCCTTCGGGGGCCGAAGTGATGGTGATCGCGACCTTGCCCTCGGCCCGCACTTGCGCGGCCTCGAGCAGGAAGTCGGCGATTTCCGCACGCAACCCGGGCGCGAGCGGCTCGTCGCCGGGAAGTTCGGATTCGACGATGCGTTCGACGAGAGTCTTTGCCAGCGCGGATGGGCTGCGCGGCCTGGAAGTGGTCTTGGTCAAAGTTCCCCTACCCTATTCTTGTCGCGATGCCCCGCGGTGTGACCCCGATCGATCCAATGCACGACGCCGCGGTTCTATCCCGCATTTTTGCGCTTCAAAGCGTGCGTCGTGGATGTGGTCGAAGCCGTGCGTCGGGGGCTCGCATTCTTCTTTGTCATGGTCGCCCGCCGCGCCTCGGCCACGGGCTTGTCATGAAACCGGAATCGCACAGTCGGCGCAGCACGTCCACCATCGATCCTCGCTCCGTGCACAGCCGCGAGACCGGCCCTGCGTTGCGGCCGACGGCCCGGACACCCCCGCCTCGCCAGCCACCGGCAAGATTAGCGATGGGGGCCGCAAGCAAATCCCCAAACCGCCATGGCTGGCGGCACAAACCGCCGAAGACGAAGGAGGATCGAGCGAAGGTCCCTGCCCGGTCGGTTCTGTCCCGCTCTGCCAACGATACCAGAAAACGAGCCACCATCCCGCCGCGATCCGCGCCAGAAGGTCCCTAAAGTCTTTCGTAAACCATTTGCGACTAGGCTGCGCGTAACTCTCTTTGCGCCCGCCAAGGCGCGCGGCGTTCTGGCTATGAGGCATTCTGGGCAATGAAGCACGTTGGTTCGACCCGGGTCATCCTTGGCTCCACGCTGGTGGCGGTATCGATCGTCGCGGCAAAGACGGTGATGCCGACCATCCCGATCCAGACGACCGTTCTGGCCTCTTCTATCGGGTTGGCGCTGATTTTCCTCTTGTTCCGTTCGGACGCGCGCCGCCGCCGCGAGGTCGATGCCGCAATGCAGCCCGCCGCCGCGGCCGAGGTGCTGGACCCCGACGCGATCCGCCGCCGCCTCGAACAGCGTCCGGTGCCGCAGGTCAGCACCTCGCCACTGGCGCGCGACATGCGTGCAGGCGTGTCCGATGCAGATACGTGGCAGCCGGCCGAACCCTGGTCGCAGCCTGTCGCCTCGAACCCATTGCCGCACCGCGCCGAGCCGCCGGTGCTCCAACTGGTGCCCCCGGCGTGGGAGCCGGAAGCCGACTTCGCCGATGCGGACGAGCCGGTTCTCGAACTGACCGAGACAATGGAAATGGCCCCCGAAGCGGTGGAGCCAGAACCGGAAACGGTCGAACTGGCCCCGGATCCGGTCGAACTGGACTGGGACGATTTCGAGATTTACGCGCACGAACCGGAGCCGGTCCTCGATCTGGCCGACCAGCCGGAAATACCCGCAGAACCTGCAGTCGCGATCGAAGTTGAAACCGCCCCTCCGCTGGCGGAAGACGAAGGTGCGGAAGAGCCGGGCTCGACCGAAAGCGAGCTGCCGGTCATCCCGGCCTGGCTGACCAGCCGCGCGCCCCCGGAACCGGAGGA
>CAYRLC010000111.1:0-5614 GCA_964424995.1 uncultured Croceicoccus sp.
CTTCGCCTGCTGGTAAGTGGCTGATGGAACATCAAGTTCCGAAGTCGGACTTCAATAGCTATGGCGCACGCCGTGGCAACCACGAAGTGATGATGCGCGGCACCTTCGCCAACATCCGCATCCGCAACGAGATGGTCCCCGGCACCGAAGGCGGGTTGTCGAGCTACAACGGCGAGACGATGCCGGTCTATGACGCGGCCATGAAGCACAAGGCCGACGGCACCCCGCTGGTCGTCATCGCCGGCAAGGAATACGGCACCGGCTCGTCGCGCGACTGGGCGGCGAAGGGCACGATCCTGCTGGGCGTGAAGACGGTCATCGTCGAAAGCTTCGAGCGTATCCACCGCTCGAACCTCGTCGGCATGGGCGTGCTGCCGCTGCAGTTCAAGAACGGCGACACGCGCGAAACGCTCGGCCTCAATGCCGACGATAGCTTCACGATCACCGGCGTCGCGGACATCAAGCCGCAGCAGGACGTGACGGTACAGGTCACCCGCAAGGACGGCTCGACCTTCAGCTTCGTCGCGGCCTGCCGGATCGATACTGCGAACGAGCTGGAGTACTACAAGAACGGCGGCATCCTGCAGTACGTGCTGCGCAAGCTCGCCGCCTGATCGGACAGGCCCGGCCAACCGGTCGGGGGCTGACATGAAAAGGGCCTCCCCTCGCGCTGGCGGGGGGAGGCCCATTTCTTTTGCAGCGGTCGCGAGCGGTCGCTGCCGTCCGGAGGCAGCAGATCAGGCCGCGTCGCGATCCTCGTAGGCCTGCGCCTCGGCGGCGATCAGCAAGTCGGCCAGCATCCAGTACGCCTCTCCCCAGGCGGCCAGCACTTCGTCGGTGGCAACGTCCGCACCCAGCACGTCGCGAATGGCAGGCAGCAAGGCATCGGCGACATGCGGGTAATGCTCCGCCTTCACCCCCGTCTCGACATGACGCGCGACCATCCGTCCCACCGCCGGGCCCAGTGCGTCGAGCCGGTCGATGTTCTTTGCATAGGCAAGGATCGCCGCCGCCAGTCGCTTGGGCTGCTCGCCGCTTTCCTGCGCGGCCTGGTCGAACAGCGCGGCGATCTCGGCGTTCCGGAACAGCCGTTCGTACATCCGCGTGGTGATCGCAAGGCCGTGCCTTTCCAGCGCGGGCGATGTGCTTTTGACGATGTCCATCGAATTCTGCGAGGCGACGCGCATTGTACAATCCTGAAACTGGTATTTGAAGTGCCGGTATGAGATTTGCCTGTGCGCCGCAACAGGTTTATAGCGAAGGGCATGCAGCTCACCTTGCACACCGATCTCGCCCTGCGACTGCTCGTCGCGCTCGCCCGGTCCAACGGTGCGCCGATGGCCCTGCCGGCGTTTTCGGCCGAGCATCGGGTTTCCTACAACCACGTCGCCAAGGTGGCGCAGAAGCTGGTTCGCAACGGCTTTCTTCAATCGGTCCGGGGTCGTGCCGGGGGCATGCAGCTCGCCATGGCACCCGAAGAAATCGTGATCGGCAGGGTCGTGCGGAAGATGGAGCCCTCGATGCAGCTCGTCGATTGCCCGCACTGCTCGCTCAATCGCGACTGCGGCCTGATCGCCCCGCTCGATCGGGCGAAGCAGGCCTTTCTCGACGTGCTCGATTCGCTGACTTTGGCCGACGCGGCCAAGTCGCGCACCGCGATCGCGGCCTAGCCCGCAGCCTCAAGCGCGGGCACGCTGATCTTGCGCCCGCCGCCGAAGATCTCGCGCACCACGATCAATCCCTCGCGCTCGAAATGATCGAGCAGGCGGCGCACCCGTCCGGGTGAACTGGTGCCATAGGCGCGGGCGAGTTCATCCTCGTCCGGCGCATCGCGGCCTTCGAGTGCCGAGCGGGCGATCACCAGGAACGGGCCGAGCACGTCGTCGGCGATCCCGCTGCCCAGCGCGCGGACGCGGGCGCGGTCCTCGTCCTCCAGCCGGTCCAGCCCCGCCATCGCGACGGCGAATTCGCGGCGAAACGCGGTCATGTCCAGCGGCGGGATATGCACGCCATGCGCCCGGCACCGCGCCAGGAACGCCTGGTAGAGCACCGAGGCGGTCTGGTACGGCGTATCGGGATGCGCGGCCATTTCGTCCATCACCGTCGCCACGGCACCGCCGACGTCCACTTTCGGCCCCTCGCGCCGCGATGCCGCGACCGGCGCTTCGGCCTGCTGCGCCATCGTTGCGCCCAATGTCTCGACCGGCGGGGCCGGTGCGCGCGGCGGCGGGGCGGGGCGGGGTTCCTGCGCCAGCGAGGTGGTGAGCAGCGCGGTCATGTCTTCCTTCGGCGCTTCGGGCAGCGGCATCAGGCCGGTCACCGCCGCCTTGTGCCCGGTGCGGACCGTGCCGATCTTCACCGTCACCGGGCGGCGGCTGATGGCCGGGCCCAGCCCGACGAAACGCCCACGCTCGAGGTCGCGTATCCGCTCCGCCTGCCGCCGCTCCATGCCGAGCAAATCCGCCGCGCGCACCATGTCGATGTCGAGGAAGGTGCGCCCCATCAGGAAGTTCGACGCCTCTGCCGCCACGTTCTTGGCCAGTTTCGCCAGCCGCTGGGTCGCGACGATGCCCGCAAGGCCGCGCTTGCGGCCCCGGCACATCAGGTTGGTCATCGCCGACAGGGTCGTGCGGCGCACATCCTCGGCCATTTCGCCAGCGGCGCTGGGGGCAAACATCTGCGCCTCGTCCACCACTACCAGCGCCGGATACCAATGCTCGCGCGGGGCATCGAACAGGGCATTGAGGAAAGTGGCGCAGGCCTTGATCTGCTGCTCGACCTCCAGCCCCTCCAGCGCCAGCACGACCGAGGCCCGATGTGCCCGCACGCGCAGCGCCAGCGCCTCCAGTTCGCCCTGCGAGTACGACGCGGCATCGACGACGATGTGGTTGAACGCATCGGCCAGCGACACGAAGTCGCCCTCGGGATCGATGACGATCTGCTGCACCATGCCGGCGCTTTCCTCGAGCAACCGACGCAGCAGATGCGACTTGCCGGAGCCGGAATTGCCCTGCACCAGAAGGCGCGTGGCAAGCAGCTCCTCGATATCGATGAGGACGGGACGACCCTGCTCATCGCCAATGACGATCTCGGCGTTCACGCGCACGGCGATACCCCGCCCGGCCGCACCGGGCCAAGGGCGCGCGGGCCGCTTTCCCCGGTTGCGAAGATGCGCTTGGCCTATCGGGACGGGGACGGGCGCGGAGCCTGCCTCGGCCAAGGTCCGCGCATCGACTATCCGCCGAGCATCACCCTGCGCGCCTGGAGCCTCTGCATCGCCGCGCTCTCGGCGCGGTGGCGGCAGGCGGCCTGCGCGTCGCGCTCCGCGGGCGAGGCGGTCGTGCGCTGCGAACAGACCTTGCGGGCGGCGCTGCGGATGCGCTTCTCGGCGCGTGCGACGTGGGCCGGATCGGTGAGGTCGTAACCCGACAGGTCGACCGGCGCGATGCGGACGGGCGTCTCCGCAAAGGCCGGTCCCGATGCCAGGACTAGTCCGGCGCTGGCCAGTGCGGCGAAGATGAATTTCATGCGGTCTCTCCTTGCTGCGGAGAGCGTTCGGCCCTCCCTGCGCCGGGAAATGCCGGATCGATGCGCCTTGCGCCCGCCGCGTTCGACGGCAGCGCCACGCGATTCGACGGAGGGGCGAGGGCGGCGACGAACGTCAAACGCCGGTCGACGGAGGCGCTAGTCCTCGAACAATCCGCCCTGCGGCGGCCGCGTGTCGGGGGCGGCGAGGCCGAGATGCTGCCAGCCGCGATCGTTGAGGCAGCGGCCCCGGGCGGTGCGGGCGATGAGGCCGAGCTGGATGAGGTAGGGCTCGATCACTTCCTCGATGGTGTCGCGCGGTTCGGACAGGCCCGCGGCCAGCGTCTCCACGCCGACCGGCCCACCCTTGTAGATGTCGGCGATCATGTGGAGGTAGCGCCGGTCCATCGCATCGAGGCCGAGCGAGTCCACCTCCAGCCGGGTCAGCGCGTCGTCGGCGATGGCGCGGGTGACGGTGGCACTGCCCGCCACTTCGGCAAAATCGCGCACGCGGCGCAGCAGCCGCCCCGCGACGCGCGGCGTACCGCGGGCGCGGCGGGCGATTTCGGTCGCGCCGTCGGGTTCGATGGCAAGACCAAGCAGCTTCGCCGCGCGGGTCACCACCCGCTCCAGCTCCGGCACGGTGTAGAACTGCAGCCTGATCGGGATTCCGAAGCGGTCGCGCAGCGGCGTCGTCAGCAGCCCCTGCCGCGTCGTCGCGCCGACCAGGGTGAAATGCGGCAGGTCTATGCGCACCGACCGGGCGGAGGGACCTTCGCCGATCATCAGGTCGAGCGCGCGGTCCTCCATCGCCGGATAGAGCACTTCCTCGACCGCCGGGTTGAGGCGGTGGATCTCGTCCACGAACAACACGTCGCCTTCGTCCAGATTGGTGAGCAGCGCCGCCAGATCGCCGGACTTGGCGATCACCGGGCCGGACGTGGCGCGAAATCCCACGCCCATTTCCTTGGCGACGATCTGCGCCAGCGTCGTCTTGCCCAGACCGGGCGGGCCGAAGAACAGCACATGGTCCAGCGCCTCGCCGCGCGCCTTCGCGGCCTCGATGAACACGCGCAGATTGCCCCGCGCCGCTTCCTGGCCGATGAATTCGTCCAGCGATTTGGGCCGCAGCGCCGCGTCGGCATCCTCCGCGCGGCGGGTAGAAGCGATCAGCCTTTCCTCGCTCATGCGCGCTCCGCCCCACTCACAACGTCATGCCGAACTTGTTTCAGCATCCATGGCGCCCCACGCTCCGGTCCAACGGCGGCAACCCCAACCCAACCGCCAGGTCCACCCACGCCGGATTTTCGCGCTCGATCAAATTGATCTTCCCCTGCCGCCGCCAATTCTTCAGCTGCTTCTTCCGCAAGATCGCCCGCTCCATGGCATCGCACGCTTCGACCCGCACGAGCCGGTGCACGCCATAACGTTCCGTGGAACCCGGAATCGCCCCCGCGCGATGCTGCGCCAGCCGCCCCGGCAGGTTCGAAGTCGGCCCGATATACAGAGTCCCACAAGGCTGACTGGCGAGGATATAGGCGCAAGGCTCCTTCATCTTTCCCCCTCGGCGGCCAAGGCGCAATGGATGCTGAAACCAGTTCAGCATGGCAGGGAAGAAGGCGGGCCGTCATTTCGCCGCCTTCCGCAGCGCGAGGCGGACCAGCGCGTCAAGCGTTGCGCCTTCGCCCAGTTCCTCCTCGGCGGCGGCGACGGCGATGCTGGCCTCGGCCGGTCGGAAGCCCAGATTCTGGAGCGCGGACAGGGCGTCCGCACCGTGACCTCCGGCCATGACAGGTATGGCAGCGCCGCCGGGCAGCGCTCCGCCAGCGCCGGGGGCCGCGCCGATCTTGTCCTTCAATTCATTGACGATACGCTGGGCCAGCTTGGGGCCGACGCCGTTCGCGCGCGCGATCATCGCCTTGTCGCCCGTGGCCACGGCGCGGTGCAGTTCCACCGGTTCCAGCGCGGACAATATGGCGAGCGCCACGCGCGATCCCACGCCCTGAACGCCGGTGAGCAGGCGGAACCAGTCACGCTCCTCCGCCCGTGCGAAACCCACCAGCCGGACCGAATCCTCCGACACCAGCAT
>CAYRLC010000111.1:5624-6433 GCA_964424995.1 uncultured Croceicoccus sp.
CGATGCCGGTGCTGTCCAGCCGCCCTTTCAGTTTCGCTATCATGCCCCGCGCCCTTTGGTCATGGTCTGTTCTTTACAGCCTCTTCCCCGCCGCGCCAGCTAAAAGCGCGTGGCCGTGGCACCATTTGCCGCGCCGTGCGTAATGCTGCCCTGTTTCCTCTTCGATCAAGGATGAACCGCGCGATGCCGATACAAGCACCGATGCTGTCGCCCAGGGATTTTGCCGAACCCGCCATCCGCCTTGCCGGATATGTCGACCATGGCATGTATATTCATTTCAAGGAAAGGTTGGCCGCCGCGCCGCAGGACGGCCTCGTCGTGGTTGAAATATCCACGCTGGGCGGGGACCCGGAGATCGCCCGGATGATGGGGGAGGATATCCGCTTCCATTCCGAAATGCAGCCCGGACGGCGGCTTGTCTTCCTGGGCAAGACGGCCGTCTATTCGGCAGGGGCGACCTTCATGGGCTTTTTCGCGACGGAGAACCGTTATCTGACGCGCGGCACCCGCCTGATGATCCATGAACGCATCATCACGAAGGACATTCCCCTTCAAGGGCCGCTGTCCACCTGCATCGCGCCGCTCAAGGCCGCGCTCAATGAGATTGAAGCGTCCATCGCCATCCAGAATGAAGGCTTTGCGAACCTGATCACGGGCTCGCAGGTGACGCTGGACGAAGTGCTCAGGCGCGCGCCGGAAAACTGGTATCTTGAGGCGAATGAAGCGGTGTCGCTGGGGCTGGTGCGCGCGGTGCTTTAGGAGCATGCTCTGGACGGGAGCATGCTGTTAATATGCCCCTGACAGCAATT
>CAYRLC010000111.1:6443-7538 GCA_964424995.1 uncultured Croceicoccus sp.
AAGGGCGGTCCCGGTCCTTCACGGCTTGCTTACCAATTTCCCGCATAAGCGGCGGCCATGGACAAGACCGCCGATCCCTGCCCGCCTTCCGCCGTCAGCCATGGCGTCGGGATTGCGGGCCTTGCCGGGCTTGCCGCCTGGACCTTGGTAGCGCGCCATTATGGGATGAACGGACCCTATGCGGGTCTTGCCGCCGTCTTCGCCTGCGGCCTGCCGATGGTGCTCTGGTCCCTGCTGGCGGACAAGGTGCATCGCAACCCGTCTACCGGCATGAACTGGGATGCACCGGCCCGGCCGCTGCGAGAGGTGCTGGATATCAGCCTCGTCAAGATTGCGGGGCTGTGGGCGACATGGCTCGCCATCGCCATCTTCTATTGCGTGGCGCGCTGGTACTGGAGCGGCAATTACCGTTTCTCCATGAACCTTTTCATGGCCGCCGCGCCGTGGCTGCTTGCCTTTTCCATCCCTTATGTCCTGTGGATCGACCGGCGGCTGACCGATGCCAGGGATGCGTCCTACGCCTTTGGCCAGTGGGTGATCGGCGGCGCCGCGGGCAAGCCCGACATGGCGCAGGTCGCCAATCATGCGCGCGCATGGGCGGTGAAGGGTTTTTTCCTCGCCTTCATGCTGTCCATCGTGCCGGGCAATTTCGCCAGCGTCGTCGATTGGCGCATCGATCATGCCTTTGCCGGCCCGGTGAAACTGACCGCTTTCCTGATCGCCATCATGTTCATGATCGACGTCTGCATGGCGACGGTCGGCTATCTGCTGACGTGCAAGCCGCTGGATTCGCACATCCGCTCCGCCAATCCGGCGCTGGCGGGATGGGTGGCGGCGCTGATCTGCTATCCGCCCTTCGTGCTGATGGGCTCCGGGGGGCCGCTCGATTATCATGCGGGCGGCGCGGAATGGGACGTGTGGACGCAGGGCTATCCCGCGCTCCAGTGGCTGCTGGGCGGCTGGCTGGTGCTGCTGACGGCCATCTATGCCTGGGCGACGGTGGCGTTCGGCATCCGCTTTTCCAACCTCACCCATCGCGGCATACTGACGCACGGGCCCTATCGCTGGACCCGCCACCCGGCCTATCTGTCGAAG
>CAYRLC010000112.1:0-7467 GCA_964424995.1 uncultured Croceicoccus sp.
CGAAGCAAATGGTTCGGCGGCTCTCGCCATGATCAACACCTTCGTCGCCACGGCTGCTGGCGGTCTGTTCTGGATGATCACCGAACGCGCGATGGGCCACAAGGGTTCGGCTCTCGGCTTCTGCTCGGGCGTGATCGCCGGCCTCGTCGCCGTCACTCCGGCGGCCGGCAACTCGGGCCCGTTCGGCGCAATCGTCCTGGGTGCTGTCGCTTCGGTGATCTGCTTCTTCTTCGTCGCGAAGGTGAAGCCGGCGCTGGGCTATGACGACTCGCTCGACGCCTTCGGCATCCACGGCATCGGCGGCATCGTCGGCGCCATCGGCACCGCGGTTGTGTTCGCTCCCTCGCTGGGCGGCCCCGGCGGCGATGACTACGTGATGGGCGCGCAGCTCGTGACGCAGCTCTTCGCGGTCGTCACCACCATCGTGATCGCTGCCGTCGGCACCGCGATCGCCGTCTACATCGCCAAGGCCGTCACCGGCCTGCGTGTCAGCGAAGAGACCGAGGTCATGGGCCTCGACCTCGGCGAACACGGAGAGCGTGCCTACAACTAAGGCACGGTTACCAGCTTTGGCGGAGCGGAACCTCCTCTCCTCTCCCCGCTCCGCCAATTCGACGTTCCTCCTGCGAACGTAACTAGATGGGTCGGAAAGCCAGCCGCTTTCCGACCCCTTTTTTTGTCCGGCGGACGCGGGTTTCCCTCTCACGCCTTGCGCGATGGGGGATTAGGTGCATGACTGCGCCCACGGTAAGGCACCGCAAGGACCTGCAGGAGGGGCATTTTCGATGAAATACATCATCGCGGTCATCAAGCCGCACAAGCTCGAGGACGTGCGCGAGGCACTCGGTTCGCTTGGCGTGGCGGGGATGACCGTGTCCGAGGTCAAGGGCTTCGGGCGGCAGAAGGGCCAGACCGAGATCTATCGCGGTGCGGAATACGCGGTGAACATGGTACCCAAGGTCAAGCTGGAGATCGCCGCCCCCGATGCGCTTACCCCGCAGATCGTCGAAGCCTTGCAGGAAGCGGCTGGTTCGGGCGCCATCGGTGACGGCAAGATATTCGTGCTGGATCTGGCGAGCGCAGTCCGCATCCGTACCGGGGAGACCGGCGACACCGCGCTCTGACGCCAAAGCCGGGTTCCAACGAAAAGAGCCGGGGGCATCGCTGCTCCCGGCTCTTTTCGTGTGGCTTTGCAGGGTTGTCAGCCGCCGGCAGACAACATCTCGACCATCTGCCGGATCGGGGAAATGTCGTATCCGCCGCCAGCCGCCTTGGAGGCGATCACCGACGGGTTCTTGCCCGCCTTCGCCTCGGCCAGCGCCCATAGAAGCGTCGAGCGGGTGCCCGAGCGGCAGTAGGCCAGAACCTTGCCGCCCGAACGGTCGAGCGCTTCGCGCATCGCCTCGACCTGACCGGGACCGAATCCGGCGTGGGTGACGGGAATCGCGACGTAATCGATGCCGGCTTCGCGCGCGGCGGCCTCGATATCCGCGCCGGCGGTCTGGTCGGGCGATTCGTCCTCGGGCCGGTTGTTGACGATGAGTGTGACGCCCAGCGCCTTGGCCGCGGCGACATCGGTCACGGTGATCTGCGGGCTGGCGTAGAGATTGTCGTCGATCTGGCGGAAATCGCTCATGTCAAAGGTCCTTTTGCGGCAGCGGCGCGGCTGCGGCGATTGCGCTGCACCATGTTGAGCAGTTCGACGCCCACCGAGAAGCCCATGGCCGCGTAGATATAGCCCTTCGGCACGTGAAAACCGAAGGCATCGGCGATCAGCACCAGCCCGATCATCACGAGGAACGCGAGCGCGAGCATCACCAGCGTCGGATTATGCTCGATGAAACGGGCCAGTGGATCGGCGGCGAAGAGCATGATCGTGACGGTGATGACGACAGCAGCGACCATGATCGGAATGTCATCGGTCATGCCGACAGCGGTCAGGATGGAATCGACCGAGAAGACGAGGTCGAGCGCGATGATCTGCGCGATGGCCGCGCCGAACCCGATGGTGGCGACCTGCGCGCCGGTCTTCTTGTCGAGCACCGCGCCGGAATCGCCCTCCGGGTCCATCGAATGGTGGATTTCGGTGGTCGCCTTCCACAGCAGGAACAGACCGCCAGCCAGCAGGATCAGGTCGCGGCCAGAAAATGCGGTTTCGAAGCCGGGTTCGCCATGCGGGCCTGGCTGGCCCTCGATGCCCAGATCGAACAGCGGCGTCTGCAGCGTGACGAGCCAGCCGATCAGCATCAGCAGCATGATCCGCATGATCAGCGCGAGCGCAAGTCCCAGTCGCCGTGCCTTGCTCTGCTGTTCCGGAGGAAGCCGGTTCGACAGGATGGCGATGAAGACAAGGTTGTCGATGCCGAGGACCACCTCCAGCACCACGAGCGTGAGGAGAGCGGCCCAGGCGGCCGGATCGCTAAGCAAGGCAAGGATATCCATGGCCGCTCTGTGCCCCGGCAGCACGCCGCGCGCAAGCCATCCGAATGCGCGCCACTATGGCAAATCGGCAGCACGAATGCCAAAAAACGGAAAGGACGCGCAAATCGTTCGCTTTGCCTTGGCAAATGCCCTATACCCACCCCCGTATTTGTGTCGAACCCGCAACTTCGGCACATCGTCCGGTAACTGTCCGTCCGCAGGCCATGACGATCGAGGGAAGGGCGAGAGTTAAGGTACGTTTCGTTTTATGGGTTATGACAGAGGTCGGCGCGGCCGCGGCCGCGACAAGCGCGATAATATCGGCGAAGAGGGTTTCGATCCTTTTTCGCAGGGTGGCGGGTTCGGCTACGGCCAGGACTTCGGCGGCGAACGCAGTGGGGGTTACGGCGATCGTGATCGCGGCGGCGCCAGCGACGATCGCGGCGGCTATCGTAGCGGCGGTGGCGGTGGCTATCGCAGCGGCGGCGGTGGCGGCGGTGGCGGCTTCCGCAGCGGTGGGCCTGGCGGCCCCGGCGGTGGCGGCGGCGGTTTCCGCAGCGGCCCTGGCGGCGGTGGCGGTGGCGGCGGTGGACGCATGCCCCCGCAGGTCGTCGGCACCGGCAAGGGTGTCGTAAAGTTCTTCAACGCTCAGAAGGGTTTCGGCTTCATCCAGCGCGATGACGGTGGTGAGGACGTCTTCGTCCACATCAGCTCGGTCGAGCGCGCGGGTCTCGAAGGTCTCGCCGAAGGGCAGGAGCTGGAATTCAACCTCGTCGATCGCGGCGGCAAGATCTCGGCCAGCGACCTGCAGGTCGTCGGCGATGTCATCGAAGTCGCCAAGAAGCCGGCAGCGCCGCAGCGAGAGCTGACCGGCGACAAGGCCGTGGGCACGGTCAAGTTCTTCAACTCGATGAAGGGCTTCGGCTTCATTACCCGCGACGATGGCGAACAGGACGCTTTCGTTCACATCAGCGCGGTGGAGCGTTCAGGCCTGTCGACCCTCAACGAGGGTGATCGTCTCGAGTTCGACCTCGAAGTCGATCGACGCGGCAAGTACTCGGCGGTGAACCTCGTTCCTGTCCAGGGCTGAGCCCGACCGGACTGCCCCCGGTCGATTGACCGGATCAGGCCGATGCCCTACATGGGCACGAATGGCGGCTCCTTCCGGGGGCCGCCATTTCTCGTTTCTCAATTCCGTCCAAGGATCCTGACAATGTCGATTACGCCTCTGATGCCGGTCTATCCGCGCTGCGACGTGCGGCCCGTTCGCGGGGACAACTGCCATCTGGTTTCCGAGGACGGTCGACGCTTTCTGGATTTTGCCAGCGGTATTGCGGTGAACCTGCTCGGCCATTCGCATCCCGGCCTGATCGGTGCGATCCAGAACCAGGCGGCGACGCTCATGCACGTCTCGAACCTCTATGGCAGCCCACAGGGCGAGGGCCTGGCGAAGCGGCTCGTCGACCTGACGTTCGCCGACACGGTCTTCTTCACGAATTCGGGCGCAGAGGCGGTGGAGTGCGCGATGAAGACCGCGCGCGCCTATCACCAGCACGCCGGCAACGAGGATCGCTACGAGATCATCACCTTCGCCAACGCCTTCCACGGGCGGACTATGGCGACGATTAGCGCATCGAACCAGGAGAAGATGCACAAGGGCTTCATGCCGCTGCTGCCCGGCTTCCGCTATGTCGAATTCGGCGATCTTGAAGCGACCAAGGCGGCGATCGACCCGCACACGGCCGGTATCATGGTCGAGCCGGTGCAGGGTGAGGGCGGCATTCGCGTCGGGACGGAGGCCTTCATCAAGGGGCTTCGCGAGCTGGCCGATGCCCATGACCTGATGCTGATCTTCGACGAGGTCCAGTGCGGGGTCGCGCGTACCGGCAAGCTCTATGCCTACGAGCATTTCGGGATCGAGCCCGATATTCTCGCCACGGCCAAGGGGATCGGCGGCGGCTTCCCGATGGGCGCCTGCCTCGCGACCGAGAAAGCGGCGCGCGGGATGGTGATCGGCACGCATGGCAGCACGTACGGCGGCAATCCGCTGGCGATGGCGGCGGGCACCGCGGTACTGGACGCGGTGGCGAACGAGGAATTTCTGGAGCACGTGCGCACGATGGGTGAAAAGCTGCGCGGGCGGCTCGAACAGTTCATCGGCAATTACCCCGATCTGTTCGTCGACGTGCGTGGGCTGGGGCTGATGTTGGGCGTGAAGATGGCGGTGGAGAGCCGGCCCTTCGTGGCGCACCTGCGCGACCGGCACAACCTGCTGACCGTGGCGGCGGGCGACAACGTCGTGCGCATCCTGCCGCCGCTCGTCATCACCGACGAACACATCGACGAGTTCATGGAGAAGCTGTCCGCCGGGGCGGCTGACTACCAGCCGTGAGCGTCCGGCACTTTCTCGACCTGTCGGATGCGGGCGGCGATGCCATCGCAGCGATGATCGGCGATGCGATCGACCGGAAGGAGGCGCGCAAGGGACTGCCCAAGGGTCAGCCGGACGCTGACGCGCCGCTGGCGGGCCGGGTTCTCGCGATGATCTTCGAGAAGAATTCGACCCGGACCCGCGTGTCCTTCGACATGGCGATGCGCCAGTTGGGTGGCAGCGCGATGATCATGGAATCGGGCAGCATGCAGCTGGGTCGCGGCGAGACAGTCGCCGATACGGCCCGTGTGCTTTCGCGCATGGTCGATGCGATCATGATCCGCACCGACGATCATGCCAAGATCGAGGAACTGGCGCGCCACGCCACGGTGCCTGTGATCAACGGCCTGACCGACCGTTCGCACCCCTGTCAGATCGTTGCGGACCTGCTGACGCTGGTCGAACGTCGCAAGCCGCTTCCCGGCCTGGAAGTGGCGTGGTTCGGCGACGGCAACAACGTGCTACATTCGATCGTCGAAGCGGCGGGATTGATGAAATTCAACGTTCGCTATGCGGTGCCCGAGGGATACGAGCCTGATCCGGGCTTCATCGACGCTGCGCGGGAGGCGGGCGCGGCGGTGACGCTCTGCCGTGATGCGCAGACGGCCGCCGCAGGGGCCGACGTGCTGGTCACGGATACCTGGGTTTCGATGGGGCAGGCGGAAGCTGAGGAGAAGCTGGCGGCAATGCGCCCGTTCCAGGTCAACGCCGCGCTCATGGCCAAGGCGAAGCCGGACGCGGTCTTCCTGCATTGCCTGCCGGCGCACGTCGGCGACGAGGTCAGCGAGGACGTGTTCGAAAGTCCGGCGTCGGTCGTATGGGACGAGGCCGAGAATCGCATCCACGCTCAGAAGTCGGTGCTGCGCTGGGTATTCGGCCAGCTATGAGCACCAACCCTGCGCCAGCCGAGACCGGCTTCGATCGCGTCCTGGGCTTCACGCTACCTGCGCGTGATGTCCGGGGCCGATGTGTCCGTCTGGGGCCGGCGGTGGACGAGGTGCTGTCGGCGCACGCCTATCCGCCGGCGGTCCAGAACATGCTGGCCGAAGCGCTCGTGCTGTGCGCGCTGATGGGATCGCTGCTCAAGAATGGCGGTCAGCTCACGATGCAGGCGCAGGCCAGCGAGGGCGCAGTGACGCTGCTGGTTTGCGATTACCAAGATGGCGCAATCCGCGGCTATGCGCAGCTCGATGACGAGCGAATGGTGCAAGTCGGGGCCAACCCGCATCTCAAGGCGCTTTTCGGAGCGGACGCCTATCTTGCTATCACGTTCGATCTACCGGCTGGCGGCGGACGGTATCAGGGGATTGTTCCGCTAGATGGCGATACTCTGAGCGGAGCGTGTGAGCATTACTTCCGCCAGTCGGAACAGTTGCCGACCCTCATCCGTGTCGCGACGAGTTCGGATCGTGCCCATGCAATCGCGGCCGGCATCCTGATTCAGCACTTGCCCGATGGTGAGGAAGGGCGTGAGCGACTGCACGTTCGCTACGACGATCCCGACTGGGAGCATGTCGAGATCATGGGCGGTAGCGTCCGTCATGCCGAACTGGTCGATCCGGAGATCGGGCTGGAGTCCATTCTTTGGCGCCTGTTCCACGAGGAAGACGAGATTCGCGTCGCGCCGATGGCAGCCATTTCACGCGGCTGCCGCTGTTCGATGGAACATTACGTCGATGTGCTCGGGCGATTTGCGGAGGCGGATCGAGCCGAGATGAGAGAGGCGGATGGCTTCATCCATGTTGATTGCGCGTTCTGCTCGAAGATATTCAAGGTCGCGGTCTGACTGTTGAATAGGCCATCCCCGCAAGGTAGCGCGAGAGCATGAACGAACGTAACCCTCCGTCTGCTGTCGTGCTTCTGTCCGGCGGGCTCGATTCCATGGTGACAGCGGCCCTTGCGATCGAGCGGGGCTATACGGTCAATGCCCTGACAATCGATTACAATCAGCGGCATCGGCGCGAATTGGAAAGCGCCGCTGCCATTGCGGCGCGGCTTGGCTGTGCGCGCCATGTGGTCCTGCCGCTCGATCTGCGGTTGTTCGGCGGGTCTGCTCTGACCGGCGATGTCGACGTGCCAAAGGGCGGTGTCGGCGAGGACATCCCCGTAACCTACGTGCCGGCACGAAACCTCGTTTTCCTGTCCCTTACTCTGGCGTGGGCCGAAGCCCTGGGTTCGCGGGACATTTTCATCGGCGTCAATGCGCTCGACTATTCCGGTTATCCCGATTGCCGTCCCGAATTTATCAAAGGGTTCGCCGATCTGGCGCGCCTGGCCACCAAGGCTGGAGCTGACGGTGAAGGATTCCAGATTCATGCGCCGCTGCAGTACATGGGCAAGGCCGAAATCGTGGCGGAAGCCTATCGGCTTGATGTTGACCCCAATCTGAGCTGGTCATGTTATGATCCGGAGCCCGACGGCTCGGCATGTGGGCTTTGCGACAGTTGCCGCTTGCGACGTGAAGGCTTTGCCAAAGCGGGATACGTCGATCCGCTCCGCTACGCCTGAAACCCGACGCAACAAAAAAGGGCCGGATTTCTCCGGCCCTTTTCGTGTTTGTTGCAAGCTTTTGAGGCTTACATGCCCGAGCCCGGACCGTAGGTGATTTCCACCCG
>CAYRLC010000113.1:0-7467 GCA_964424995.1 uncultured Croceicoccus sp.
CAGATACCGCCGCGGAGAATGCGATCGCCGCGGAGGCGTTTGGGGCGGTTCGGACGTTGGTCCGGCCGCCCCATCCATTTGTGTCTCAATATTCCCTTAAAGACCCCCCGTAACCCTGTTGCCATCCGGGCCGTTCTGCGGCCTAATCCCGCTCCTGGGAAAAGGGGAAGTCTCAATGATCCGCACGATTGCACCCTCCGTAGCCATGGGCCTGATGCTGTCCATCGCCGCACCCGCCGTCGCTGACGACAGCGTGAAGGTCGAAGTCGTCGAACGCGATGCGAAGGGCCACGCCATCAAGGTCAAGGTCGGCGAGACGGTATACCCCGTGTGCACGCCGGAATCGCAGGATGGCTGCATCAACCCGCGCGAAGCAGGGCTGAATTTCGGCAGCACGCCGCTCGATCACTGGCCCGGCGCGCCCGCCAGCGGCCTGACCGCTGCCGAAAAGATGCGCACCGCCGAGCAGAACGAGGCGGCCAAGGCCAAGCTGGAAGCGGCAGCAGCGGCGCCTGCGCAATAATCCCGACTAGATGGCGGCGGGGCGCAGCAGGTGCAGGCGCGCCTTGCCGATGTCGCGGACGGCGTCGACGGAGAAGCCTTTGACGTCGATATCCTCGTCACGCGCGCTCTCGATGCTGATCCACGCACCCGGCGCGATCCAGCCGAGGCGGGACAGCTTGTCGAGCGCCACCGATCCGGCGCCGGTGCCGTAGGGCGGGTCCATGAAGATCACGTCGGGCTGCGTTTTCGCCGGGCCCAGACCCATGACCGAAGCGGCGCGCACGTCGCACTTCGCCTGGGCCTCGAAGGTCGCGATGTTGGTCTTCAGCGCCTTCATCGCGGCGGCGTCCTGTTCGACGAACAGCGCGTGGACTGCGCCGCGCGACAGCGCCTCCAGCCCCAGCGCCCCCGATCCGGCGAAAAGATCGGCGACCGTCAGCCCCTCGAACGATCCGATCCGGCTGACCAGCATCGAGAACAGTGTCTCGCGCGTGCGGTCGGCGGTGGGGCGCGTGGTGTCGCCGACCGGCGCGACGATCCGCCGTCCGCGCCAGTCGCCGGCAATGATCCGCATGCCACCGGTCTTCGCACCCGGCTTTACCCCGTGCGGCTTCACTTCTTCGGCGCTTTCATCAACGCCTTGCGGAAGCGTTCGACCTCCTGCTGCGGCACTTCATACACCGCGCCGCGCTGCAGATCGCCCAGTGCAAAGGGCCCGTATTCGGTGCGCAGCAGGCGGCTGACCTGCAGGCCGAGATGTTCGAGCACGTTGCGAACTTCGCGGTTCTTGCCCTCGGTCAGGGTCATCTCGATCCAGTTCTGCAGCCCGTTGCGACGCTCCAGATTCGCCTCGATCTGCCCGTAATGCACGCCGTCGACGGTGATCCCCTCGAACAAGGCCTCGAGGTCGTTCTGGCCGATCTTGCCCATCGCCTTGGCGCGATAGGTGCGCGGCACGCCCGATGCGGGCAGTTCGAGTGCGCGCTTCAACTCGCCGTCGTTGGTCAGCAGCAGCAGCCCCTCGGTATTGTAGTCGAGGCGGCCGACCGGCATTACCCGCGGCGCTCCCGCGGGGAGGGCGTTGCGCAGCGCGGTGTAGATCGTCGGCCGGCCCTTGGGGTCGCGCTCCGCCGTCAGCAGGCCAGCGGGCTTGTGGAACAGGAACAGGCGCGTGCGTTCGGGCGCGGCGACCGGCTGCCCGTCGACGGTGACGCCCTTCAGCGAAGTCAGCACCGTGGCGGGCGTGGTCAGCACCGCTCCGTCCAGTGCGACGCGACCTTCCTCGATCATGCGCTCCACCTCGCGGCGGCTGGCAATGCCGGCGCGGGCGAGCAGCTTGGCGATGCGGTCGCCGTCGCGCTTGGGCTGGTCGGGCGAAGGCTGCGACGAGTTGGGCGCGCTGCCGGCGCCGGGCTTGCGGCGAAACGGCGGACGCTTGCCGGGGCGGCGGTCTGCGAGTGCGGAAGGCTTGCGGGGCGGCTTGTTCACGCCAGCGCCATGCGCCATCGGCTCTTGCAAGACAAGCCAACGATTCATGGCAAGGGGGCGAGTTAATCGGGGACAGGCCGGGCGTGCGATTGCAAGTCCTTGGCCGTGCGATAGTCTCCTGAACAAACACAGCAACGGGTGACGCGGATGACGAGCACGATCAACGAGGCGGAAAGCAATCCCGACGCCGAAACGCAGGCCGTCGCTGCCCCGCCCGCCAAGAAGCCGGGCTTCGCCAGGCTGCTGTCCTCGCTCGGCAATCGCAAGACGGCCTACATGCTGCTGTTCGGCTTCGCCTCCGGCCTGCCCTATACGCTGCTGCTCTCGACGCTTTACGCGTGGATGAGCGATGCCAAGGTCGATCTGGAAACCATGGGCGTGTTCTCGCTCATCGGCCTCGCCTTCGCGTTCAAGTTCCTGTGGTCGCCGCTGCTCGACCGGATCGACATCCCCGGCCTGAAACGACTGGGCCATCGCAAGCAGTGGATCGTCAGCGCGCAGGTTCTGCTCGCCGTGATCCTCATCCTCGTCTCGCGGCTCGATCCTTCGGGCGCGATCGGCGCGCTGTCCTTGCTGGCGGGCATCGGTGCCTTTGCCAGCGCGACGCAGGACGTGGTCATGGACGCATGGCGCGTCGACGTGGCGGACGAGGTGGCGACGATCGACATCCTCTCCACCGTCTACCAGCTCGGCTGGCGGTCGGCGGTGCTGGTCGGCGGTGCGCTGGCGCTGTTCATGGCGGAACGGACGAGCTGGCCTACGGTCTATGCCCTGCTCGGCGGGGTGATGGCGCTAGTCGCTTTCGCCAGCATTTTCGCGCCGGAACCCGCACAGACCACGGCATCGCTAACAGCGGACGACGAAGCGCTGCGGGTCCTGCGCGATCCGGGTCAGCTTTCGCCCAAGGTGCGCGGCTGGGCACTGACCATCGTCGGCGCGCTGTGGGCGTGGGCGCTGGTCGAAGTGGGCGTGTTCATGGTGCGCTCGCTGTCGAGCGATCCGGCGGCGCGGCCTGATTCGGTCGAGTTCATCCAGAACATGGGACCGGTGATCGTCATTGCGACAGTGGTGGTGCCCGTCATCATGGCGGCGGTGCTGGAAAACTGGCGGCGCAAGGGGCGCTATACGCTGGCCGCGCCCGCAGCGCGTTCGGGGGGCTGGGACAGCTTCGTCGATCAGGGTTATCGCGCGCTGATCCTGCCGCTGACCGAATTCGTCGGGCGGCTGGGCTGGGCGGTGATTATCGTGCTGACGCTGGTGCTGTTCTATCGCTTCACCGACACCGTCTGGGGCAGTTTCGCCTATCCCTTCTACCTCGGCGAGCTGCAGTATTCGAAGGACGAGGTCGCCATTGCGTCCAAGTTCTTCGGCGTCGGCGCACTGATGCTCGGCATTGCGCTGGGCGGCGCACTGTTCAGCTTCGTCGGGCGGATGCCGGTGCTGTTCCTCGGCGCGTTGACGGCGGCGCTGTCGAACCTGCTTTACGCCGACCTCGCGCTGGGCGGTGCGACGATGGAGGCGGTGGCGCGCTTCACCGGTTTCGGCGCGCTGGTCGAATGGTTCGGCGGCGATGTACGCCTGGCCAAGCTGATGGTGGCCATCGGGGGCGAGAATCTGGCCGGTGGGCTCGCCGGGGCGGCGCTGGTCGCCTATCTCTCGTCGATCACGGCAAAGGGCTATTCTGCCGTGCAATATGCGCTGCTGTCGTCGCTGACCTTCCTGATCGGCACGCTGGGGCGCGGGGCACTGGGCCAGATGATCGACGAGCAGGGTTACTACCCGGTCTTCATCCTGACGACGCTGCTCGGCTTCGTTGCGGTCGTGTTCTGCGTGATCGAATGGGTCCGCCAGGCCCGGTTGGGCGCAAGGGCCGGGGTGACGGCGGCGACCTAGTCCGGCAGCGGACCATTGGCGCGCAGGACTTCGCCTGCAAGGTAGAGCGAGCCGCAGATCAGGACCGTGCCATCGGTGTCGATGCCTGACAGGGCCTGCTCCACGCTATCGGCCACGCCCGTCCGGGGCACGCCAGCCTCCGAAGCGATGGCGGCCAGATCGGCTGGCGCGAAGACCTCGTGCGAGGCGAGGGGCAGCGCGGTGTAGCTCGAAAGCCTCCCCGCGAGCGGCGCGAGGAAGCCGCGCGCATCCTTGGCCGCCAGCATCGCGCCGATGGCGTGGATCGGACCGTCGAGCGTGGCGAGATATTGCGCCAGCACGCCGCCCGCATCGGGATTGTGCCCACCGTCGAGCAGCACGCGCGCACAGGGCACGAGCCGGGTCAGCGGGCCATCGGGCAGCCATTGCAACCGCGCCGGCCAGCGGGCGTTGGCGATCCCCTTCGCCATCGCGTCGGGCGAAACCGTGACCCGGTCCTGATGCCGCAGCATCGCCACAGCCAGTGCCGCGTTCTCGGCCTGAAACGCGCCCGGCAGGGCGGGCAGCGGCAGGGTCAGTCCACCGTCGCGGTCGCGGTATTCGATGGCCAGATCGGCGCTGGCGTCCCAGTCCTGCCCGCGCATGTGCAGAGGCGATCCGGCGACCCGCGCCGCGCGCTCGATCTCCGACTGCGCCTCGGGGCCATAGGCCTGAGTCACGATGGGGGTGCCGGGCTTGACGATTCCGGCCTTCTCGAAAGCGATGCGGGCCATCGGGTGAGTGGGGGCGCCATCCTCCGGCACCAGCAGGAAGCGTTCGTGGTCGATGCCCAGCGACGCAATGCCGCAGCACGCCGGATGCGCGATCACGTTGGTCGCATCGAACCGTCCGCCAAGGCCCACCTCGATCACGCAGGCGTCGGCGGGCACACGCGCAAAACCGAGGAAGGCCGCGACGGTCGTGATCTCGAAGAAGCTGGCGCCGATGTCCTCGCCCGCATCCAGCACTTCGCCCAGCAGGTCGGCAAGCATGGCGTCGCCGATCAGGTCATCGGCCAGCCGGATCCGTTCGTTGTAGCGGACGAGGTGCGGACTGGTGAACTGGTGGACCCGGTGCCCGCCGGCCCGCAGCATGGCGGTCAGGAACGCGCTGGTCGAGCCCTTGCCGTTGGTCCCGGCGATGTGGAAGACCGGCGGCAACGACAGGTGCGGATCGCCCAGCCGCCCCAGCAGTTCGCGCACCGGGCCAAGGCCCAGCCGCCCCTGCGGCAGGCTCAGCGCCGCAAGGCGGTCAAGCTGCGCCTGGACCGCCGGGCTGTCGGAAACGGCGAAGTCGCGCATCTGCGCCGAACCTGCAGGTTGCGCTTCAGGCGGCCTGCTTCGCCGCCATGAGGTAATCGATCACCTCGGCCAGCGTCTTGCGCAGGTCCTTGCGGTGGACGACCATGTCGATCATGCCGTGCGCGTGCAGGTATTCGGCGCGCTGGAACCCTTCGGGCAGCTTTTCGCGAATGGTGTCCTGGATCACCCGCTGCCCGGCAAAACCGATAAGCGCGTTGGGTTCGGCCATCTGCACGTCGCCCAGCATCGCGTAGCTGGCGGTGACGCCGCCCGTGGTCGGATCGGTCATGACGACGAGATAGGGCAGGCCCGCCGCCTTCAACCGCTGGATCGCCACCGTCGTGCGCGGCATCTGCATCAGCGAGAGGATGCCTTCCTGCATCCGCGCGCCGCCGGCTGCCGTGAAAATGACGTAGGGGCACTTGTCGGCCACCGCGCGATCGACTCCGGCGAGGAAGGCATCGCCCACCGCCATGCCCATCGATCCGCCCATGAAGCCGAAGTCCTGCACGCCCATCACGACCTTGCGCCCGTCGATGCTTCCCGACGCGTTGGTCAGCGCATCGGGGTGCGGCGCGCCGGTCCGCGCGGCCTTCAGACGGTCGGTGTAGCGCTTGGAATCCTTGAACTTGAGCGGGTCTTCCTTGACGCTGGGCGAAGGCAGGACCGTAAAGCCGGGGTCCATGATCTGCGCCAGACGGATATCGGCGCCGATGCGCCCGTGATCGTCACAGCGCGGGCAGACCCAGAGGTTTTCCTCGTAGTCCTTCGTGAACAGCATCTCCTGGCAGTTCTTGCACTTTTGCCAGAGGTTGTCGGGCGTATCGCGCTTGGCAACGAAGGGTATCCGGTTGCGAACGCGGTTGAGCCAGCTCATGCGACTTCCTTTCGCGCGGCGTGGACGGCTGCGGCCAGCGCGGCGGTCAGTTCGCGGACCTTGGCGGGAGCGTCGGCACCGTGCTGGCCGACCAGCTCGACCAGAGCCGAGCCGACGACGACGCCATCGGCGACGCGAGCAATGGCCCCGGCCTGTTCGGGGGTGCGCACGCCGAAGCCGACCGCGACGGGAAGGTCGGTCCCGGCCTTCAGGCGGGCGACGGCTTCCTCGATCGAGGCGGTCGCAGCCTGTTGCAGCCCGGTGATGCCCGCGACCGAGACGTAGTAGAGAAACCCGGTCGCGGTCTCGAGCACTTGCGGCAGGCGGGCCGCGTCGGTGGTGGGGGTGGCAAGGCGGATCGTCGCAACGCCCGCGCCGCGCAGGGCGGGACCGAGTTCGGCATCTTCCTCGGGCGGAGTGTCGACGCAGATCACGCCGTCGACCCCGGCCTTGGCGCATTCGGCGGCAAACCAGTCCGAACCGCGGCGGATCATCGGATTGGCATAGCCCATCAGCACCAGCGGCACTTCGGGATGGCGCGCGCGGAAGGCGGCGGCGATGGCGAAGATCTCCGCCGTCGTGATCGCACCCCCGGCGCGGGCCGGATCGAGCGCGCGTAGGTTGGCAAGCTGGATGGACGGGCCGTCGGCCATGGGATCGGTGAACGGCATGCCCAGCTCGATCACGTCGGCCCCGCCATCGACGAGCGCGTCGAGAATGGCGGCGGTGTCGCCATCACCGGCGGTGACGAAGCAGACGAGGGCGGGGTGCGCCTTGCCGAATGCGGTTTCGAACCGGCTCACAGTTCGACCCCCAGGTGTTCGGCGACGGTGAAGATGTCCTTGTCCCCGCGACCGCACAGGTTGGCGCAGATGATCGCGTCGCGCGGCATCTCGCGCGCCACTTTGACCACCGCGGCGATGGCATGGCTGGGTTCGAGCGCGGGAATGATGCCCTCGGTCCGGCAGAGCAGCTGGAACGCGTCCAGAGCCTCCTTGTCGGTAGCGTAGGTATATTCGACGCGGCCCGTTTCCTTCAGCCACGAATGTTCGGGGCCGATGCCGGGGTAGTCGAGACCCGCCGAGATCGAGTGGCCTTCGGTGATCTGGCCGTCCTCGTCCTGAAGCAGGTAGGTCTTGTTGCCGTGGAGCACGCCCGGCGATCCACCCGCGAGCGAGGCAGCATGTTCCTTGTCGAGGCCGTGGCCCGCCGCTTCCACGCCCAGCATCTTGACCGACGGATCGTCGAGGAACGGATGGAACAGGCCGATGGCATTCGATCCGCCACCGATCGCCGCGACCAGCAGGTCGGGCAGGCGGCCGGTGCGTTCGAGCAGTTGCGCGCGTGCTTCCTTGCCGATCACCGACTGGAAGTCGCGGACCAGCT
>CAYRLC010000114.1:0-7457 GCA_964424995.1 uncultured Croceicoccus sp.
CCCACTCATTTTTTATTTTTTTTAGGATATCTGAAACCTCTTTTTCAATCACCTTATCGCTAAGTTGAAACATCTCCAGCATCTCAAAATATTCGATTTCGGTACCGATTTTTTCTTTAAGTGATAATCCTTCATAAAGCGTATTGTAAAGTTTCATATCGCGGAAGCCCATCATCCCTACTTTTGTACTTCTCAGGTTTTTGGCGGCGGTTGCTGCCAGCAGAAAATTTTTGATTTTTTCCAGCGGGGAGGGTTTTCCGATGATATTGTAAACGTATTTGAATTTGTAATCCAAGTCTTCGAAAACCTTACGCAGGGCTGTTGTGCCTGCCTGAGGAGCAGGGGTAACTACACGCCCGTTGGCAATTTCTCCTGCAAGGCCCCATAAAATCATAGGTTTGTCTTTAAACGCTTCGGTTATGGAAATGACCGCATGGGAAGGTATCCAGCCCGCCAGGCAAAGAATGAGTGAATCAAATTCCTGCTGCTTCAAATCATTTATCGCCCTTTGCACATCTATCCCGTCGGGGTCGTCGGTTACATGACCGGTTGAGACTACTGCGATACCCAGGGATTTTACTTCATCCTTTGCTTTATGACACAGATCTTTAATTAAGTCCTGAGGAGAATTTATCTCCCCAAATCCCACAAACGCGGTTTTTACTGAATTTTCCATCATACTGTTTTATGTTTTTTGTAGTAATTGATTATTCCTAAAAATGTTATGTAGAAAAGGCATGCCAGGGGGACAATAAATGCAAGTGTAATATTGGTTGTGTCGGCAACGGTGCCCATAATCATTGGAATAAATGTGCCTCCCACAATCATGGTGACCAGTAACCCGGATAATTCATTTTGATGCTCAGGCATATTGTCGATGGTAATAGAAAAAATAAGGGGAAAAATATTGGCAAACCCAAAACCAATAATAAGGATACCAATTAGTGCAATGGTCAGTGAGTTTGTGAATAAGATAATCAGTACGCCAATTACGGCAAATAATCCGGTGACGATTAACAAACTGGTGGGGGCAATAAATTTCAGGATAAATGAACCAAAGAATCTTCCAAGGAATATCGGAAGGTAAAACAGCGACCAGCTTATAACAAGGCCCAGTTTTTCCACAGATATCCCGAATTTGTCGTTTAACAGAATTGGAGCATGTGAAGCCACGGCTATCTCTACCCCGCAATAGATAAATACGCCCAGTACCATTGCTAGTACATAACCGTTTTTTAATAATTTTAAACAGGAACTTAACGTGACGTGGTGAGTCTTTTCCTGTTTTACTTCTCTTACTTTTGCCAGGTTAAACCACAGTATGGCTGCCAAAACGATAGATGCATTTACTGGGAACAATATACTCCAGTCGAGGCCGAACAGGTTGAACATGAGGGGTGGAATCAGAAATCCCAGAGAAGAACCTATTGTAATAAATGCCTGTGCCTTCGATAAATTTTTGGAATAGTGCCCTTCTTTGGAAACGTCCCGTACAAATGGATTACCTCCTACCTGCATGATGGCTCCACCGGCACCGATAAACAGTACGGCTGACAGTATCCTGTAAAATTGTCCCATGGAAGAACTATCAACCACCATTGTCCCGTACATACCCGATATAACAGGAATCAGCAGGCCGGCAAGCATTATTCCCAATCCAAGGTTTAAAATAAACACCTTCCCTTTTTTGTCCTGCAAAACACCCATCGGAATAGAAAGCAACCCGAACATCAGGTATCCCAGGAAGGGCAACAGCGTGGCTGCAGTTATGGAAAGAGTAAACGAATCCCGCGCCAAGCTTACCATTGGACCGGCAGCATCTACCATGCCCATAGACAGGAAGATTAAATAAACTGGTAAGAATTTTTTCAAGCTCATTTACTAGCTTTTTGTTATATGTTAATTATTAAACATGTCATTAATAAGCTGTACCGTCCTGTCAACTAGTATCTGACCACCATCAGGCCCCACTACTCCGCTCTGAATTACAGCACTGTATCCACCTCCCTCTAAAGCTTTTTGGGTTGGAAGATATGTAATTGGTCCTGCGAAAGCAATTACGAATGTCTGTAACGCTTTACTCCGCGCCTGTATTCGTATTCCAAAGTCAGTAAACAATTCGAATTGGTTAGTGCAAAGGGCAATGTCTCCAATTCTGACCACATGAATTTCTGTTCTATAATCAAGATTCGGATTATTTTTTTGCATGTTATACCGTTTGACAACGTCATCATTCCAGGATACCCTAGCAAGATGTTGTGCTGCTGATTTAGGATTGGCAGTAATTAGAGCTGAATATTTATCTCTTTCAGAAATAGCAAACTGATATTCCTCTTCTGTTACCTTCCTTAAAGGAAGTGATAGTATTTCTGATTTGTGAATCAGTTTGATATCGTCTTGTTTGTCATTTTTGACTGTTTCATATGCTTCTTCAACCGCAATATAAATACGACGTGCCAACTCCTTGGTTTCACTTAAATTGCGTAAACTTCTCATTCGGTCTTCAGCTTCTTTTCTGTATAAAGGCCTTGGCGATTGATCGCCGGAAGCTCCGCCCCAGCCCAAAATAGTTACGTCATTTCCAAAACGTTCTCTCAATTTTTCACGCACCGGATGCCAATAATCTGCATTCACAACTGTTCTGCTCTCAACCAGTTGTGATGGGCATGGAACATTAATGGTCATGGCTATTAGTTTTCCTCTTTTATTCCAGAAAAAGAGGGTATTCACATCATGGTCTTCCATCCCCTCAAGGTTAATAAAATCTGGACTGTTTGGATCTCCGTACATGACAGATGTACCGTCGGCATAAACAATCCGTCTGTTATAGGCTACTACTGCGTGACTTAATCCCCATGTCACACTTCCCGGTTTCCTGCTATTCCAGGCTTTTATTATTGCACCACTAACTTTTTTTACAAAAAAATCTACATACTCTTCAACCTGGAGTACATCCTTTTCCGGAATTTGATATCTAAATAAAGAAGTAGAATCATTTTCCAGCACTGGTGCTGTATGCGTATGCGTTGCATTTAAAAAAATTTTACTTACATCCAGCGCGTTTACTTTTTTGCCGACTTCCTCTCGAATCTTTTGAAGCATCTCATTTGAGATAGAAAGTAAATCGCATGATACCATTATAGCCACATCTCCATTACTATTTTGTTCTTTTGATTCAAGAGCAATAATATTAGCAGTCAGTGGTGTTTCTGCTTCATATGCAATTCGCAGGTGAAACTGGCCTGTAATTGCAACTGGCAGTTCGGGTGTGATATCTACAGTTTCTGTTCCTATAAGTAATTCTCCCGCATCTGCGCTGGCAATATTTAATAATAATGCTGAGATTAGAAGAAGAAACAGTGATTTTAGAAATGGATTATTTTTTTTCATTTTTAGGGAATTTATTTTTTAGTCATTTTTTACACAACGGACCGTAAAACCGAACTTTTTTTCACCTGCAGGATTTCTACCTATTCCAGCATTTTCTGTTGCGAAATGGCGATAAGCAGCACTTGATAGAGAGAATTGTGTTGATGACCAAATGGTACATCCTTCATTTATAGTTCCAAACAGACCGTTTGTAAACCGCCGTCCGGCTCCGATTACTGTTAACCCACTTTCATTGGTGGCACCTTCATTTGGGCTTATCCAGTGTTCTGTACCTGATTCTTTTATCTTTCCTCCCTGATCGGTTCCTCTCCACACTGTCCCATCGGTCTGTTCTTTGGTCATATCGAGATACATTTCCAGTTGTTTCCATTCTTCATCACTCGGAACATGCCATCCTTCTGGGCACAGACCGGGTTTGTCTCCAACAGCATGCCAGTTATATAACGCTCCGTAAGGTTCTTTATAGGAGATATCATTGTCATACCATACATATGCAGGAGAATCACAATGCCTCCATTCTGTGTTGTCTGTAACATTTGGGATAGGAGTACCATCATTATATCTGGTAGTTTTCAGGTTTTCCTGCATCCATACCTGTTCGCCTAATTTTACTGTATTATAGGTATTCCCGTCAATATCCTGAACTGTACCCGCATTTTTTTGAGAAATGCACCCAGTCGAAAATATTATCGACACAGCGATTAAGAAGGTGTATGAGAAAATTTTATTTTTCATAAATTAATTATTATGATATTTTATACAGATCTTATTTATCTTTGATACAACGTACACTAAATCCATTATTTTTTACGAATACACTGTTATACACCTTCGCTCTTTGTGCATTAATCGTCCGGCTTCTGGAATGGGTTTCCGTATATTCAGTTGCAGTCCAGAAATATCCGTTGAGCCTCTTTTCGTAGAATTCACCACTTCCCCAGAAATATCCGTAACGATAGCCACCGGGAAGAGCAGAAAAGCCACTTTCGTTGCTGGATTCTTTATTAGGAGAGTTCCATAAATCGTTACCAGTTGCTTTCATTTTTCCTCCTGCTACGTTAAGACCACCGAGGAAATCTGTTAGTTGAGTCCACTCTTCATCTGTCGGAACGTGCCATCCTTCCGGACAAAGTTTGCCTGTATTTACTGCTTTCCAGTTGTATAATGCCCCAAAGATATCTCTGTTTGCAATGTCGTTGCCGAACCAGCAGTAGGCAGGTGTCGTAATACCAATCCACTCATTATTTTCCTCCACCAATAGTATGTCAGTGCCATCATGATATTTAGTCGTTTTGAGATTCTCTGCCATCCATTCCTGATCGCCAATAAAAACTGTTTTATATTTATTGCCTTCGATGTCAGTAAGGGCGTTGTCTGTTTTTTGAGCATATGAATTAAAATAACCACAAGTTAATGACAATGAGATTATCAATAATAGCAGTTTTTGTGAATATTGTCGGTATGCATTTTTCATAATTTGAAATTTGAAGTGTTACACTAATAGAGATTATTTCATAACTTCATCAATAAGTTCCAAAGTTCTTTCAACGAGTTCCTGTCCCCCTTCGGGTCCAATCAGGGTACTTGCAGGCACAGCTCCATATGCACCACCTTCAATTGACCTTTCTGTAGGAACATAAGAGCCGCTGCCGGTAAGCTGTACCAGGAATGTTTGAATAGCTGAACTGCGTGCCTTGATCCTCATTCCATAGTCAAGGTAGTATTCAAATGGATTTGTTGCCATTACTATATCGCCTATTCGAAGGATATGAACTTCGACGGGCATTGTAGGTTGATTCTTTTGAAGTTCGTACCGATCCTTCACGCTATTCCCCCTTCTTATTCTGGTATGGGCAATTGTTATTTGGGTATACCATCTTGAATTTTCTTTTAATACAGGATTTTCATTTATTTCATTCAGCATTTTTTTATATTCTTTTTCAAATTGTTCTGCTTCCTTTTTCCCGTCATTAACGTCTTCGGGGCCAATCAATCTTCTTGAAAGCTCAACAACTTCTGCTTGATGTTTTACCGTTGGGTTCCAGTCTATATTATCTTTCATATAAGGCAGTACCGATGTAACAGCGTCTGCAATTCTCACCGCAATATCTTTTCTCAGACCAATCGTATAATCACCAACTTCTTCAGCGTCAGGAAACATTAATTTCTGCATTCTGGTTTCTGCTTTTGCTTCTATCATTTTATGAGGCGACTGATCTCCTGCAGCACTACACTGTGGCAAAATATAAATATTCTCCCCAAGCCGATTGCGTATTTCAACTCTGGTGTCATGCCAGTAATCTGCACTTATCACAAATAATCCTTCAGTAACCTGGGAGGGACTTGGGACATTGACCACAATTCCTGTAAGGTTTTCTTGTTTATCCCAGGTATATAAAAGGTTTACTGAATGGTCTTCAAAACCTTCTATATGGCTAAAATCTTCTCTGTTTGTATGGCCATACATTGTTGATTTGCCATCAAAACCCGCCTGTAATCTGTTATGCCCAACAACTGCATGACCTAATCCATAGCTAATTCCTCCAGGAGCCCTTTTGTTCCATGCCTGTTCTGCAGCTTCGCTTATTTTGTCAGATACAAATTCAATACATTCAGCAGGAGACATTACATCCAGGTCAACACCGTAAAGTTCTTGGGCACTTGTTGCTGTATTACAATATGGTGCTGTGTGCGTGTGGGTTGCATTAATAACTATTTTTTCAGGCAGTACTCCAGGGATGTTTCTAGTAATTTTTTTCCGGATTGAATTCTTCAAATCTATCTTTGCATTATCTTTTGTTCCTTCGTTAATTGCAATAAGATCGCAACTTATAAGTAAAACTTTTTCTGAGGATTCACCGATACCTGATTCCAGTGCGAGTACTGTGGCAGTGACCGGGTCCATTACTCCCTCTGAAACTCTCGCATGAAATTGGCCTGCAAGTAGAACAGGCTTGTCTGGAGTTATGTCAGCTTGCGCCCATCCTACAGAAAAAATTCCTGATTTGTCAACTGTGGCAGTATAATCTCCTCTTTTTTTCGTGTCAGTACAGCTGATAACTATAACTAACAATGAGGTAAAGAATAGAATTGAAATTAATATTATTAAGTTTTTCAAAATAGAGTCCATTTTAAATATGTTTTGACGGATCCCGGGCAATGGCTCGACAGGCGGCTGGATTACTTCATTTATTCACGGCATGCCCACTGTTCACCGCAAAAAAGTCTTTATACTGAAATGGTTGTCAAAGCGCTTAAAAATCATATTGTGGATTTTTCACCGATTCCCCGTTATTTAATGCAGAATGGTGCGCAACAATACCTCCAACCGTCATATTCAGCGCCGTTGCAATGTCAACCAGCGGTTTGCGATCCAGAAGTATTTACATTTCCTGTATCAAATAGTACATTGATTGAAACTCCTCCCCAATCGTAAATCGAAACACACCATCTTTGTATTGAGAAGGCATGTAGCCAGTAATCATTCCTTGCGGATTGATTGACATAACACGTAAATTTTTCTTTTCCGTTTTAATCTCAATTGTAGCTTCAATAACTTCAATCAATATTGGACCATGACCAGGATCCAATTGTTGTGTATGATCCTCATTGTATTTACTATTTGTGTTATCTGCCCTGCCTACTGCAGTTAAAAGCATGTTTCCTGAATATTTTATTGGTTCGTCAGTTAATGAACTTATTGCCACAGTGGCGAAATCGGTGTTTACATTGACTTTAAAATCGTTTAATGTTAATTCTCCTTCTTTTCCAACAAAGCCATAGACAGCTTTACTTCTCGGCGAATCTATCCACCCTATTTTTTTGTTTAAGCTTCTGTAAATCTCCTTGGTGTCTGAAAGCACTTCTCCTTTCTTTATATCAACTACAGCATCGTTAGAGCCAACTACTTTATGCCCCTTACTATCAATTCCCGGAAGAACACTTTCTATTCGATGTCTTTCAGGAGTAAGTGAATAAGCATTACTTTGGCCAGTAAAGAGGTTGTCTAACTTGACACTTATCGTTTTATCTGCAGGTTTTATGTCTCCTCTCCTTAATATAAGTGC
>CAYRLC010000115.1:0-7337 GCA_964424995.1 uncultured Croceicoccus sp.
TCACCAAGCGCTATTACGAGCAGGAGGACGACAGCGTCCTGCCGCGTAATGTCGCCAGCTTCCGGGCCTTCGAGAACGCCATGAGCCTCGACATCGCCATGGGCGGCTCCACCAATACCGTCCTGCACCTGCTGGCCGCGGCCCACGAGGCCGAGGTGGACTTCACCATGACGGACATCGACCGCCTGTCGCGCAAGGTGCCGTGCCTGTCCAAGGTCGCGCCGGCCAAGGCCGACGTGCACATGGAGGACGTTCACCGCGCAGGCGGCATCATGGCTATCCTGGGCGAACTGGACCGCGCCGGCTTGCTCCACACCGATCTGCCGACCGTGCACAGCCGCACGCTTGGGGACGCGCTCAATCACTGGGATATCGTGCGCACCAGTTCTCCCTCGGTGCAGCAGTTCTTCAAGGCCGCGCCGGGCGGCGTGCCGACGCAGACCGCTTTCAGCCAGTCGCGCCGCTGGGAAGCGCTCGATCTGGATCGTGAGAACGGCGTCATCCGGTCGAAGGAGCATGCGTTCAGCCAGGACGGCGGGCTTGCGGTGCTTTCGGGCAATATCGCGCTCGACGGCTGCATCGTGAAGACGGCGGGCGTTGACGACAAGATCCTCAAGTTCACCGGCCCCGCGCGGGTTTACGAGAGCCAGGACGCGGCAGTTGCCGGCATCCTTGGCGGTCAGGTCGGCGCGGGCGATGTTGTCGTCATCCGCTATGAGGGGCCGCGCGGCGGACCCGGCATGCAGGAAATGCTCTATCCCACCAGCTACCTCAAATCGAAGGGCCTGGGAGCGGCTTGCGCGCTCATCACCGACGGGCGGTTTTCGGGCGGCACTTCGGGCCTCTCGATCGGCCACGCCTCGCCCGAAGCGGCAGAAGGCGGCGCGATCGGGCTGGTCGAGAACGGCGACATCATCGAGATCGATATCCCGGGTCGCACGATCAACCTTGCCATCTCGGACGAGGAACTGGCCCAGCGTCGCGCCGAGATGGAAGCACGCGGCGACAAGGCCTGGCAGCCGGTTCACCCGCGTCCGCGCAAGGTCTCGGTCGCATTGCAGGCCTATGCTGCGATGGCGACCAGCGCCGCGCGTGGTGCGGTGCGTGATGTTACCCAGTTGAAGCGCGGCCCGAAACAGGGATAGCCCGGTGGCGGTCAAGGCTCGGGGCCTGAGCGTGTCTCTCGCCATGGCACTGGCCGCCTGTTCCGGTAACGAGGAGCCGCCCGCCATCGCCGAGGGCAAGGAGCATATCGCCTGCGCCTTGGGCGGTGAGCAGAAGCTCACTAAAGTGTGTGCGGTCGAGCGCGCCAAGGTGGATGATGGATTGGCGCTGATCGTGCGTCACCCGGATGGCGGGTTTCGGCGTTTCGTCAGCGCTGCCGATGGCACCGCCATCATCGCCGCCGATGGTGCGGAGCAAACGGTTGCGCTGGACAAGGGCGACAGGATTTTGGTTACCGTGGGGCAGGATCGCTACCTGTTCCCGGTTGGAAAGATGAACGATGCCGGCAAACCCTGACCAGATCCTCACCGTGGCGCAGATGCGTGCCGCCGAAGACGCGCTGATCGCGGCGGGCACCAGTGTCGAGGCGCTGATGGATACAGCCGGGCGCGGCGCGGCGGACTGGGTCTGGCGGATCGCCGGGCACGGCAAGGTGACGGTGCTATGCGGACCGGGCAACAATGGCGGCGATGGCTATGTCATCGCCGAAGCCTTGCGCGAGCGCGGCAGTCATGTGGTCGTGGTGGCGGCAGCGGAACCCACGACGCAAGCGGCTCGCAACGCGCGCGGCCTGTTCGGTGGCGAAGTGCTGGGGCCGGATGCGGCGGCCGCGGGCGACGTGCTGGTCGATTGCCTGTTCGGCAGCGGTCTGACGCGGCCATTGACGGCGGAGCATGCCGCGCTGCTGGCAAAACTGGCCGACACGCATCGCCACCGGATCGCCATAGACCTGCCCAGCGGGATCCAGTCGGACAGCGGCATGTGGCTGAACGAGGGCCTGCCCGATTATGACCTAACAATCGCGCTGGGGGCCTGGAAGTTCGCGCATGTCCTGATGCCCGCCGCCGCCAGGATGGGCGCGCTGCGATTGGTCGGGATCGGGGTGTCCACTGTTCCCGGCGCGGCGAGCCGTCTGGCACGACCGCTGATCGCGGCGCCAGCAGCGGATGCGCACAAGTATCGCCGCGGAATGCTCGCGGTGGTTGGCGGCGGGATGCCGGGCGCGGCGATGCTGGCTGCCATCGCCGCACAGGGGGCCGGGGCTGGTTATGTGAAACTGTTCGCAGACCATGCCGCCGATGCCCCGCGTGATCTCGTAGTCGAGACCGGGCCATTGGCTGAGGTGCTGACCGATGATCGCAACGCGGCGATCCTGGTCGGGCCGGGGCTGGGACGCGATACGAAGGCCCGGCAGCGCTTGGCTACTGCGCTGGCCGATCCGGTAGCGGCAGTGGTCGATGCCGATGCGCTGGTTCTGCTGGCCCCCCGCAATCTTGCCGAGCGCGCCGCGCCAACCATAGCGACGCCGCACGAAGGCGAACTGGTGACGCTCGAACGCGCGTTCGATTGCGATGGTGCTGGCAGCAAGCCGGAACGCGCGCTGGCACTGGCGCGGGCCAGCGGCATGGTAATCGTGGCCAAGGGGCCGGACACCGTGATCGCCGCGCCCGATGGCCGGGTAACGTGCAGCCATGGCGGATCGCGCTGGCTTTCGACCGCCGGCACCGGCGATGTTCTGGCCGGCGTGATCGCCAGCCGCGTCGCCACTGGTGTCGAAGCCTTTGCCGCCGCCTGCGAGGGGGTGTGGCTTCATGGCGAAGCGGCGCGGCGGTGTCCGCCCGCGTTCACCGCCAGCCAGTTGGCGACTGCCGTGCCGTCTGCCATGGCGGCAGCACTATGAGCGAGACCGAGGAAATCCTGCGTATCGCCGCCAAGGGCGATGGCGTGACTGCATCTGGCCGCTTCGCCTGGGGCGCGGCTCCGGGCGATTTGCTGCGCGAGGACGGTACGTTGCAATGGGGGCCGCACCACGTCGAGCCGCCATGCCGCCATTTCGGTCACTGCGGCGGGTGCCAGTTGCAGCAACTCGATGAAGAGACATTGACCGGTTTTGTTGAGGCGCGGGTCGCCAACGCATCCTCGTCGCAGGAACTGGGCGCCGAATACATCGCAGCCCCGCACCTCTCGCCCCCGCAGAGCCGCCGCCGCGCGTCGCTGCGGGCGGAAAGCGCGAGCGGGCGCGTGGTGATCGGCTATCGCGAGGCGAAGTCACACCGGATTGTCGAACTGTCCGAATGCCCGGTGCTGGTGCCGCAGTTCGTCGCGCTGCTGGCGCCGCTGCGCAAGTTGCTGATCACATTGGGCAAGGGAGCGGGCGGCAAGAAAGGCGGCAAGCACCGCGAGGCGCGCATGGCCGCCGACATCGAGATGACGCTATGCGATCAGGGCGTCGATCTGGGTATCAAGGGGCTGAGCATAGAAGGCCTGGCCGCAGCCGAAGCCATGCTCGATTTCGCCCGCGAGCACGCGTTGGCACGGTTGACGATGGACAGCGGGCTGGGGTCTGAAACGGTGTGGGAGCCCGAACCGGCGACGATTACGCTATCCGGCATTCCGGTCGCGTTTCCGCCGGGCAGCTTCATTCAGGCGACCGCCGATGGTGAAGCCACGCTGATTGCCGCCGCGCGCGAGTGGCTGGAAGGCGCGGCGACGGTGGCGGACCTGTTCTCGGGTCTGGGCACGTTCGCATTCGCGCTGGCCAGCCCGGGTACCCGCGTGCTGGCAGCCGAGGCCGCGCGCGACACGCACATGGCGTGCAAGGCGGCGGCGGGCAGGGCGCAAGTCCCGGTCTTTGCCGCGCACCGCGACCTGTTTCGCAACCCGCTGCAGCCTGACGAACTGAACAAATTTGCCGCTGTGCTGCTCGATCCGCCGCGTGCTGGCGCGCGCGAGCAGGTGCAGTGCATTGCCGAAAGCACGGTGCAGCGCGTGGTGTACATCTCGTGCAATCCGTCAAGCTGGTCGCGCGATGCGGCGACGCTGGTCGCGGCTGGCTTCCGGCTCGTCGATCTGCGCCCGGTGGGCCAATTCCGGTGGTCGACGCATGTTGAACTCGCCAGCCTGTTCGTGCGGTCGGCATGAGCGTTGCGTTTCGCCGGGAGGGCGACGACGAGCATCTGGAGCCGAAGTTCGAGATCCCGATCCCGCCCGGCCCGAACCTCGTGACCGAACGGGGCAAGGCCTTGATCGACGTGCGGGTTTCGGAACTGCAAACGCTGGTCGCGGCCGAGAGCGACGAGGAAGCGGGCAAGCGCCTGAAGCGCGATCTGCGCTACTGGGAGACCCGGCAAGTGACGGCGCAGATCATGCCGGTGCCCGATGGCGCCGCAGTGGCGTTCGGCATGCGGGTGACATTCCCGCTCAACGGCAAGCAGCGGGTGCTCAGCATCGTCGGTGATGACGAGGCCGATCCCGCGAACGACCTCGTCGCATTCTCCGCCCCGCTCGCCCGCGCGCTGATGGACGCCGAGGTAGGCGAGGTCTTGCCATTCGGGCGGCTTGAGGATGCTATCGAAGTTCTGGCGGTGGAGCCGATTGGTCAATGACCTAATTCGTCATTGCGAGCGGAGCGAAGCAATCCAGGGCGGTTTGCGCTGACTCTGGATTGCCGCGTCGGCTTCGCCTCCTCGCAATGACGAGGGCAGTGCTTACTCGTTCTCCGCCCGCTCCATCATTTCCATGAAATTGCGCGCGGTATTGCGGTCTTCCTCGCTCTTGAAGGCCACGTCGAGGTCAGGCGCGGCGCCCAGCAGATACATCAGCGTCCACAATGCGAAGCGCCGTCCGCGATCGGTTTCCATGCCGAAATCGACCGCCATGCGTTCGATCCCCGCAGGCAAAGCTGCGGGCGCGATGGCGGCCATGTCGTCGGTGCCGAAGTAGCGGCGAAGCTGATCATCGAAATCCATCTGGCGTCAGAACATCACCATGACTGCCCGCGCAACCAGAAACATCAGGCAGAAGCTGGACAGCGCAAAGATTACGAAGCGGGCCATCACCTTGTTGACGGTCGACTGGATCAGCGAATGCACCACCCGCAGCGCGACATAGGCCCAGGCCACTTGCGCATTCATGCCATCGCCCGCGCCGATGATCGCCAGCACGATCGCCACCGCATAGAACACCGTCGGCGCTTCGTGCAGGTGATTGTAGTTGTGCGCCTTCCACATCACCTGCGGTGGCAGCACCTGATCGAGGCCCTTGGTCGGATCGTGGACGAGATCATCAGGATCGACCTTGGCCGCGCTCAGCGCCGGAATGCGCGTGCCGTAAAGCCAGAACCACATGACCATGGTCCACGCCGTGAGTGCAACCACCGGTTGCAGGATTGCCATGCCGATCATTTTACCATCCCCCCTGATTATCAGGCTCGGCACCGGCCCTCTCCCCCACCCGACCACCCAACAGGGTAGGCTCGTGAGTGGTCGGGTGGGGGAGAGGGCCGGTGCTGCCTCCACTTCAGTGGAAAGGAACGTCTGCCCCGCTGCGAGGCTTGTCAATCGCGGCTTGAGAGCACTTCGGCAAAGGCAGCGGCATCGGTGTTGCCGCCCGAGAGGATCACGGCGGTGCGGTCTGTCAGCGGGAGCTTGCCCGCCAGCACGGCGGCCAAGGCCACCGCGCCGCCCGGTTCGACCACCAGACGCAGCTTTGAGAACGCGATCCGCTGGGCGGCGCGCACTTCGGCGGCCGATACCGCCAGGCCAAACGGGCAACGCGCTTTCAGAACCGCGAAGTTGATCGGCTGGGTGGCAAGGGTTTGCAGCGCATCGCAGGCGGTGAACGGCGCGCTTTCACCCACGGGAACGATGGTGCCCGCCTCCAGACTGAGCCGCACGTCATCCCAGCCTTCGGGCTCCACCGGCACCACGGCAGCATCGGGACAAGCCAGCGCAAGGCCGCTGGTCAGTCCACCGCCGCCGCAAGGCGCGACGATCTGGTCGGGACCGCCACCGGCCATGCGCTCCATCTGCGACGTAAGTTCGCTGCCGACGGTGCCTTGCCCTTCGATCACCCAGGGATCGGCAAAGGCATGGACCAGCGTCGCGCCGGATCGGGCGCATAGATCGGCGGCGATGTCCTCGCGCGATTCGGTGTAGCGGTTGTAGAGAATGACCTCGGCACCCAGAGCGCGGGTAGCGGCCAGCTTCACCGCAGGCGCATCCCTGGGCATGACGATGCGCGCAGCGATCCCCAGCCGCCTCGCCGCCCATGCCACCCCTTGCGCATGGTTGCCGCTCGATACGCCGACGACGCCGCGCCTGCGTTCAAGGTCTGACAGATCGCTAAGCCGGTGCCATGCACCGCGAATCTTGAATGCGCCGACGGGTTGCAGGCATTCGGCCTTGCACCACACTGTCACACCATCGACATCGAGCGGTAGCAATGGCGTTGGCGGCAGTAAGGCCGCGATCTTTTCGGCCGCTCGGGCCACGCCTTCAGCGGTTGGGGCAGCCGTGGGCTCACGCATTGGTTGAGTTGTCATGGATGCCCCCTATATCCGGGCGTTCGCGGTCCCGGCAACGGTGTCGAAGCGGAATATACGACGAGGAGATTTCGAGTGAGCAAGGTTCTGGTGATCGGCGCGGGCGGAGTCGGCTCGGTCGCGGTGCACAAGATGGCGATGAATGCCGATATCTTCAGCGAAATCCACCTTGCCAGCCGCACGGTGTCGAAGTGCGAAGCTATCGCGGCTTCGGTCAAAAGCCGCACCGGCGTCGATATCGCGACTTATGCGATCGATGCCGATGACGTCGCCGCAACCTCGGCGCTCATCGAATCGATTGGCCCCAAACTCGTGGTCAATCTGGCGCTGCCCTACCAGGACCTCGCGATCATGGACGCGTGCCTCGCCACCGGCACCGATTACATGGACACCGCGAACTACGAGCCGAAGGACGTCGCGAAGTTCGAATACTCGTGGCAGTGGGCTTATCAGGAACGCTTCAAGGAAGCCCGGCTGATGGCGCTGCTCGGTTCGGGCTTCGATCCGGGCGTCACCAGCGTGTTCGCAATGGGGCTCAAGAAGCACAAGTTGAAGACCATCCGCACGCTCGACATCCTCGACTGCAACGGCGGTGATCATGGCCAGGCCTTCGCCACCAACTTCAACCCGGAAATCAACATCCGCGAAGTGACCGCGCCCGCGCGTCATTGGGAGAACGGCGAATTCGTCGAGACTCCGGCCATGGGCGTAAAGCAGAGCTTCGACTTCGAGGCGGTCGGCCCGAAGAACATGTACATGATGTATCACGAGGAACTGGAAAGCCTTGCCC
>CAYRLC010000116.1:0-7289 GCA_964424995.1 uncultured Croceicoccus sp.
GATCGACCAAGTACAGGTGAGGTATTTTTAAATGGGCAGCGTTTTGATAATTTAGGTGAAGCAGAGCGTGGTTATCTGCGTAATCAGTATTTAGGCTTTGTCTATCAGTTTCACCATTTGCTGCCTGAGTTTACTGCGTTAGAAAATGTTGCAATGCCGCTGATGTTACGTGCAGGTACGCAATTTAAAGAAGTGAAAGCACAGGCAGAATACTTGCTAGAACGTGTCGGTTTATCACACCGTTTAACCCATAAACCTGGCGAATTGTCGGGTGGGGAACGTCAGCGTGTTGCCTTAGCACGTGCTTTGGTCGCCAAACCTGCACTGATGCTTGCCGATGAACCCACAGGTAATTTAGACCGTAAAACTGCAGTCAAAGTGTTTGAACTTCTGCGTGAATTGCGTAGTGAAATGAACATGGCGATGTTGATTGTGACTCACGATGAAGAGTTGGCGAAATCTGCCGATATCATTTTGCACATGCAAGATGGTGTTTGGGTAGATGGTTAAAAATTCTTAAATTTGACCATGCCCTTATTAACCTTAACGTAGGTCACTGTGGATACTTGAGCTAAGCTACATTAGTGGAATAAGACTCTTTTATTGAAGCCCGCTTCGGCGGGCTTTATGATGCTTGCCAATAAAAATAATAAACTGAATTTTCATGCTGCAATTTATTGGGCTAGCTTGGGTAATGGGAATTGCCTGTGTTGGAATACGTACTTCATTTTTTCCTTTTGATACTCTAAACGCATTACCACGCGTGCTGGTATTCATTTTTATATTGTGTATTGGGCTGCAAGTTTATGTGCAGCAGCGTTTGCCTTCCGTGTACTGGAAATTATTGAATGGGGTTTTGGCCAGTCTATTGTGTTTTATTTTAGGCTGGCTTTACGCAGATTCACAGTTACAGCAGCGAATGCAGTGGCGTGAACTGCAACGTGACACAGCAGAGGTCATCGTCTATGTACGTCAATTAAATCAGTTAAAAGACAACAGTGTTTCACAACCTGTTGAGGTGCTGAATCGACATCCACAAACAGTCACATGGCTTGCGACTTTAGCTCAAAACTCTGTATTACCCGACTTAGAATTAGGTCGGTATTATAAATTCAGTGGTACGGTTTACCCTGCGCATAGCTATGCGACTGCAGGAGTATTTGATGTAGAGCAATGGTATTTGCAGCAAAATATCATGGGCAATTTTCGGGTAACTCATGTCCAGTCTATTTCTGCCGAACAGATTTATAGCATGGGTCTGAGCAAGCATTGGCGTGCACAACACACGCTTTGGGCAAAATTTCGGCTGTGGATAGAACAACAGCGTTATCAAATTCGAGCATTTATTCAACAGCAGTCTCTACAACATAAAGGTCTGCTTTTAGCGTTACTCACGGGCGATAAAAGTCTGTTATCTAGTGAAATTGAAGATCAATTTCAACGCTTTGGGATTAGTCATTTACTGGCAATTTCGGGGCCGCACGTACTGATTTTTGCGGCAATGCTGTGTTGGGGCTTGGATCACTTAATTAGGGGGTATCGCCCGCATTACTATTTGTGGATGCCTAGACAATACCTATTGTTGTTACCATTTTTAAGCTGTGTAGGGTTATACACGGCATTTGTCGGTTTTGAAATTCCAGCACTCAGAACTTTGTTAATGTGTAGTGTAGTCACAATAATGTTGCTGCTGAAGCAAAAAATAAGCAGTTTTGCCTTACTGATTTACAGTGCAGCTTTGTTGCTTTACTTCGATCCTTTGAGCGTATTGTCAGCAGCATTTTGGCTATCTTATGGTGCTTGTTTTATTTTGCTGCGAATTTATCAGAGCTTGCGTCATCAACCCAAACGTGTTTATCTCAGTCGTTGGCAACAATTTTGGCAGGGATTTAAAATTTTAGTTGAATCGCAATGGAAAATATTCATTGCCTTGTTACCACTGGTGATTGTGTTTTTTAAGCAAATCTCTTGGATTGCTCCTTTAAGCAATATCGTGGCCATTCCTTTCATTGGGTTAGTGATTGTACCCTTAGATATTTTGGCAGGTCTTAGCTTTTTTCTATTGGAGCCATTGTCAGCAGTATTGTTTTAACTGAATGATAATTTACTGGCTTTGTTGTTACTGATATTTCGAGGTATAGACGCTTTATTTGCACCACAGCTATCTAGCATCGCAATGTCGGCTGCAGTTTATATTTGTTTATGTATAGGGTTGTTGTTGCTGTTTTTACCACAATCAGTTTTGCCTAAGACTTGGGCTGCCTTATGCTTTGTACCCCTCATTTTAATTGACCCGCAACGACAAAAGTTTGAGTTGGTGGTGTTGGATGTCGGGCAAGGGCAAGCCGTATTTCTGCGTTCTGGTTCGTACAGTATGATGATTGATGTGGGCGGCTATTATGATGAAAGCAAGTTTAGTGTCGGTCAGCAGATCATACGTCCATTTTTATCTGTGCAGGGCGTCAGTACGCTAGATCATGTGATGCTTACGCACTTAGACCAAGATCATAGCGGTGCTTTTGCTTATTTGAAAAATGAAATCAATATCCACAAGGTTAGTGCCAATCAAGCGGTGAATGTGGCTGAAAATACCCAGGTTGAATTTTGTTACCAAGGGCAGCAATGGGATTTACCACATCAAGTACGCATACAGGTACTCTCTCCAAAACCAAGTCAGTTACAGTATGCAGCACAGCAGCAGAATGAATACGCTTGTGTGCTACATATTCATGTGCCAAATGCACAACCTTATCAGGACTTTTTGCTGATGGCCGATACAGGCTGGGTAACTGAATATCAAATTTTACAGGATTATCCTGATTTAAACGTGGATGTTTTAATTTTGGGTCATCATGGCAGTAAACACAGCTCTGCTTATGATTTTTTAGCGCATTTTCGACCCAAACTGGCTGTAGCATCGGCAGGTTTTGACAATCGTTATGGGCATCCTAGCCCTATCGTTGAGCAACGTTTGGTCGATCTGAATATTCCATTCATGCATACGGCTCAGCATGGAAGTTTACGTTTTTATTTAGATGCACCACAACGCATGCTTATACAGCCGTATCGGCAACAGAAGTTGTGGCTGCAGCGTTAGCTTGGTTCTGAGCTTGCATGCGCACAGCCTGAACATCAGCCAAGGCTTCATGCACAGGCTTGTGATAAACCCCACGTAAATCTGGATGAGCTTTGTATCGTTTATAACTCCAATGATAATGCGCAGGATAACGACGAATTAGGTCTTCAATTTCACGGTGAATAATTGCTGTACCAGCATTGGCATTACTTTCATAAATTTGTTCGTCAATCGCTTCGATATGAATATCAAAACCCTGATTTTCATTTCTCAATGCATATAAAAGTAGGGCGCTGGCTTTAGTTTTTTGAATTAGTTTGGCACTTAAATTGCTCGACTCCAAAGGGATGCCAAAAAATGGAATCATTTCACCGCCCACATTGGGAGTATGATCAGGCAGAATCACGGTAGTGCCGCCTTGTTTCAGGGCTTTAAAAATCTGACGCACGCCAGACTCATCAGTTGGAACTAAATTCGCCTGTTCACGGCTACGTGCCTGACGAACAAAGTCATCTGCAGCAGGATTTTTCACTGGCTTATACATAATGGTCATTGGGGTAAATTGTGCAATCCATGCATTCATAATTTCCCAAGTGCCAAAATGTGGCACAATCAACACCACGCCTTTTTGTTGGGCAAGTGCTTCTTGTAATAAATCTAAACCGTGTACTTGATGAATTCTTTGAATATTCTTTTGATTGCTTGAGCCCCAAATATGAAAAAACTCAAAATAAGAGGTGAGTTCGTTACGAATCGCTTGTTGGGTAATGAGTTTACGTTGCTGAGCGTCTAACTCAGGAAGTGCAATTTCTAAATTCAGTTCAATGGTTTGTGAGGTTTTACTTAAACGTAGACGATTGACCAAAAAAGCCAATGATTTGGCAAAAATCCGCGCAACAGACAAAGGCTGACGACTGACAAAATGCAGCAAGCGCGATAAAGACGTTGTAGGTGCGGGTTGGGTCATAACGACAGCGTCAATTGATCAAAAGAATAAAGATGCGAAATATTATAGGAGAAAATACAGGCTTTAGACAGTTTTTGCCAATTCCGTGTATATAATGGAGCAAATTTACTATTTTTTGGATTGTTTCATGTCCGATTGGCCACCAAAACCACAAAATGAATCACAGCAAATCCCACCACATGCACAGCAGCCAACAGGCAATGAGTGGAAACTATTAGAAAAAGCAGTTTTAGCCTCAGTTGAAGAACAACGTCGTGCACGTCGTTGGGGAATTTTCTTTAAGTTTTTAACTTTTGCCTATGTTTTTTTGCTCTTGGTCATTATGGGCAAAGGTTGCAGTACCACGACGACGAATCCATCTGCAGCGAGTCCGCACATTGCAGTGGTTGATATTGTTGGAACGATTGCATCAGATAAGCAAAGTGTGAACAGCAACGACACCATTAAGTCGCTGAAAAAAGCCTATGAAAATAGCAATAGTAAAGCCGTAGTGCTGAACATTAATTCACCTGGCGGCTCACCTGTACAGTCCGATGAAATCTGGCAAGAAATTCAATATCTGAAAAAACAGCATCAGGATAAAAAACTGTATGCTGTCATTGGCGATACTGGTGCTTCGGGTGCTTATTATATTGCCTCTGCTGCAGATGAAATTATTGTCAATCCATCTAGTTTGGTGGGTTCAATTGGCGTAATTATGCCAAATTACGGCCTGAGTGGTTTAATGCAAAAACTGGGTGTGGAAGATCGCACCATGACCTCGGGTGAAAACAAAGCCTTGTTGTCGATGACGCAACCTGTCGATCCTGCACAGAAAAAGCATGTACAAGCAGTATTGGATAATGTGCATGGTCATTTTATTCAAGCAGTGAAAGATGGACGTGGTGCGAAACTGAAATCACAAGATCCTGCGATTTTCTCTGGTTTATTCTGGACAGGTGAGCAAGCAGTTACACTGGGAATTGCCGATAAAATTGGTAGTCTAAATAGCCTAAAGCGTGATTTAAACCTTGATAAAGCTGTGAATTATACGATTGAACATAGTCCTTTAGACTCTGTATTAGGTCGTATGGGGGCCGCAGTGGGAGAGGGTTTTGCCACTTCAATTTCTCAACAGCTTCAGACTGAGCAAAACGCGAAATTACAATGAAACCACTGATTCATTTTGCACATGCCAATGGCGTGCCATCAAAGGTCTATCAAAAACTCTTTGATTCACTTAAAGATGATTACGATGTGATTGATGTTCCGTTGTTAGGGCCAGATAAGCGTTATCCAATTGATAATCATTGGCATAGCTTAACCCAGCAAGTGATTGACAGCATTGTACGTCAATCACAAGGCCGTAAAGTCATTGCGTTAGGGCATTCTTTAGGTGCGGTCTTGTCTTTTCAAGCAGCTTTGCAACGTCCTGAGTTGTTTGAGCAAGTGATTATGCTCGATCCACCTTTAATTATGGGTAAGGCTTCAGTGTTTTTGCATTTTGCTAAAATGTTGAAACTCAAAGCGGTCGATCAAATGTCACCCGCAGCGTTGTCTTTGCGACGTCGTGATCATTGGGAGAGCCGTGCGCAGGCTGCAGAATTATTGCGTCCTAAAGGTTTTTACAAAGACTTTGATGCAGACTGTTTTCAGGCCTATATTGATTATGCGTTAACAGAAGACAGTGTGCGTGGTGGGGTAGAGTTGACCATTCCAAAAATGGATGAAGTCAATATCTTCAGAACCAATCCATCGCTTTGGTGGTTGCCGCAGTCTAAGCCGCAAGTGCCAATGCAATTGGTAATTGCAGAAAAAGGGCCATTTTTAAAGCCTGGTTTTCCACAGATTACTTCTAAGAAATTTGGGATACCGTATCAGGTTACGGCAGGCGGGCACATGTTCCCCTTAGAAAAGCCTATAGAGACTGCGCAGCTGATTAAAGACTTAATTCAAGCCCAGCAAACAAAAGCAAGCGTGGTGTAAAAAGATACTTGTTTGCATCGTGTATAAAAAACGCCTGATAACAGGCGTTTTTTATTTTGTACCCATTAAGCCAATTGCTTAAACACGGCAAAACTGTACTGGTTGCTGTAACAGTTGCTGACGATACATCACGCCTTGTGCGGTGTGTTCAAGGCTACCATTGCAAATCCATTCAACCACTTGTGGGTAAATTAAATGTTCCAATACATGTACGCGGTTGGCCAAACTTTCAGGAGTGTCATGCAGATTTACCTGTAATACACCTTGTGCGAGTGCTGGACCTGCATCTAGTTCGGCTGTGACATAATGGACTGTACAGCCATGCAAGGTATCACCAGTATTGAGGACACGTTGATGGGTATGCATGCCCTTATAATGTGGCAAGAGTGAAGGATGAATGTTGAGCATTTTTCCTTCCCAAGCCTGCACAAACTTGGCACTTAAAATTCGCATAAAGCCCGCAAGAACAACTAAATCGACATTCCAGGCCAGCAATTGCTGATGCATCACCTCATCAAAGGTTTCACGGTCAGGGTATTGCTTATGTTCAATGACTGCGGTTGGAATACCTGCATTTTGCGCACGGGTGAGGGCATAGGCATCAGGCTTATTGGAAATAACCCCAACAATTTGCCCTGAAAGATTGGCATCTATCAGGGCTTGTAGGTTACTTCCGCTGCCTGAAACAAGAACAGCTATTTTGATCATGGGTGTTGAATCACGCAAAAATTACGCGAATTTTTTCATCTGCGCCTTCAACAGATTCGGCATTGTCTTGAATGCGACCCATTACCCATGCTTTTTCGCCTAAGCTGTTGAGAAGTGCTACAGTTTTGTCTGCATCATTGGCATCTACAGCAACAACCATCCCTACACCACAGTTAAAGGTACGATACATTTCAAACTGTTCTACACCACCTTCGCGTTGTAATAGTTTGAATAGTTCAGGCCATTCCCAAGAAGATTCATCAATCACTGCTTGTGCACCATTTGGCAATACGCGAGGCAAGTTCCCAGGTAGGCCGCCACCAGTGATGTGTGCCATTGCATGCACATCTACTTGTTTGCATAATTCAAGCATAGATTTAACATAAATGCGTGTTGGTTCCATGGCAACGTCAGCAAGTGGACGACCATCAACCAGTTGAGTTAAATCAACATTTTTTACGTCTAAAATTTTACGAAGTAAAGAGTAACCGTTTGAGTGCGCGCCTGAAGAAGCGACACCAATCAGAACGTCACTAGCTTTCACTTTAGAGCCATCAATAATTTTGCTTTGCT
>CAYRLC010000117.1:0-7281 GCA_964424995.1 uncultured Croceicoccus sp.
ATGAACGACCGGATGTATCCGCTGACGCTGGAAGGTCTGGACGACGCGATGCGCGAATTGAGCCGGAAGCAGGGGTGATCGCCGCCTGACACGCACACCGCTGTGCCTTCTTGGGGTGGGCGGCGGTAGCGATTATCTCTTGCTCATGACCAGACAACCCACCCTTTTCGTCGGCCATGGCTCGCCCATGACGATGATCACCGACAATCCCGAACGCACCGCGATGGAGGAACTGGGCCGCCGCCTGCCCCGCCCCGATGTGATCCTTGCCATTACCGCGCATTGGGAAACGCGGGGCAAAACGCGCCTGACCAGCGGCAGTGCGCCGCACACGATCCACGATTTCGTCGGCTTTCCGCAGGCCTTGTTCGACATGCGCTACCCCGCGCCCGGGTCGCCCGAACTCGCCCGCCGGGCCGCGGACCTGATCGGGCCGACTGCGGCGCTGGATGACGCGCATGGCTTCGACCACGGGGTCTGGGGCACGCTGCTGCCGATCTTTCCCGCCGCGGACATCCCGGTCGTGGCGATGAGCGTCGACATGGCGCTGGACGGCGAAGGACATCGCCGCATCGGGGAACGGCTAGCGCCCTTGCGGGACGAGAACGTACTGATCCTCGGCAGCGGGAACGTGATCCACAACCTGTCGCTGTGGCGGCAGAGAGTGGGCACGCAGCCCGACTGGGCGGTCGATTTCCGCCAGCGTACCAACACTGCCCTGCTGGAGCGGCAAGACGTGGCCCTCACCACTTTCGCGGCCAACGACCGATCGGCGGCGGCGGCGATCAACAGCGGCGAACACTACGTGCCGCTGCTCTATCCGCTGGGTGCGCGGCATGTGGACGACGACGTGGCCTTGTTCAACGACACACTCGACGGAGCGCTGTCGATGACCTCGGTCCTGTGGGGCGATGCCTCGCTGGTGGCTGGGCTTTAATAGAGCAGCAAGGGCGCGATCTCCTCGCGCCACTTCGCTTCATCGGCCCCGGCGATCGCTTCGAGGTCGCCGGGCGTGCTCGCCGGATCGTCGACCCATGCGCGTAGCGCCGGGCCGCCGTTGATGACGTCGATGGCAAGCCGGTCGAACTCGTATTCATAAGGAAAATCGCGCCAGATCGGGTAATCGGGGTAGAGCCGCCGGATCGCCTTGAACGCCAGCGCCTGCAAGCGCCACGGGCGGAACGCGTGGTGATCGTAGAAGCCGCTTTCGGCATGGATCATCAGCGCGTTGCAGAGCTTGCCCGCGTGCTTGTGGAAGGTCGGCTCGAACCAGCATTCGCGGATGGCGCAGCCGGTCAGCCATTCGGGCGCGAAGGCCAGCATCTCCGCCAGCACCGCCTTCGCATCGATATCGGGCGCGCCGAACAGCACTTCGAGCGGGCGGGTGGTGCCGCGCCCTTCGCTCAGCGTCGCGCCCTCGATCATCACTGTGCCCGCATAGGCCCGCGCCATGTTGAGGTTGGCGGCGTTCGGGCTGGGGTTGATCCAGATGCGGCTTTCGGGCCAACCGAAATCGGGGCCGTCCGGATCCCACCCCGCTATCTCGATCACGCGGTAGGCAACATCCAGATCGAAGTGGCGGATGAACCAGTGCCCCATCTCGCCCAGTGTCAGGCCGTGGCGCATGACCATCGGGCCTGCGCCGACGAAGCTTTCCTGCCCCGGCAGCAAAAGCGTGCCTTCCACCGGGCGACCGGCGGGATTGGGCCGGTCCAGCACCCAGACCTCCTTGCCCAGCTTGGCCGCCTCTTCCAGCAGGTAGAGCAGCGTCGTCACGAAAGTATAGATCCGGCAGCCGAGGTCCTGCAGGTCGAACAGGAAGACGTCGGCCGTCTCCATCATCGTAGGCGTTGGGCGACGTACTTCGCCATAGAGGCTGAAGACCGGGATGCCGTGGATGGGATCGGTCTCGTCCAGCGTTTCGACCATGTTGTCCTGCTTGTCGCCCTTCAGCCCATGCTGCGGGCCGAAGGCGCTGGTCACGTTGACGCCCGCGGCGATCAGCGCATCGAGCGAGTGCGTGAGGTCCGCCGTGACCGAGGCCGGATGCGCGATCAGGGCGACGCGCTTGCCCGCAAGCGGGGCGCGCAGGCTGGCGTCGGTGAGGAGGCGATCGATGCCGAACTGCACTGCGGTCATGCTTTTCCCAAATGTCATCAGCGGGCTGGTGCGGCAAGCGGGGCGGTGAAGCAAGACGGATCGTGAAAATCCGGCCGTTCATCCCCATGCGCCAGGGCCCAGTACGATTTCACGCCGCCCGTCTCTTCCAGAACGGCGGTAAGTCCGGCGTGCTCGAAACCCGCCAGATCGCGCGCACTGATCGTCACTGTCACCGCCAGCAGCCGGTCGCCGGTCTGGGATGCGACTTCAGGCATGGTCGTCGGATTGAAATCGCGCATCCCGGTGCGCGGTGCATCGAAATCGTAGACTGCCCAGCGCCCCGACGTGGCAAAGTTGAATTCGCGATAGGTCCCGCCGGGACCGGCCGCGAACAGTTCGAAGCACGTCGTCTGCCACAGCTCGTCCTGCCGCCCACGGCCTGAAAACTCGGGCATGACGAGGTCGCCGATTCCATCGACTCGATAGCGGACCATGGCCACACCGGGTCTGGGAAAAAGGACTTCCGCCTCAACGGAACGGACGGCCGCCGGGGGGAATGCCGGATGCGGAGCCAGTGCGAGCATTAACCCTATCTGCCCTCGCCCCCCGGCCCGCGCAATCGGCTAATTCGCGAGTGTCCGCCGGTGACGCAGTTCGGCCAATCAAGCGCACCTTTGCGCGCGGCCCCGCCCGTGCTAGGCGCGCCGCGCTATGACCGAATACAGCTCATCCCTGCTTCGCCTCCTGTCCGAACGTGGCTACATCCACCAGGTTACTGATGCCGCCGCGCTCGACGCGCTGGCCGGCAAGCAGATCATTCCCGGATATATCGGTTTCGACCCGACGGCGCCGTCGCTGCACGTCGGCGGCATGGTGCAGATCATGTTGCTGCGCCGGTTGCAGCAGGCCGGGCACAAGCCCATCGTGCTGATGGGCGGCGGCACCGGCAAGATCGGCGACCCCAGCTTCAAGGACGAGGCCCGCTCGATGCTGAGCGAGGACCGGATCAAGGCCAACGTCGCCTCGATCCGCACGATCTTCGAACGCTTCCTGACCTTTGGCGATGGTCCGACCGATGCGGTCATGGTCGACAATGCCGACTGGCTGGACCGGCTGGAATACATCCCCTTCCTGCGCGAGGTGGGGCAGCACTTCTCGGTCAACCGGATGCTCAGCTTCGATTCGGTGAAGAACCGGCTGGACCGCGAACAGTCGCTCAGCTTCCTCGAATTCAATTACATGATCCTGCAGGCTTACGACTTCCGCGAACTGGCGCAGCGCATGGGCTGCCTGTTGCAGATGGGCGGATCGGACCAGTGGGGCAATATCGTCAACGGCGTCGAACTGGCGCGGCGGATGGATGGCAGGGAAGTCTTCGGCGTCACCACCCCGCTGCTGACAACCGCCGACGGGACCAAGATGGGCAAGACCGTAGCGGGGGCGGTCTGGCTGAACGAGGACATGTTGCCGAATTACGATTTCTGGCAGTACTGGCGCAATTGCGACGACCGCGACGTGGGCCGCTTCCTGCGCCTGTTCACCGACCTGCCGCTGGACGAGATCGCCGAACTGGAATCGCGTGAGGGCGCGGCGATCAACGACGCCAAGGTTCGCCTCGCCAACGAGGTCACGGCACTCGTCCGCGGCGCGGATGCTGCCGCTGCGGCAGAGGCGACCGCGCGCGAGACCTTCGCGGGCGGCGGGCTTGGGGCCGACCTGCCGACGCTCGAACTACCCGCCGACGGGCTGACCGTCGCCGCCGCGCTGACCGCGCTGGGCTTCACCGCGTCGAACGGCGAGGCGAAACGCAAGGTGGCCGAGGGTGCGGTGAAGTTCGACGACGTGGTGATGACCGATCCGGCACAAGTGCTGAAGCCGGCGACCGGCGCTTCGGCACGGCTCAGCCTGGGTAAGAAAAAGCACGCGATTCTACGCGGCTAAGCTGCATAGGGTCCGGATCGCCTGCAAGGCTCCGGCGCTCCCATTTACGATTTATTCGCCATTGGCGCTTACCTTCCGACCCAGCGGACAGGAGACAGCGACAGTGGCGGGTGGTGCACAACTTTCAGTGACGGATCTGCGCCAGGCAGCACGTCACCCGGTCGATTTCCCCGTCCTTGCCGAACATCGCCGGCTTGGCGACATCCACATGCGGATCACCAACGTGTCGGCCAACGGCTTCATGGTCGAGGGCGAATTGCCGATCGGACGCGGCGAACGGGTGATGCTGCGCCTGCCCGAGATCGGTCGGATCGAGGCGCATGTGATCTGGGTGACCGAAGGCCGCGCCGGGCTGCAGTTCGAACGCATCCTGCGCCCCGACGCCTTTGCCGCGATGATCGACCACATGCAGCCCCGGGCCAAGCCGCGGCTGCGCATTCGAAAGTAATTCGAGCGCGAGCCGGGCTCGACCGATGCTTCGGTTTTTCTTGCAAAGCGCCACTCGCGCGCTCACATCCGCGCATGACTGACGAAAAACCTCTCAAGAATATCGCCCTTCTCATCGACGCCGACAACACGACGCCGCGCGGCATCGACCCCGTGTTGACCGCGCTCGCCCAGCTGGGCCAGGTCAACATCCGCCGCGCCTATGGCAACTGGGGCAAGCCCGCGTTGCAGAAGTGGGCCAAGATCACCAATAGCTTCGGCATCCGCCCGCACCAGCAGTTCGACCTGACCAAGGGCAAGAACGCGACCGACATGGCCATGACCATCGACGCGATCGACCTCCTCTACCAGGGCAAGGTCGACGGCTTCGGCATCATGAGCAGCGACAGCGACTTCACCCCGCTGGTGAGCCGGCTGCGGCAGGACGGCCTCACCGTCTACGGCTTCGGCAGCGCCAAGACGCCCGAGGCGTTCCAGAAGGCCTGCACGCGCTTCATCGACATCGACCAGCTGATCGCCGGAGCAGAGGCGGACGGAGTCGATGCCCGCCCCGAGGAAGAAACCGTCCCCACCGCAACCGCCCCGATCGACAAGGACATGATCGACCTTCTCGGCAAGGCGTGGAAGGCGGCCAAGCGCGACGAGGAAGGCTATGCCCGGATCGGCGATGTCGGCCAGATCGCGGGCAACCGTTCCAGCTTCGATGTACGCAACTACGGGTTCGAGCGGCTCATCGACCTGCTCCGCACCCTGCCACAGTTCGACGTGATCGTCCGCAACAGCCAGCCGATGGTGCGCCGCTTGCGCTGAGCCGACCGCCTTGATCGGCAAGTCCGGCGCACAAAGAGAAAGGGCGGCCCCGCAAGGAGCCGCCCTTCTCGTTTCAGCCTTCGGCCTGAAAGATCAGCCCGCCGACTTGTCGTTGACGTAGGCGATCCACAGCTTGGCGAGCTGCGAACGGTTGCCGGTCGTGATCTGCTCGAACGTCGACTTGGCGTCGGCGTACTTGCCCTGGTCGGCCAGCGCGATGCCAAGGCCGGTCAGCGCACGATCCTTGTCCGCACCGGTCAGGCCGGTCAGCGCCTTGCGGTACAGCGTTTCGGCTTCCACACTCTTGCGGTAGCCGAGGTAGGTATCCGCAATGGCCAGCGCCGAAGTGCCCGATGCCGAACCGGCGTCGGCATTCAGTTCCTTGAGCACGGTGGCATAACGGCCCTTGGCGATGCCCAGCTCGTCGGCGGCGAGGCTGCCGCTCGACTTCAGGATCCCGGCGGCGATGCCCTTCTCGACCAGCGCCTGCACTTCGGCCGGGCGACGACGCGCGTCGGCCGTCTCGAGGTAGGCCGAGTACTGCTGCGGCATGCTCAGCGCGTCGGCGCGGTACATCAGGCGCAGCAGGTCGAGCTCTTCATCCTTGGAGTAGCGCGACAGGGCCGATAGGACCTTGTAGGCCTCGGTCCGATATTCGGCGCGCGGCCTGCTTTCCAGAACGCGGACGGCCCACAGCGCGGCCTGGTCGTTCATGCCGTTGTTGGCGGCGATAGCGAGCCCGCGGAACGCGTCATTGTCGGTCGCCGGCTGGCCGGCAGCGGCGCGCAGCTTCATGGCCTGCTCCAGCGACGCGAGCGCCTGCGGGAAGTTCTTGTCCTGTACATAGGTCTCGGCGATCACGGCCGGGATCTGCGGATCGTTCGGAGCGATCGTCGCCGCCTGCTGCAGATACGTGCGGGCAGCGGCAAAATCCTTCATGTTGTAGCCGATCTGGCCCGCGGCGAGATAGACCGCGCCCTGGCTCTCGGCCGGGAGCTTGCCGCTCTCGATCATCAGCTTCACGCCCTGATACTGCAGGGCCTGGTCCTTCACCTTGGCGCCGACGTTGTAGATCAGCTGCCCACCGGCAAGCTTCTCGTCAGGCGACTTGATCAGCGCGGCCATCGCCGGGATCCCGGCGGTCACCGATGCCGGGTCGCCCTCCGCCGCCTTGGCAAGCGGCTGGTAGGCCTCGACGAATTCCTTCGAGAAATCGCCGCCGCTGTTCTTCTTGGCGGCCATTGCGGGAGTGGCGGTCGTGGCGACCAGACCGACGGTGCCCAGCGAAAGGGCAACGGCCAGTGCGGCCCGCGAGATCGAACGCTTCATCAGTAACTCCTTACATCCATCCCGGCGGCGCACCCATCCCGGTATGCGATCCGCCTCCTGAAACCATAGACGTGCCGTGGCCACATGCCGAGTTTTCCTCATCAAGGCAACCGGCTGTGGCCCGCCACGGATGCAGCTCATCTATGCGCCGGCTGCTGAATGCGCATTGAATAAGGGGTTCAGCCGAGCCTTTGCCGCGGCGTGCCGATTGCCGGCCGAATGTGTGGAAAAGGGGGCGGTTTTCAGGGGGTGTTCCGGGCCTTTCGCTGGCCTTTTCGCCCCCCCTCCCCTAGGGCGGGATACGCCATAACCCAAGAGCAGCAAGAGCCGCCGCATAGTGAACGACATGACAGACACCGCCCCCCTCCCCGGCGGCCCCGACATCGAGCCGATCGACATCGTCGACGAGATGAAGTCGAGCTACCTCGACTATGCGATGAGCGTCATCGTCAGCCGCGCGTTGCCCGACGTGCGCGACGGCCTGAAGCCCGTCCATCGCCGCATTCTCTTCGCGAGCCAGGAAGGCGGCTTTGTCGCCGGGCGCCCCTATCGCAAGAGCGCCAAGATCGTCGGCGACGTGATGGGCAACTACCACCCGCACGGCGACAGCGCGATCTACGATGCCCTTGCGCGCATGACGCAGGACTGGTCGAT
>CAYRLC010000118.1:0-7269 GCA_964424995.1 uncultured Croceicoccus sp.
ATCTCGGGGTGCTGCTTCCAGCGCTGGAATTCCTCGAACGGGAAAACCCACGGGTTCTTGTAGTCGAGCGCGACCACGAAGCCCAGGGCGACCTGCCCGTTGGCCTGGTGGTAGAGGAAGCCGCCGCCCCAGCTTTCGCTCTCGCTCAGGGGCCAGCCCTGCGTGTGGATGACGCGGCCGGGAACGTGCTTGTCGGGATCGATGTCCCACAGTTCCTTCATGCCCAGGCCATAGACCTGCGGCTGGCAATTCGCCTCCAGGTCGTACCTGGCCTTTAGTTCCTTGGTCAGCGAACCGCGCGCGCCTTCGGCGAACAGGGTGTACTTGCCGTGCAGTTCCATGCCCGGCTGGTAGTCGCCCTTGTGCGTACCGTCGTGCGCCACGCCCATGTCGCCGGTCGCCACGCCCTTGACCGAGCCGTCATCATTGAAGAGCACTTCGGCGGCGGGGAAGCCGGGGAAGATCTCGATCCCCAGACCTTCCGCCTTTTCGGCGAGCCAGCGGCACAGGTTGCCCAGCGAGCCGGTGTAGTTGCCGTCGTTCGACAGCAACGGCGGCATCAGCATGTGGGGCAGCGAATACTTCTTGCCGCGTGTCAGCACCCAGTGGAGGTTGTCGGTCACCGGCGTTTCGGCCATCGGGCAACCGTCTTCGCGCCAGTCGGGGAACAGTTCGTCGAGCGCGCGGGGATCGATCACCGCACCCGACAGGATGTGAGCGCCGATCTCACTGCCCTTTTCCAGCAGGCACACCTCGATCTCGGGGTTGACCTGCTTCAGCCGGATCGCCGCCGAAAGGCCCGCCACGCCGCCGCCGACCACGACGACGTCATAAGGCATCGATTCCCGTTCGCTCATTGCCCGAATTTCCCTCGCTTCGAATTTCCCGTATCCACAGGTGGCCTTGATTGCTGATGCGGCCAAGGTCAAGTGTGCACCGGCCCGCGATCGGTGTGCAGCCGGTGCCCGATGGTCGGGCATCGCGATGACGGAAACTGTGATTTTGAACGGATCGACACCCGATTGGCAGGCGATGGGACAGGCCTATGCCGCGTTCTGGCGCGATGCGGGCGTCGATCTGGCGTTCGAGGACGAGCCGCGCGACTGGCTGGCCGAGAATGCGGCGAAGGAGGCCGGACCCGCTCCCTTCGTGCCGCCGGTGGTGCAGATGCCGCCGCCTCGCCCGCTCGGCCCGGCTGCGGCGAGCGTGGTCGACGTGGCAGAGAAGAAGGCCGACTGGCCGCAGACGCTGGCCGATTTCGCGCCGTGGTGGATGACCGAACCGACGCTCGATGCCGGGGCCGCGGCACAGCGGGTGCCGCCGCGCGGCGATTCCGGGGCGGAGTTGATGGTGCTGGTCGCCCAGCCCGAAGCGTCGGATCGGGAACGCCTGCTGTCCGGCTCCGAAGGCGCGCTGCTCGATGCGATCGAACGGGCAATGGGGCTTTTGCCGGGTGAGGCCTATCGCGCATCCGCCCTCCCCCGCGCCACCCCGGCAGCCGACTGGGCGGCGATCGACGCGGCGGGATTGGGCGCGGTGCTGCGCCATCATATCGCGCTGGTGGCTCCCAAAAGGGTGCTGATCCTCTCACGCGATGTCGTCACCTTGCTGAAACCCGAAGAATTTTCCGAAGAGGGTACGGGTTTCGTCGCAGCGGGAGAACGCCCTGTCCCAGTCATGGCCGCTTATCCACTCGGCACCATGCTATCAAGGCCCGGATTCAAAAGGATTTTCTGGTCCCGCTGGCTGGCCTTTGCCCTAGGGAATTGACGAACGGGCGGGCTTCGCGCCACCCTTGGGGGGCAGATAGGCCGTCGTTCAGGCGGCCTTTACCGTTTATCGCAGAAGGTGCCGTCATGGCCTCCAAAGCTCGCAAGCCCGCCCTGCGCCGCAGTGCGCTTCGCCCGATCCTCGCGATCGGTGCGGTGCTGGCCGCCAGTGCCGCCGCGCATGTCCCGGCCCGCGCCAACACCGCCGCCATCCCGATCGCCGGCAACGCCCGCATCCCCGATCAGCTGAGCGATGAACAGCGCGGCTTCTATCGCGACGTCTTCGCCCAGATCGACGCGCAGAACTGGACCGCGGTGGACGCCATGCTCGCCGCCCGCCCGGACGAGGCTTTGAAGCAACTGGCGCTGGCCGAATACTATCTCGACCCGAAGAGCCCGGCGATCGACCTCGACCGGCTGAACGCCTGGCTGGCGATGGGCCGTGACCTGCCGCAGGCGAGCCAGATCGGCAAGCTGGCCATCAAGCGCGGGCTGGAACAGGGGCCGGTCCTTCCCGGCGCACAGCGGCTGGTGTCGCTGCGCACGCCTGCCAAGCGCATCCTGCCCCGCGCCGTCGGCGACATGACCATGCCGGTCGAGATATCCGCCGCGATCAACGAGCGGATCAAGAACGACGATCCGGCCGGCGCGCGCCTGCTGCTCGACGGCATCGACGCGACCCTGTCGTCCGAAGCGCGGGCCGAGTGGCGGCAGAAGGTCGCCTGGTCCTATTACATCGAGAACGACGACCGGTCCTCGCTGACCCTCGCGCGCAGTGTCGCTGCGGGCGGTAGCGGTCCCTGGGTGGCCGAAGGCTGGTGGGTCTCGGGCCTCGCCGCATGGCGGCTGGGCGATTGCGCGCTCTCCGCCGAAGGGTTCTCGAACGCCGCCAAGACCGCGCAGAACGAGGAGCTTCGCGCCGCCTCGCTCTACTGGGCCTCGCGCGCCTATACCCGCTGCCGCCAGCCCGAACTCGCCGATCCCGCCCTGCGCTCCGCCGCCGGTTATGGCGAGACGCTCTATGGCATGATCGCGGCCGAACAGATGGGCATGGACCTGCCCCGCGCCGCCGTGGGGCAAAGCTTCTCGGCGCGTGACTGGCAGTCGCTGTCGTCGCTGCCCAACGTGCGCACCGCCATCGCGCTGGTCGAGATCGGGCGCGAAGGCCTCGCCGACGAGGTGCTGCGCCATCAGGCCGCGATCGGCGATGCCTCGCAATTCGATTCGCTCTCGCGCCTCGCCCGTGCGCTCGGCCTGCCCGGCGCGCAGCTCTACATGGCCTACAACGCGCCGCGCGGCGGGGCGCCCGATCCGGCCACCCGCTACCCTCTCACCCGCTGGCAGCCGAAAGACGGCTGGCGCGTCGATCCCGCGCTCGCTTATGCGCATACGCTGCAGGAATCGAACTTCCGCGCCACCGCGGTCAGCCCGGCGCAGGCTGTCGGCCTGATGCAGATCACGCCGATCACCGTTCGCCAGCATGCGCCAACGCTGGGCATGGACGCGGCCCGGGTCGACCTGAAGGACCCGGCCACCAACATGAGCTTCGGGCAGCGCAACCTCGAGATGCTTCGCGATTCGAGCGGCACGCAGGGCCTGCTGCCCAAGATCATGGCCGCCTACAACGCTGGGCTGTCGCCGATCACACGCTGGAACAGCGAAGTGCGCGATCAGGGCGATCCGCTGCTCTGGATGGAATCGATCCCCTATTGGGAAACGCGCAGCTACGTCGCCATCGTGACTCGCAACTACCTGATGTACCGCCGTCAGGAAGGCGAGGAATCCGACGTGCGCGAGGCGCTTGCCCAGAACCTCTGGCCGCGTTTCCCGGGCGTCGATGGCGCAGGCGCGGTGTCGAAGATCGGCAAGCCGGTGCTGTCGGGCGCGACCCGCTGATGGCGATCGACGAAAGCCGCACGTTCAAGCCGGTCCGCATCGCCCTCCTCACCGTATCCGACACCCGCGGGCCGGAGGATGACACCAGCGGCGACATCCTCGCCGAACGGATCCAGACCAAGGGCCACACCCTGATCGACCGCACGATCCTGAAGGACGACGTCGGCACGATCACCGCCCAGCTCCATGCCTGGATCGAGGACGAGAACGTCGATGCCGTGGTCATCACCGGCGGCACCGGCCTCACCGGCCGCGACGTCACGCCAGAGGCGCTGGACCGGGTGAAGACGCGCGAGATCCCCGGTTTCGGCGAACTGTTCCGCTGGCTCAGTTTCCAGACCATCGGGACCAGCACGATCCAGTCGCGCGCCTGCGCCGTGGTGGCACGCGGCACCTACATCTTCGCCCTGCCCGGATCGAACGGCGCGGTGAAGGACGGGTGGGACGGCATCCTTGCCGAACAGCTCGACAGCCGGAACCGCCCCTGCAACTTCGTCGAACTGATGCCCCGGCTGCGCGAGGTCTAGGCGCGGGTCCGGATCAGAACCTGAGCACGCCCGCCGCGATCAGCCTGTCGCGCAAGTTCTCTGCCGCCGTTCCCAACGCTGGTAGCGGAACGGGATAGAACGGCATTTTGGTCTGGTAGAGCATCAGCACCTCGCCGGCCTCGCTCCAGCCATGAAACTCGGCGAACGGCATCACGGCGTGTCCCCGCTCGCTATCGAACCGCATCGCGGCATCGTCCCATGTCACCGATTGAGGTGCGCGCAGCGCCGCGCTCTGGCGGAACTGCCGCCGCGCGAGGTGGGGCGCGACCCAAATGTGCACCGCGAGAATGCCCCCGCCTGCGCCGACGATCGCTGCGATCAAGACCGGATCGGGCCGGGTCCCGATCGCCACGACCAGCACCGCGCCAAGACCTGCTAAAACACCGGCAACGATCAGAAGCCAGCGAACGGCTCCGGTGGTCAGGCGGCGCATCAGATGATGCTGCATCGCCCGCACCAGTTGCGCCTCTGTGATAACGTAAGTGATCGGCACGACCTGCATCGTCACCGGATAACGCCCGCTCACCGCATGGCCAAGCCGGTGTTGCGAATCTTCATGTTCTCTGTATGTTCCAAAAAGATGTCGTCCTTGCCCTCCCCAACCCACGGCCGCGGCGCGCCCAGCAACGCCGTTCCGCAGCGGTTCAGGCTGGCCTCGCGCGTGGCGGATGGCGACTGGCTGGATGATGCGCAGGACATCGACGGCCCCGCCCCGCGCCTGCGGACGACGGTGACCGAGGAGCATCCGCGCGCGATCCTGTCGTTCAATACCTCGCCCGACATTCCGTTCGACCGTTCGATCAACGCCTATCGCGGATGCGAGCACGGCTGCGTCTACTGCTTCGCGCGGCCGACGCACGCCTACCACGACCTCTCCCCCGGCCTCGATTTCGAAACGAAGCTGTTTGCCAAGCCCGATGCGCCGCGCCTGCTGCGCGAAACGCTGGCCAAACCCGCCTATGCGCCCAAGGTCATCGCCATGGGGACCAACACCGATCCCTACCAGCCGATCGAGGCGCGCTATCGCATCACCCGGCAGGTGCTCGAAATCTGTCTGGAAACGCGGCACCCGGTCGCCATCACCACGAAGTCGGCGCGGGTGCTGCGCGATCTCGATATCCTGACCGAACTGGCGAAAGAGCGATTGGTCGCAGTGGCGCTGTCGGTAACCTCGCTCGACCCGCGGCTATCGGGCCTGCTCGAACCGCGTGCCTCGGCCCCGGCCAAGCGACTGGATGCGCTGGCCCGGCTGGTCGATGCAGGGGTGCCCGCGCATTGCATGATTGCCCCGGTGATCCCGGCGGTGACCGACGAATTCATGGAAAGCATCGTCGGGCGGGCGGGCGCGGTCGGCGTCAATTCCGCCAACTGGATCATGCTGCGCCTGCCACACGAGGTATCGCCGCTGTTCCGCGAATGGCTGGACGCGCATTATCCCGACCGCGCCGCCAAGGTGATGCACACGGTGCAGGCGATGCGCGGCGGGCGGGACAACGAACCGAACTTCCACGCCCGCTTCCAGCCGAAGGGCGCATTTGCCGACCTGTTCCGCCAGCGGTTCCGGCTGGCCGTGCGAAGGGCCGGCATTCCGCAGCGGCAGGTGGCGCTCGACTGCTCGCGCTTTCGTCGTCCCTCGCTCGACGGCCAGCTCGCGTTATTCGACTAGCTCAGTGGTGGCAGGCGCGGTTGCAGTTCGCTGCGTGCGCGCACCCCGACCGGCCCAGCCGCTTGTACAGGATCGACAGGTTGGCCGAACCACCCAGCGTCATCTTCACCGGACACGAATCGCGCAGCGTCCGGTTGTCGCAGCTCGCCATGTCGTAGCGACATCGGCGTAGAGGATGATGTCGGGCTGGCCGCTGCCGGGGTCGGTGCCCGGGTCGGTTGCAGGCACGATCCGCATTTCCTCGAACCGCACGTCGCGGATGCAGAATGCGCCGCATTGGTGGGTTTCGGCGACGATACGCTGGCGCACCTGCTCGAGCTGCTCCTTCAGAAACGGTCGCAGTTCCGAAAGGGCGGTGAGGTGGCGTGCGGCGATGTTGGCCAGCTTGCCGATCGCGTCGGGATCTTCGTCATCGAGCATGGGAACGGAGAATTTCACGATCCCTTCGCGGAACAGATCGCTGTCGGTCGAGATCTCGAGCGTGGGCATCCAGTCGCCGCCGCTGAGGATCAGGTCGTTGGGAGTGAATTCGCCGAGCCGCTCACCCGCCCCGCTGAGCGTATCGGCCAGCGCGGTCGCCAGACGCACGCGCCAACCGCCATCACCGGAGCATTCCCGGGAATTGGAGGGTGGCTTTGATGGCTGAAGCCCAAGGTGACGCTCGCGCGCGAAACACCCGTGCTGAGGTCGCCGCGCATGTCTTTGCCACGGATGTTCAACGCCCGAATCCCTGCCCCTGAGGCCGCTTCGTCCCTCCCTGACGAAATCATGCCTGCTGACTGCTTATATGCAGCATAACGCAACTAATGGGTCGGCCAAAGCCGAAAGATTATGCAATTATTGCGCCAAATTGCGGAATAAGTACCGAATTGGGTCAGGCAACCAGCCTCAGCGCCTTTGCCGATCTAGCCGACAGGGCAGCTGCACTGACGCCGGCGATCCCCGCGATCCGGTCCACCAGCTCGCCATCCAGCGCAAAGTCGCGGCCCAGCAGCATCGTGGCCTCGCGTCCCCTGCCCTGTTCGTCAGCGCCCAGGATCAGCCGCGCGATGACCTCGCCCGTCGCATCGTCCGCGCGCGGCAGCGCCAGCGCCAGTTCGCCCAGCGCATCGACCCGGTCGATGGTGAGGCGCAGTTCCATCCGCGCCGCGCCCTTCACCGCCGCCATCGGGCGCGCGCCGCGCACGGTGACGCGCGGCGGTTCGTCGGCGCTGGGGCGGTCGAGCTCGACATTCAGCAACACGCATTCGCCGCTGCGCGCCCATTCCTGGAAACTGGCGACCAGCCCTTCCTCGAAACAGGATGCGCTGAACTGGCCCGACTGGTCGGAGAAATCGGCCATGACGAAATCGCGGCCCTTGCGGGTCTGACGCTTGTTCGCCCCTTCGAC
>CAYRLC010000119.1:0-7214 GCA_964424995.1 uncultured Croceicoccus sp.
TCATGCCTTCGCGCACGATGGCCTGGGCCAGCACGGTGGCGGTGGTGGTGCCGTCACCGGCGGCGTCGTTGGCGCGGCTGGCGACTTCGCGCAGCATCTGCGCGCCCATGTTCTCGAACTTGTCCTTCAGTTCGATTTCCTTGGCGACGGTGACGCCGTCCTTGGTGATGCGCGGTGCGCCGAAGCTCTTGTCGATCACGACGTTGCGGCCCTTGGGGCCCAGCGTGACCTTCACGGCGTTGGCGAGGGTGTCGACACCCTTCAGGATGCGTTCGCGTGCGTCGCGCGAAAACTTCACGTCCTTGGCAGCCATTGTCTTTTCTCCTCTTGGGAATTCGCAGGAATCAGGAAATCACGAAGGCTCAGGCGATGACGCCGAGCAGGTCGCTTTCCTTCATGATGAGCAGGTCTTCGCCTTCGACCTTGACCTCGGTGCCCGACCACTTGCCGAACAGCACGCGGTCGCCCGCCTTGACGTCAAGCGGCGTGACCGAGCCGTTTTCGGCGCGGGCGCCCGAACCGACGGCGACGATCTCGCCCTCGCTCGGCTTTTCCTTGGCGCTGTCGGGGATGATGATGCCGCCGGCGGTCTTTTCCTCGGCTTCGATGCGACGGACCAGAACGCGGTCGTGCAGCGGACGGAATGCCATGATGATGACCTCTTCCAATAATTGATTACGATGCTTTTGGCACTCCCGGATGGAGAGTGCCAGCGGCGCGGATATGGTTGGCAGCGATCTGTGCGTCAAGCGCCGTTCATCAATTTTTTCGCGACGACCCGTGCCTCGGCGAAGCCGACCGATGCGGCGATGCCAAATCCGGCGTTACGCGGCGGGCATGACAAGCCCGAGACGCTCGCGCCTGTGCCAGCGATAGGCCAGCAGGATCGAGGTGACGACGAGCCCCACCGCGAGCCCGATCCAGACGCCCAAGCCCCCCATCGGGGTGTGGAACCCGAGCCACCAGGCGGTGCCGAAGCCGAAGATCCAGTAGCCGATCACCGCCAGCACGAAAGGCATGCGGGTGTCGGACAGGCCGCGCAGCAGGCCCGCCAGCACCGCCTGCGCCCCGTCGAACAGCTGGAACGCCGCACCGACCACGAGATAGCCGGTCGCCGTTGCCACCAGCAGCGCATTCGCCGGCGCATCGACATCGATGTAGATCGACAGCAGCCAGCGCGGCCGCAGCAGCATCAACGAAGCGAAGACGACCGCGAAGGCCACCGCGAGGATCAGCGTCGCCACGCCCGCCCGCCGGATCGCTTCGGGATCGCCGGCACCGTTGTGCAGGCCGATGCGGATCGTCGCCGCCTGCGCCACGCCGAATGGCACCTGGAACGCCAGCGCACCAAGGCCCAGCGCCACCGTATGACTGGCGAGTTCGAGCGTGCCAATCGCGCCCATCAGGTAGGCGGCGCTCGAAAACAGCCCGCCCTCTGCCGCGGTGATCGCCGCGATGGGCAGGCCGACGCGCCACAATTCGCGCAGCCGCTGCCAGTCGGGCCGCCACAGCCGCCCGAACAGGTAGTGCCGCCGCATCCGCCGATCCGACTGAATGATGGCGACATAGGCCGCGAGCACGACGAAGGAGGTGATGACGCTGGCGATCGCCGCGCCCTTCAGCCCCCAGGCGGGCATGCCGTAATGGCCGAACATCAGCAGCCAGTTGAGCGCGGCATTGACGAAGACCGCCAGCACCGTGACCCAGGTCGCGACGATGGCCCGGTTCATGGTCGACACGAAAATGCGCAGCACGTTCGAGGCCACCACCGGAATCGCTGCCGGGGCCAGCCAGAACAGATAGATCCCCGCCAGTTCGGCGATGCGCGGCGTCTGGCCGGTGAGCAGCATCAGCTGTTCCGCCGAATAGCAGACGCCCATGACCACCAGCCCGGCGAACAGCGACATCCACAGTGCCATGCGGAAAGAGCGGCGCACTTCGCGCACCGCGTGCCGCCCGCGCCCCAGCGCCGTGGCCGCCATCGGAGCAACCGCGCTGATCAGGCCCAGCATCATCCACAGCGACAGGCCATAGGTGGAGGTGGCCAGTGTGCTCGCCGCCAGTTCCTCGGTCCCCAGCCGCGCGATGAAGATCACGTCCACCGCATAGACCGCCATCTGCAGCAGGTTCGCGGCGGCGAGCGGCACGGCAAGGCGCGCCATCGCCGCAAACTCTGCGCGAAGCGAGGGCTCGGCATGGTGCGAGCGGGTGGGAAGGGCAGGCGTGTCGTGCATAAAGCCGGCCCGGTTAGGCGCGCGGCGTGACAAGGCCAAGGCATGTTTCATTTGCAACCGCATAATCGCTTCAGGCTGGAGCAAGCGGGCAACAGTCAGGAGGCGACCGGAACCTCAGCCGCCGAATCGGATTTCCCGTCTCATGCGTTCATCCCCCCCGTTTTTTCGCCTCTCCACCGTCGCTCTCGCCACGCTTGCCGCCGGCACGCTGGCTGCTCCTGCGCATGCGGGGGAGGTGTTCGCGGGGGCCTATGTCCACGCAGTCGACACGCCCTTCACGCTGGAAACCGGGGAGGGCGGATACGACGTCGCGCTCGGCTATCGGTTCGACCGGATCGAGGCGCTGTCGTTCATCGGCAAGCCTGCGCCCTATGTCGTCGGATCGGTGAACGTGGAGGGCGATACCAACTGGGCAGCGGCGGGCCTGTCGTGGAAGATCGGCAAGGGCCCCGTCTATGTTCGCCCCGGCATCGGCATTGGCGTGCACGACGGGCCAAAGCTGCGCTATGGGCCGGACGGCACCCGCTACGACCTTGGCAGTCGCGTGGTCTTCGAGCCGGAAATCGCCATCGGCACCCGCTTGTCCGACCGCGTCTCGGTGGAGGCGAGCTGGACCCATCTCAGCCATGCGCGCCTGTTCAATTCGAACCAGAACCCCGGGATCGACATGATGGGTGTGCGGGTGAACCTCGCGCTCTAGGTCGGGCGATGCTAGGGCGGCGCGGATGAGCCGCCTGATCCTCTTCAACAAGCCTTTCGACGTGCTGAGCCAGTTCACCGATCGCGGGACCGAAGGTTCGGCACGGCGGACGCTGTCGGATTTCGTTGCTGTGCCCGGCGTCTATCCGGCCGGGCGGCTGGACCGGGACAGCGAAGGATTGCTGCTGCTGACCGACGACGGGCGGCTGCAGGCGCGCATTTCCGATCCGAAGTTCAAGCTTCCCAAGACCTATCTCGTGCAAGTGGAAGGCGTAATCGACGATGCCGCTCTGGGCGCGCTGCGCCAGGGCGTGCGGCTGAAGGACGGCATGACCCTGCCCGCCCGGGCCGAGGCGATCGACCCGCCCGACCTGTGGCCGCGCGACCCGCCGGTGCGGTTCCGCAAGACCGTGCCCGACGGCTGGCTCAGCCTCACCATCGCCGAAGGGCGCAACCGGCAGGTGCGGCGCATGACGGCGGCGGTCGGCCTGCCGACGCTGCGGCTGGTGCGCTGGCGGGTGGGAGACTGGACGCTCGATGGCCTTGCACCGGGAACGTGGCGCGAGGCGTGACAGCCCTCGAAAACCATTCGTGCGATGGTTACCAAGCTTAAACGCATCTGTTAATATACGGGGCGCTTGTCGCGGCCTATCGTGTGGCCGTCGCGAAGGGGCCGTGAGGGCGATATTGATGGATAGCGGGCAGAATACGATCGACTATTACGCGGTTCTGAAAGTGAACCCGGATTGCGACGCTCGTATTCTGGAGCTGGCCTACCATTACTTTGCCAAGATGTATCATCCCGACAATGCGGCCACCGCCAACCCGGAAAAGTTCTCCGAGATCGTCGAGGCTTACCGCGCGCTGCGCGATCCTGAGCGCCGGGCCGAATACGACCGGCAGCACGGCATCACCGGAGCGCAAAGCGGGCAGGCGTTCGACTTGCCGAACGACGGCGACACCGCGCTCGACGAAAAGGCCGCGCTCAGCGATGCCGAGGCGCATGCCAAGATCCTGCTCTATCTCTACAAGCGGCGGCGCGAACATGCCTCGGATGCGGGCGTGATCGGCTGGTACGTCCAGGACATGCTCGGCTGCAGCGACGAGCATTTCGAGTTCCACGTCTGGTACCTGAAGTCGAAGGGCTTCGTCGAAGTGACCGAACAGGGCACGATCGCCGCGACCATCGCCGGGGTCGATCACGTCATCGCGACTTCGCGCGCGGCGGCGGCGGAACCGCTGCGGATCGAGCAGTCGGGCACAGCGCACTGATCGACGGCGGGTTGCTGCTGATTCGAAGCGCAAAAGGAAAGGGCGGCCCATGCGAGCCGCCCTCCCGGTGATCTCTCGAAGGAAAGATCGAGCGTAATGCGTCGGCCCGAGGGCCTGCCGATTACTTGAGTTCGACGGTGCCGCCGGCTTCCTCGATCTTCTTCTTGATCTCTTCGGCTTCAGCCTTGTTGATGCCTTCCTTGACGGCCTTGGGCGCGCCTTCGACGAGGGCCTTGGCTTCAGCGAGGCCCAGGCCGGTGATGGCGCGGACTTCCTTGATGACCTGGATCTTCTTGCCACCGTCGCCGGTGAGGATCACGTCGAATTCGGTCTTCTCTTCGACCGCGGCACCGGCGTCGCCGCCAGCGGCGGGAGCAGCAACCGCAACAGCGGCGGCAGCCGAAACGCCCCAAGCCTCTTCGAGAGCCTTGGCAAGGTCGGCGGCTTCGAGAACGGTCAGCGACGACAGTTCTTCGACGATCTTCTGGATATCAGCCATTTGTATTCACTCCTAAGTTCATGCCCGGCGCGGCCGTCTGGCCCAGTCCGCCGGAAAATCGCTTGAAACGTCTTATGCAGCATCCTTGGCGGCGTATGCGCCAAAGACACGGGCAAGCTTTGCGGCAGGCGCCGTCGACAGCTGGGCGATCTTGGTCGCCGGGGCATTGACGAGGCCGATCAGCTTGGCGCGCAGTTCGTCGAGCGACGGCATCGAGGCGAGAGCCTTCACACCTTCGGCATCGAGGACCTGCGATCCCATCGAACCGCCAACGACTTCCAGCTTGGGATTGGTCTTGGCGAAATCGATGACGACCTTGGCCGCCGCAACCGGGTCGACCGAAGTCGCCAGCGCGGTGGGGCCGGTCAGGAAATCGTCGATACCGGTGTAGTCGGTGTCGGCGATCGCCAGCTTGGCAAGACGGTTCTTCGCAACCTTGTAGGACGCACCGGCTTCACGCATCTTCGAGCGCAGCAGGGTCGACTGGGCGACCGTGAGGCCGAGGTTGCGGGTGACGACCACCACGCCCGCCTCGTTGAAGACCGCGTTGAGCTCTGCGACCGATTCGGCTTTCTGCGAACGATCCATGTTTGCTCCTTCACGTTTGGCCGCCCGCCCGGGGGCGAGACGACCGGCTCATTGTGTCCGCGCGCAGGGCCGCGAAGGCTCCGACACACGGGCGAGTCCGTTCGATAGGGAAGGAGGAGCACCAGATGGCGCGATACGGCGGACCGCGTGGGGCCGCCGGTAAATCTCGTTTCCCCGTCTAGGCTGGAGATTAAGACCGGCATATTCCGGTCACCAACTGTCTCGGACGGATGATCCCGGCAAACCGAAAAGGCCCACCGGCATCGCGGCGGGCCTCTATACGGTTGGGCGGGAGAGTCAAGGGTCGTGCCGGGAAACGGCGTCGCCCGCCTCACTCGGCTTCCCGTACCTCATAGGCGAGGATGTCGCCCGGCTGGCAATCCAACACCTTGCAGATCGCCTCCAGCGTCGAGAAGCGGATCGCCTTGGCCTTGCCGGTCTTCAGGATCGACAGGTTGGCAAGGGTGATGTCGACGCGTTCGGCCAGTTCGGTCAGCGTCATGCGGCGCTCGTAGAGCAGGTCGTCCAGCTTCACGGCAATTCTCCCTTCGGTTTCGGCGGGCATCACACGGTCCCTTCGAGGTCGGCGCGCATGTCGGATCCCTTGCGGAACACGCGGGCAAGGATGAAGAGCGTGAGGACGAGCACGAGGCTGGTGCCGTCGTCGCCCACGCCGATCTGGATCGAGCCGCCTTCGGTCACCGATTCGACCCAGTCGCCCAAGATCTGCAGCGGGATGTTGAGGCCCCAGGCCGCCAGCGACAGCCACGCCATGGCCTGCAGCCGGTCGGCGTTTTCGGGCACGAAAGGATCGCCCCCGGCCACCGTGTCGACGATCCGGCGCAAGTGACGCAGGAAGAAGAAGACCAGCACCAGCATCGCGCCGACCAGCACCAGCAGGCCCATGATGCCCCAGAAGGCTTCCGGCGGCGCGCCTTCGGACGCGAGTTCGCCGATCACCGCGCTGCGGAAGATCAGCAGCAGCGGCAGGGCGACGACGATAGCCGCGCCGCCGATGCTGACGATGACGAGGCCGAAGGACAGGATGAAGCGCGCGATGGCGAGCAGCGGGTCGTGACGAAAGCGGCTCATGACAGGGTCCCCTTTGCTTTCAGGTATGATCAGGCCAGCACCGGCGCGGCGATCGCGGAGGCCTGGGCCAGCCCGGGCGAGGAAGCCGGTGCGATGGACGGTGCCCAGAGCGCGACGGCGACGAGGGCGGCCAGCGAAGCGGCGGCGGAACGGGACAGGATGTCGGACATTTGATGTTCTCCGATATGGTCTATATCGATATTCAATAATTCCACCAGCCCTTATCGTCAATCGATAAATATCGAAAAACGATAATATACTCATCGATAAGCGGAAAAACGTGTCGCACGCACCGTCGTCGCACTCCCCGCGCCTTTGACAGGCAGGGGCGCTGACCCTATATGCGGCCCCGTTCGAAGGCTTCGAGCAAGGCGACCCTGGCGCGGGGGTCGGCTACGGAAGGAAGCCCCAGGATCTAGCAGAACGACGCGACGGCTGTGGGCCGGGACACCTCGAAAGGGGCGGATTCCCGTTTGTCCCGCGGCCTTTTGTCGTTTCTGCACCATCGCACGCGTGCGACGAAATCCCTTGCCGGGGCGGCGGGTCGAACGGAATCGACTCGGGCGAATCGGCACAACACGAAGCAGAGGCTCCACACTCTCATGGCCACCCAGCCCAACGAGACGGCGATCCGCCCGACCGCGAAGAAGCGCATCCGCAAGATCTTCGGCGACATCCACGAAGTCGTCGAGATGCCGAACCTGATCGAGGTGCAGCGCGAGAGCTACGAACAGTTCCTGCGTTCCGATCCGTCGACCGGGTATGTGTCGGGCCTCGAAAAGACCCTGCGTTCGGTCTTCCCGATCCGCGACTTCGCCGGCACCGCCGAG
>CAYRLC010000120.1:0-526 GCA_964424995.1 uncultured Croceicoccus sp.
ACTGTTCGGCGCGCTCAACAAACTGGGCATCGATCTGGAGAAGTCGCCGGTAACCCCTTCAAAGGGCGGTGAATTGCTGGCGCTGATCGGCAATGGCACGATATCCGGCTCGATCGCCAAGCAGGTGCTGGAAAAGATGCTGGAAAGCGGCGACTCCGCCGGCGTCATCGTCGAGCGGGAAGGCCTCAAGCAGGAATCCGATACCGGCGCGATCGAAGCCGTGATCGACACGATCCTCGCCAACAACGCCGACAAGGTCGAGCAGTACAAGGGCGGCAAGGAAGCGCTGTTCGGGTTCTTCGTCGGCCAGACGATGAAGGCGATGCAGGGCAAGTCGAACCCGCAGGTGGTCAACGAAATCCTGAAGCAGAAGCTGGGCTGAGCGTTCGGTTCGGGCGGCGGCGTATCCGCCAGCCCGAACCAGCCCAATCCGTTCGTGCCGAGCGAAGTCGAGGCATGCTGCCGATACGACGCCGCGATCTTCTACTGCGCCGGGGCCAGCCCCTCGACTACGCTCGGGGCGAAC
>CAYRLC010000120.1:536-4098 GCA_964424995.1 uncultured Croceicoccus sp.
CATTGCGAGCGTAGCGAAGCAATCCAGAGTCGCATGAACCGCCCTAGATTGCCGCGCGGCTTTGCCGCTCGCAATGACGAGTTTGGTTAGCGGCGCGTGCCGGTCAGTTTCATCGTGCCGAAACTGCCTGCCTTGACGTCACCGGCGATCTGATCGCCGTCCACGGTGGCGGTGCATTCCAGCTCGATCGGCATCGGCACGGTCATCTTCATTTTCCACGCAAGCGTGTTGCCCGAGATCGTGCCGTCCTGCACTTCCATGGTCCCCAGATCGCCCGCAATATTGCCTGAAAAGCTGTCACCATCGCCGGGGACGACGGTGAAAACGCCATTCTGGTCGCCCATCGGGGTCTTGGTGATGCAATCGTAGGTTCCGGCTACCGACATGGCTCTCTCCTTGTTTGGCGGCGGATTCTATTCCGCGATCTTGCGTACTTCTATCGGCATCCCGAGACCGCGCAACTGCGGTTCGACCTGCCTGCGATCCCCGACGACAACGAACGTCAGCCCTTGGGGTTGCAGGTATTGCCGGGCGGCGGCTTCAAGCTGGGCCTTGCCGATGGCGCGGTATAGCGCAGGGATGGTCTGGTAGTAATTATCGGGGCGACCCAGCCGGTCGTTGATGCGGATCGCGCCGGCGACGTCGGCATTGGTTTCAAACTGGTTGGGCAGGCCGCGGATGTTGCCTTCGGTCACGCGCTCAAGCTCGGCGGCGGTGACCGGTGCCTTGGCCGGGAACGCCTTCATGTTGGCAAGGATCGCCTTGATGGAATCGCCGGTGCGGTCTGCCTGCACGGGGGCCGAGACCACGAATGCGCGCGGACCGATGGGGCGGGTTATCCCGCTGGAGGCTCCATAGGTCCAGCTCTTGTCCTCGCGCAGATCCAGGTTGAGCCGCGACAGGAAGCCGTCGCCCAGCACTTCGTTGGCGAGCGAGAGCGATTCGGTGTCGGGCGTGGTTCCCGCCAGCGGCAGCACCTTGCCCGCCAGGATCACCGACTGCGGCGAATTGGGCCGGTCGATCAGAACGATCCGGGGCGCGGCAGCGGGAATCGCGGCATCGGCGGACTTCACCGGCTTGGCCGTTGCCGGCGCCTGCCAGCCGCCGAATGCCTTCTCCAGCAAGGGCAGCAGCTCCGCCATCGTCGTATCGCCCACCACGGTGATCCGGGCGACATCGGGGCGCAGCCATTGATCGTGCGCCGCGCGCATCGCCGCCGGGGTCAGCGTCTCCACCGAGGCGGTGTTGCCAAGCCCATCCGACGGTTGGCCATAAGGATGCGTGCCGTAGAGAATCGGCTCGATCGTGCGTCTCGCCAGCGAGGATGGCGTCGCCTGCGCCTGCGCCAGATCTGCCAGCGTCTGATCGCGCACCCGCGCCACATCCTCTTCGCGGAAAGCGGGATGCCGCACCACATCGGCCATCAGGTCGAGCGAGGGCGCCAGATTGGCGGTCAGCGCGGACAGCACGACGCTGCTGGTATCGAGACTGCCGCCGGTCGAGATCGACGCGCCGAGGCGTTCCTGCGCTTCCGCGATCTGAGTGGCGTTGAGCGTTTGCGTGCCTTCGTCCAGTGTATCCAGCATCAAGGCTTGGGTGCCGGGCGTGTTGAGTACGTCGGCGGCGAAACCCGCGTCGAAGTCCATCGCGACCACGAGCCGGGGCACGGCGATGCGCCGTGCGAACGCTACGGGGATGCCGTTGGACAGCTTCGCTCGCTCGATGGCGGGAAATTCAAGCGCGGATACCGGTGCAACCGGCGGTGCCGTGCGCTCGGGACCGGGGGCGAGCTTCGCTACTTTGGCGCGTGCATCGGCCTTGGGCGTATCCGCGTCGGTCTCGTCGCCCCAGCCGCCCATCTTTGCGCCGTCCTCGGTGCGTTCGCCCGGAATGGTGTTGACCGCCAGCACCGGGCGCGAGAGCCAGCGCTGCATGGCGGTTCGCACTTGATCGGGCGTCAGCTCGGCCATGGCGGCAAGGTTGCGCTTGTAGTGGGCGGGATCGCCCGAATAGAGCTCGCCCTCCGCCAGAGTCGCGCCCTTGCCATAGAAACCGCCGACGCGCTCGAGCCCGGCGATCTCGCCCGAAATGACGCTCATCACCGCGCGGCGCACTTCGTCCTGCGTGGGGCCGTCGCGCAGGTAATCGGCGATGACCGTGTCCAGCGCGGCTTCGGCGACGGCGCGATCCACGCCGGGTTTCACGTCCATCGAGGCCTCGAGGAAGCCCAGTTGCTCGAACGTCTGCGCGCTTGCGGTAACCGACACGGCAACCTGCTGGCCGCGCACCAGCGCATTGTCGAGCCGCGAACTGGCTAGGCCGCCAAGGATGTGCATGCCAATCTGCAGCGCGGGAGCATCGGCATCGTTGAGGCCCGGCGCGCTCCAGTTGCGGGTGACCTGAACCAGCGGCACCTGATCGACGATCTCGCGCTTTTTCGGCGCGGCCAGCGTTACGGGTGCCGCTTCGACCTTGGCGACATCGGGGCCTCTGGGAATTGCGCCGAACCACTTTTCGACCAGCGGGCGAGCGGTAGCGGCATCGATATCGCCGGACAGGACCATGACCACGTTGTTGGGGCCATAATGGTCGGTGAACCATTTGCGCACATCGGTCAGCGTCGCAGCGTCAAGGTCGGCCATCGATCCGATGGTCGCGTGGCGATAGGGATGGCCAACGGGCAGCAGTTCGTCGGCCACGACGTATCCGCTCAAGCCATAAGGCTGGTTGTCGTTCTGGCGTTTCTCGTTCTGGACGACGCCCCGTTGCTTGTCGAGCTTGTCCTGCGTTACCGCAGGCAACAGGAAGCCCATGCGGTCGCTTTCCATGAACAGCGCCAGTTCAAGCGCGCCGGTGGGCACTGTCTCGACGTAGTTGGTGCGATCGTACCAGGTCGACCCGTTGGTCGAGGTGGAGCCGGCGGTCTCCAGCGGGATATCGAAATTGGGCACGTTGGCCGAACCGCCGAAGAACAGGTGTTCGTAAAGGTGCGCAAAGCCGGTGCGCCCGCGCGGTTCATGCTTCGAGCCGACACGGTAGTACAGCGTCACGCCGACAATAGGCGTCTTGCGATCGGTGTGGACGATCGTGGTCAGGCCATTGGGCAGGACGAATTTGTCGTACGGGATGTCCACCGCGCCGACCAGTTGCGCTGGCGTGACGCCTTCGCTGGTGACAGCGGGCGGGGGAGCGGAAGCCACCGGTGCGGATGGCTGCGCGGCGCAGGCGGACAGAGCAAGCGCCAGAGCCAAAGGACCAACAAGCGGCGCTGAACGGGAGAAGCGGGAAAAGGGGCGGCGCATGTTAGACCCTGATTGATGGTTAATGTGCCGTCCTAGCAGGGGCTCGACCCTTCCGCAAAGCCGTCCGCCATGAAGAATTGACGTCAACGGCGCGCCGAGTGGGTGAGGCCGCGCGGCGTCAGCGCGCGTTCGGCAAGGTGGAACAGTCCCTCAATTGTCAGCGCCATCAGGGCGGCGGGAATCGCGCCTTCCAGGATCAGGCCGGTATTGCCCAGGCGGATACCCGTGAGGATCGGCTGGCCATAGCCGCCCGCGCCGAT
>CAYRLC010000120.1:4198-7174 GCA_964424995.1 uncultured Croceicoccus sp.
TATTGCCCAGGCGGATACCCGTGAGGATCGGCTGGCCATAGCCGCCCGCGCCGATGATCGCGCCCAGCGTCGCCAGCCCCACGGCGATCACGGCGGCGGTCCGCACGCCTGCAATGATCGTCGGCAAGGCTAGCGGCAATTCGATCCGGCGGAGCCGGGCGAACCGCGACAGGCCCAGCGCCTCGGCGCTATCGATCAGCGAAGGCGCGATGCCGGCGAGTCCGGCGTGGGTGTTGCGCACGATCGGCAGCAGCGAATAGAGAAACAGCGCGGCCACGGTCGGTGCCGCGCCGATGCCGAGCAGCGGGATCAGCATCACGAACAGCGCGAGGCTGGGGATCGTCTGCAACAGCCCGGTCAGCGGCAGCACGAAGGCGCCGATGCGGGGGCGTCTGGCGGCAAGGATGCCGAGCGGGACCGCGACGAGCAAGGCCGCACCAAGCGCGATCAGGACCAGTTGCAAATGCTCGGCAGTGCTGCGCGCGATGCGCTGCCAGCGCCCGTCCGACTGCGTTTGCGTTGCGGGAGCCGCGTTGCCCAGAGCGGCTTGCGCAGCGGCAGTCTCGGTCGCGCCGTCCAGCCGCACCATGCGGTTGAGTTGCTGCATCCGGGCCTCGTCGATGGTGCCGGCCAGCCGGTTCAGCGCGGCGACGGCGCGCGGATCGAGGTCGTCACGATAGACGAACACGGCGTCATAACGTGGGAAGAACTGGCGGTCGTCGGTCAGCACGACGAGGCCATAAGCGGCGATCTCGGCGTCGGTGGTGTAGACGTCGGTGACGTCGATCTGTCCGGCAGACAGCGCGCGGTAGGCGAGGTCGTGATCGATCCCGCGCACCGGGATTGTGCCCAGGCCATAAGCGGCGGCCAGCGCTCGCCAGCCATCGGCGCGGTCGACGAATTCGTTCGATACCGCGATGGTCAGGCCGCGATGCCGGGCAAGGTCGGAGATGGAGCGGATGCCCTCGCGCTTCGCCACATCGGCGCGCATTGCCAGCGCATAGCCGTTGCTGAACCCCAGCGGTCGGGACAGGGCGAGGCCTTGCCGCGCCAGCGCGGCGCCGATGGCGGCATCATCGGGCAGGCGTTCTGACGCCAGAATCTCGAAACGCAGCGTGCCGGTGTATTCGGGATAGACGTCGACCTCGCCCGCCTTCACCGCGTCGAACACGATGCGGCTGCCGCCCAGTTCGCGGCGGTGATCGGCTGGCACGCCGGACTTGGCGATGGCGATGCGGGCTATTTCGCCCAGAATGACGCCTTCGGTGAACTTCTTCGATCCCACCGTCTCGGCCTGCGCCGTGGGGCCGAGCAGCAGCAGGACGAGGATCGCGGCCAGCCACCTCACAGCGCGGCTTCCGCAGCCAGGAATTCGGATACGAAGGTATCGGCGGGGTGCGCATCGAGATCGGCGATGGTGCCTTGCTGGGCGATTTTGCCGGAGCGCATCAGGAACACCCGGCCCCCGAAAAACCGGGCCTCGCGCAACGAATGCGTGACCATCACCACCGTCTTGCCCAATCGCGCGAAGATGTCGCGCAGTTCGCCCGCCAGCCGCAGCCGCGTCACCGGATCGAGCGCCGACAGTGGCTCGTCGAGCAGCAGCACCGCCGGATCGAGCATCAGCGCGCGCATCATCGCCACCCGTTGGCGCTGCCCGCCCGACAGCGCGGCTGGATAGCGGTCGAGCTGTTCGGGCACGAGGCCGACCAGCACGGCCAGTTCATCGATCCGCGCGGCGATGCGTTTGTCGCTCCAGCCCAGTTCGCGCGCCATCAGCGATACATTCGCGCGCGCGGTCAGGTGGGGAAACAGGCCGCCGTCCTGGATGACGTAGCCCATGCGCGGCCGCACTACGCGCCAGTCTTCCACGGGCACACCTTCGAAGCGCAGTTCGCCGGAAAACGGGGCCAGCCCGATCAGCGTGCGCAGCAAAGTCGACTTGCCCGACCCCGACGGGCCAAGCAGCACCACGGTCTCGCCAGCAGCGATGGCAAGGCTGGTGGGCGCCAGCGCTTCGACCCGGCCGAAGGCGACTGCGACATCGGTCAGTTCGAACATATGAGGGGTTCTAGCAAAAGCAGCCGCGCTTACCATCTTCGCTTGAGCGAACGGCAGCGACGTTGGTTTCCCAAAATTGCGGCCGCGCTATTGTGATGCAAATATGCAACACTATATTGCTCGGGTCAGGAGGAATCATCCCATGAATCTCGAAAAGTTTACCGACCGGGCCAAGGGTTTTCTGCAGGCGGCCCAGACTGTCGCCATTCGCATGAATCACCAGCGAATCAGCCCGGATCATATCCTGAAGGCGCTGCTCGAAGACGGCGAGGGCATGGCCTCGGGCCTCATCTCGCGCGCGGGAGGCAACGCCGCGATCGCGCACGCGGAGGTCGACAAGGCGCTGGCCAAGGTGGCGGCGGTCTCGGGTAGCGGTGCGCAGCAGACGCCGGGCCTCGATAACGACGCGGTGCGCGTTCTGGATCAGGCCGAGCAGGCTGCGGCGAAATCCGGCGACAGTTATGTCACCGTGGAGCGCATGCTGCTGGCGCTGGCACTGGCGACGACCACGACCGCCGGGCAGGCGCTGAAGACGGCGAACGTCACCCCGCAGGGGCTGGAAACCGCGATCACCGAACTGCGCGGCGGCCGCAAGGCGGACTCCGCATCGTCGGAGGAAACCTATGAGGCGATGAAGAAGTTCGCGCGCGACCTGACGCAGGCGGCGCGCGACGGCAAGCTGGACCCGGTGATCGGCCGCGACGAGGAAATCCGCCGCACCATCCAGATCCTCGCGCGCCGTACGAAGAACAACCCGGTCCTGATCGGTGATCCCGGCGTGGGCAAGACCGCCATCGCCGAGGGTCTGGCGCTGCGCATCGCCAATGGCGACGTGCCCGACAGCCTCAAGGATCGCCGCCTGATGGCGCTCGACATCGGCTCGCTGATCGCGGGCGCGAAGTATCGCGGCGAGTT
>CAYRLC010000121.1:0-7011 GCA_964424995.1 uncultured Croceicoccus sp.
CTCAACAATGGGAAAATAACTCAGCGCCTTGTCGCCACCAATATCGACGGTGCGGAAGATGACAGGCCGCTCCCCCGCCATGTCGAGCACATCCTTGTACAGGCGCTGCTGGCGCTCGCGCTGCGGCATGGTGGCGGACACGAGGAACTGGAACTCGGTACGGAACAGACCGATACCAGCAGCGCCGGTCGCATCGAGCGCGGCAATATCGTCACGCAACCCGGCATTGACCATCACCTCGATCCGCTCACCATCGAGCGTTTCGGCGGGCAGGTCACGCCTCGCGGAGAATTCGGCCTTGCGCTTGACCGTCAGTTGCAAGCGATTTTCGAACGCCTCCTCCATATCGGGGGAAGGACGAATGATCAGGCGGTTTTCGGCGACGTCCATCAACAGGACATCCCCTTCGGAAATATTGCGCCGCACGTCGCGCACACGGCCCAGCACCGGCACGCCCATGGCGCGCGCGACGATGACGACATGCGCGGTCAGCGAACCTTCCTCGAGGATCACGCCCTTCAACCGCCGCCGGTCGTATTCGAGCAATTCGGCAGGGCCGAGGTTGCGGGCGATCAGGATCGCATCGCCGCGCAGGCCCATCGTGGCCGCGGTGCCGACCTGGCCCGACACGATCCGCAGCAGGCGGTTCGACAGGTCCTCCAGATCGTGCATGCGTTCGGCGAGCAGCGGATCGTCGATCTGGCGCATCCGCATCCGGGTGCGCTGCTGGACGCGTTCGATCGCCGCTTCGGCGGTCAGGCCGCTGTCGATCGCCTCCCTGATCCGGCGCGACCATCCCTCGTCGTAGGCGAACATCTTGTAGGTCTCGAGCACCGCCTCGTGCTCTCCGCCCACGCCGAATTCGGCCTGGCTCGCCATCTTGTCGATCTGGTCGCGCATCTTGTCGAAGGCGAGATAGACACGCTGGATCTCGGCCTCGGTATCGTCGGCCATGACGTGTTCGATATTGATGCGCGGCTGGTGGAACACCGCGTGCCCGGCAGCCAGCCCCTTGACCAGCGGCAGGCCGGTGAGCTGCTGCGGCTCGATCATCTGCGGGCTGGCCGACAGGGCATCGTGATCGTCGATGAGGCCGGCGTTGCTGATCAGCTCGGCCAGCACCATCGCCACGGTCTGCAGCGCCTCGATCTCCACCTCTTCGTAGCGGCGCGGATCGGCATGCTGGACGATCAGCGCGCCCACCGCGCGTTCGCGGCGGACGATGGGTACGCCCGCGAAGGAGTGGAACTTCTCTTCACCCGTTTCGGGACGATAGAGAAAGTCCGGATGCGCCGCCGCCTCGGCGAGGTTCAGCGTCTCGACATTGGCGGCGATCGTGCCGACGAGGCCTTCACCCACGGCGAGCCGGGTGACGTGGACCGCGCTCTGTTCGAGGCCGCGGGTCGCGAAGAGTTCGAGCATACCTGCGCGCAGCAGGTAGATCGAGCACACCTCGCTATCGAGATTTTCGCCGATCACGTCGACGACCTGGTTCAGCTTGGCCTGCGCGCTGAGGCGCGAGGCCATCACCTCGTGCAGGTTGGTGAGGATCGAGCGGGCGGAGGTTACGGCGGAGTGCATGTGAGCGCCAATAAAGCACACCGCGCGCGAAACGCGAAAGGGGGAATGCGGCTGGCGGGAAATCGCGGGGATGATGCGGCCATCACCTCGCCCGGCGCTGGCCCTGCATCGCCCCTGAAAACGCAAAACGCCCCCGGCCGGGTGGCAGGGGGCGTCGCATCAATCGTTAAGGGATGTCAGTGGAACGCGAGCTCTTCCTTGATCCTGAGCTTGGCGCGCTTGAGCCACTGAATTTTCGCACTATCCGGCGCCGGTCGCGCCTGCTCGTCGCGAAGCTGACGGTCGAGGCCGGCATGCTTGGTGTGAAGAGCGGTGATGTGCGTCGATTCCATGGCAATCTCCTGCGTTGGTGTTACGAATTCCCCGAACCTTGCATGCGACCCGCAAATGACCGCCCCCTTGCCATGGGGCGGCCCCGACCGGCGCGTCGCGACTCGTTGGTCGTCTTCGCGTCGATATGGTGATTGAAACACGGTTCGCGCCGATTGCGAAGCGAAGTTGCATAAAAATTTCGACGGTCGGGGGCGCGGCGGCGACCAGTCGCGGATGCGCCATCGGCCGCGGCGATCAGGCGATTGCCACGCGCGTCGGGCCGTGCGAAAGACGCGCGCCGCTCGCTGCTGGTGGGCAGGTGAACAGGGTTGGATCGGGGCTGGACCGGTTTTGGCCGGAAGCGGAAGGGCATTGCGCGCATGACCGAGGACGAGATGCGCAAGCGGCTGGAGATTCTGCGCGTCGAGCATCGCGATCTCGACGCGGCCATCGCCGCGCTGGCCGAAAATGCCTCGGCTCAGTTGCAGGTCGCCCGGCTGAAGAAGCGCAAGCTGCTGCTGAAGGATCAGATCGCCCTGCTCGAGGATGCGCTGATCCCCGACATCATCGCCTGATCGCGCCTTACTTGTAGATCGCGCTGTAGATGCCGAACATGCTGGTGGCCGTCAGCACCACGCCGACGAAGATCAGCATCGGCTTCAACGGGATGCGCTTGGCCGCATAGGCGCCGAGCGGCGCTGCCGCGACCCCGCCGATGATGAGGCCCAATGTCGGCCCGGCAAGGTCGGCGATGCCCAGGTGCGCGATGAACATTGCAGAGACCGCGATGGTCAGGAAGAATTCGACCGAATTGACCGTGCCGATGACCTTGCGCGGTTCGACCCCCTGCACCAGCAGGTTCGAGGTGACGACCGGCCCCCAGCCGCCGCCGCCCGCCGCATCGAGGAACCCGCCGACAAGGCCGAGCGGCGCGACATGCTTCGCCTCGCGCGGCTTGGGCGGCCAGAAGATGCCGCGCGCCAGCAGATAGAGGCCGATCAGGGCGAGGTAGCCAAGGACGTAGGGCTTCACGACCGAGGCATCGATGTTGGTGAGCAGGTAGGCGCCCGTCACCCCGCCGATGACACCGGGCACCAGCAGCTTGAAGAACAGCGCCTTGTCGATGTTGCGATGGAGAAGGTGACTGACGCCGGAAGTCGCCGTGGTGAAGCATTCGACGATGTGCACCCGCGCCGAAGCGGCGGCGGGCGGCAGGCCGATGACCCCGACCAGCAACGAATTGCAGATCACCCCGAACGCCATGCCCAATGCGCCGTCGACCAGCTGCGCGGCGAAACCGACCCCAACGTAGGGCAGCAGCGCCTGGATCGAGGCGAGGTCCATGTCCGATTCTCCGCAAGGTCGAGCGCGCGGGGATTAATGCGCCTTACGCCCTGTCAGCCAAGCAGATTTGCATCGGGGGTGGAAAGCCTTTCTTTCCAGCCGATGAACAAGTCGGTGGCGGCGACCTCACCTCCGGCGATAGCGGAAGTACCAGACCTCATGCCCCAGGCGCCGGGCCTTCGCCTCGTAGCGGGTCTCGGGCCAGCCGCCGGGACGGGTGAGGAAATCGTTCGGGCCGCTGCACAGCCACTCGAACTTGTCGCCATGCCGCTGCATGATCATCAGCGCGTGTTCGACATAGACGGGGTGGTCGGTGCCGAAGCGGAACTCGCCGCCCGGTTTCAGCTTGGCGGCGATCATCTCGACCGGACCGTCGTTCATCATCCGCCGCTTGGCATGGCGCGCCTTGGGCCAGGGATCGGGGTGGAGCAGATAGGCGAACGAGAGCGCGCCGTCGGGCACGCGGGCCACCACTTCCAGCGCGTCGCCGTGCTGGATTCGCACGTTGGCAAGGCCGCCTTCCTTCACGTGGACCAGGGCCTGCGCCACGCCGTTGACGAAAGGTTCGGCACCGATGAAGCCATGGTCAGGCAGCATGTCGGCGCGGTAGGCCATGTGCTCGCCGCCGCCGAAACCGATCTCGAAATGGAGCGGGCGCGGGCCGCCGAACAGGCGCTCGGCCGTGACCGGACCTTCGGCGGGCACCGCGATCTGCGGCAAGAGGTTGTCGACCAGGTCCTGCTGCCCGGCGCGCAGGGCCTTGCCCTTGGCGCGGCCGTAGAGCCGGTTGAGCGTGGTCGGGTCGCCTTCCTTGTGTGCCGTCATTGGCGGCAGCCGTTGGCGCGTTCGCGCGACATCGTCAAGCGCGTCCGACTGCGGGCGCGGCGGACCTCGCCCGCCCGAATGGGATTGCGACAGACCTAACCTGTTGTTATGCGGCGGGTGATTTCCGACAATATCCATGGGGCAGCCCCGCGCCGCCCAACTTCAGGACCGATGTCATGCGCCTGCCCGAACGCGTCGATCAGTCCGACCACTATATCGACCAGCCTTTCGAATTGTTCGAGATCGAGGATTTTCTCGATCCCTCCTTCATCGCCGAGCTGGAAGCCACCTTCCCGACCAAGGACGATGCGACCTTCGTTCGGTACGAGGCCGAGTATGGTGCCAAGGAATACCTGAATGACCGGCACGCCGCCTTTGCGCCCGCGCTGCGCGCGCGGCCCGCGTGGCAGCGGCTCTACGACATGTTCCGCGACCCGGTGACGCTCGATCGGCTGGCCGCGCTGCGCGGGGCGAAGTGGAAGTTTGCACCCGGCACGTCGCGACCGGCGCGGCTGCTGGGCCGGATCGCGGCGTTCGGGCGGGACCACACCGCAGTGCGGCTGGGGTTCGAATTCTCGGTCATGGAACCGGGCACCTCGATCACGCCGCATTGCGATGCGCCGAACAAGTTGCTTTCGCTCATGCTCTACTTCCCCGAGGACGAGGGGCAGTACGAATTGGGCACCGAATTCTATGGCGCGGCCACACCGGAAAAGACCCGCGACGGATGGGCCAGCGGATTGATGGACATGGCCGACATCGACACGTTCTTCGCCGATCATCGCCTTTTCTACAAAAGCCGGTTCACACCCAACAAGCTGGTCGGTTTCGTGAAGTCCGGCATTTCGTGGCACGGATTGCCGCCGATCGACAGCCCCCGTCCGCGCCGCTCGCTCAACGTCAATATCTACACCGCCTGACGCCTCAGCCGAGGTTGGTCGCCAGCATCAGCGCGACCACCACGATGAGCGCGAGGTTCTTCGTGAAGACTGCGGCAGAGGCGAGGTCCTTGGCCGCGCCGATCATCGGATGCATTTCGGGGTGCAGCCGGTCGCACACCGATTCGAGCCCGGCGTTCAACAGTTCCAGCGCCAGCGAACCGCAGATCGCCATGATCAACACCGCCCACCACACGGCACCGGGGCCGACCAGCGCGGTCACGACGAGAACGACGAGACTGGCGATGGACTGGTCGCGAAAGGCGCGCTCGCTCCGCCATGCGGTGGCAAAGCCTTTCGCCGCGTAGCTTGCCCGCGTCAGCAGTCGACCGTTCTTCTGCGACAAGCCATCCTCCATGTCAGCGCACCGCGCGGCTGCCCGGACCCAGCGCCGGATCGCACAGAAACCGGATCAGCACCATGGTCCACGAACGGTGGGATGGCAGGGTATCGAACATCTCCGGTGCCAAAGCGCGCAAGGCGGGCAAGCGGTTCCACGGCACGCGGGGCATGTCGTGATGTTCGACATGGTATCCCGCGTTGAAGACCAGCCTGTTGATCCAGCCATAACACGAGGCGGTCTCCTGCCCGGGAAAGACCATGTGATGTTCCTGGATCCATCGCCCACCCAGCGGATGCAGACCCAGCGCGAAGAGGTTGGCAAGGACCAGATAGGCGAGCGCGCCCCTAAAGCCGCGACGATGGCGGCGTCGAACGCCAGCTGCGCAGCCATCCCTGCGACGACCCAGCGATCGAGCAGCGTGATGCCGCGCATCCGCAAGGGTCGCAGCATCTGCAGCAAGGGCAGCACCAGCAACCACGCAGCCTTGCGCAGCGGCGAAGTGCCGACCAGACGCACCTCCCACGCACTGGCGATATCCCCGTCGAGCGTCGCATGGCCCTGATTCCGATGGTGCAGCAGGTGATAGGGGCGGAACGGCACGGCGACCGGCAGGCCCAGCGGCAGGCCGGCGACGATGCCCAGCACCTTGTTCGCACGTGTTCGCCTCAGCACGAGATCGTGCGACGTCTCGTGAAGGAGGACCCAGAGCGCCAGCGCAGGCAGGGCGCCGACCACGTAGGCCAGCAAGACCCCGGCCCACCACGGCAGCGCGCCGACGAGCTTCGCAAGCCCGATCTGCAACGCGGCCACGCCCCCGATCCAGCCGGCGGTCGCCGGGTTGTAGCCGACAAGTCGGCGAATTTCGGGATGGGCAGCCATCAGCAGGCGGCGCCGGGCGGCATGGGGTTCTCGATCGCAGGGCGCGCACGGCATCTGGGCAACAGCACTGGGTTCGACGGCATGGAACATGGCGACCCCCCGCTAACCGGCCCGAGGGATGCTGGATAAACGTGGGTGCAACGGTAAGGTGCATTGCCGCGGGAGGATCATGCAACCGGGTTGCGCGCGGTTGCATCCGCTGTGCAGCCGGGAGAATTCCCGCGAGCCCCAACGATCAAGGGGCGGGAGCAGCCGTGCCGCGCCCGCCCCTTCATGGAAGCTGTCGTATGCGGGGCCGGGTCAGGCCGCCTGCATCTCCGCGCCCGGATCGCGCAGCACGTAGCCGCGCCCCCAGACCGTCTCGATGTAGTTTTCGCCGCCGCAGGCCGTCGCCAGCTTCTTGCGCAGCTTGCAGATGAAGACGTCGATGATCTTCAGTTCCGGCTCGTCCATCCCGTTGTAGAGATGGTTGAGGAACATTTCCTTGGTCAGCGTCGTGCCCTTGCGCAGCGAGAGCAGCTCCAGCATCGCGTATTCCTTGCCGGTCAGGTGCACGCGGGCCCCGTCGACCTCGACCGTCTTGGTATCGAGGTTGACCGACAGCTTCCCGGTGCGGATGACCGATTGCGAATGACCCTTGGAGCGGCGCACCACGGCGTGGATGCGGGCGACCAGTTCCTCGCGGTGGAAGGGCTTCGTCACGTAGTCGTCGGCGCCGAAGCCGAACGAGCGGACCTTCGAGTCCATCTCCGAAATGCCCGAGAGGATGAGGACCGGCACGCGGAAGCG
>CAYRLC010000122.1:0-6966 GCA_964424995.1 uncultured Croceicoccus sp.
CGGCCCCATTCCTCGCGGTCGGGATTGATGTCGACGCCGATGATCTTGCTGGCACCCGCCAGCCGCGCGCCTTGGATGACGTTGAGGCCGATACCGCCGAGGCCGAAGACCACGACGTTCTCGCCGACCTGCACTTTGGCGGTGTTGGTCACCGCGCCGACGCCGGTGGTGACGCCGCAACCGATGTAGCAGCTGGTCTTGAACGGCGCGTCCTCGCGGATCCTGGCCACCGCGATCTCGGGCAGGACGGTGAAGTTCGAGAAGGTCGAGCAGCCCATGTAGTGGAAGACGGTCTGGCCCTTGTAGCTGAAGCGGGTGGTGCCGTCGGGCATCAGGCCCTGCCCCTGCGTGGAGCGGATCGCGGTGCACAGGTTGGTCTTGCCCGACAGGCACGACTTACACTGGCGACATTCGGGGGTGTAGAGCGGGATGACGTGATCGTCGGGCTTCACGCTGGTGACGCCGGGGCCGACTTCGCGCACGATGCCTGCGCCTTCATGGCCGAGGATCGAGGGGAAGATGCCTTCGGAATCGAAACCGTCCAGGGTGTAGGCGTCGGTGTGGCAGATCCCGGTCGCCATGATCTCGACCAGAACCTCGCCCTCCTTCGGCCCTTCGAGATCGACTTCGACGATTTCGAGCGGCTTCTTGGCTTCGAAAGCGACGGCAGCGCGGGTTTTCATGGCATGGCTCCTGATGGCACATCGGATTTGAACCACACCCTAGCCACCGCACCATTCGGTGATAAAGACCGATTTTGGCAAAGCATTATCACCGGAGAGCAACAATGATCGGTGGATGGGCCGGGATCGACGAGTTTGTCGCGGTCGCCCGCGCCGGCTCCTTTACCGCAGGGGCGAAGGCGTTCGGGGCATCGGTCACGCACATGAGCCGTGCCGTCGCCCGGCTGGAGGCGCGGCTGGAAGCGCAGCTGTTCAACCGCACCACCCGCTCGCTCTATTTGACCGAGACGGGACGCATCTTCCTCGACCAGTGCCAGCGCCTCGTCGACGAGCGCGAGGATGCGATTGCCGGTATCGCTTCGCAGGGCGAACCGCGCGGCACCTTGCGCGTCACCTGTTCCTACGCGCTGGGCGAGCGGTTCGTCGCCCCGCTGATCCGCGAATTCGCGCAGGAGAATCCGGCGCTGTCGGTCACTCTCGACCTCGACAACGGGGTGGTCGACATCGTCAGCCGGGGCTTCGACCTCGCGGTGCGGACCGGGCACCTCGAGGATTCGCGCCTGATCGCCACCCGCGTCGCGCAGCGCGAACTGGTGACTGTTGCGTCGCGTCATTACCTTTCGTTGCGCGGGGTTCCGCGCGAGATCGCCGATCTGTCGGTACACGACTGCCTGGTCGGTTCGGCCCAGCAATGGCATTTCCGGCGCGGGCAGAGCTTCCGGCCGCAGGGGCGCTGGCACTGCAATTCGGGCTCGACAGTGGTGGAGGCCTGCGTCGCCGGCATGGGGGTGTGCCAGCTTCCCGCCTTCTACGTGCGCGAGCATCTGGCGGCCGGGCGGCTGCAGGAAGTGCTCGAAGACGAGCGGCCCGAGGATGAGCCGATCTGGGCCGTCTATCCCACTCGCCGCCATCTCTCGCCCAAGGTCAGCGGTCTCGTCACCCTGCTCCGCGCCCGGCTGCAGGGTCGGCTCGACGCGGCGAAAGCGCAATACGCCTAGGCGGCGGGGTCGGCATCCGGCTGGAGGTCGGGATGCGCTGCCTGGACCGCGCCCAGCTGCATTGCCGCGTCATAGGCTGCCATCAGGTTGTCGTAAGGCGACAGGTTCGCGCCGAACCGCTGCGCCGAATAGACTTGCGGCACGAGGTAGCAGTCCACCAGCGTCGGCGTGGTGCCATAGGCATGGACCGAACCGTACCGGTCGATCATCCGGTCGAGCGCGGCAAACCCATCGCCGATCCACTGGCGCGCCCAGCCGTCGATTTCATCCTGATCGTGACCCATCGCCTTCAACTGCTTGAGAATGCGCAAGTTGTTGAGCGGGTGAATATCGCTGCCGATCACCGCGCACATCGCCCGCACCAGCGCCCGCTCGTCCGCATTGCCCGGCAGGAGCGGCGGTTCGGGATAGGTTTCCTCCAGCCATTCGAGGATCGCCACGCTCTGCGGCAGGACGAAGCCGGGGCGCACCTCCAGCGCGGGGACCAGCCCCTGCGGCTGCAGCTTCAGGTAGCCCGCCTCCTTCTGCTCGCCGGCGCGCAGGTCGTGGGTGACGCGATCGTATTCCAGACCCTTCAGATTCAGCGCGATGCGCGTGCGATAGCTGGTGCCGGACCGCCAGTAGTCGTGCAGGACCAGCGTCATCCGCGTACCATGCCGCGACATTCGCCAAAGCCGATGGAACGCGCGCCATCGGCATGGGCATGCGCGCGCATCACGATCTCGTCGCCATCCATCAGGAACGTCCGCGTCTCTCCGCCCGGCAGCGCGAGCGGGTCCTTGCCGCCGTTCGACAGTTCCAGCAGCGAACCGAAGCTGTCCTCCGTCGGCCCAGAAAGCGTGCCGGTACCGAGCAGGTCGCCCGGCTGCAGGTTGCAGCCATTGACGGTGTGGTGCGCGATCAGCTGCGCCGCCGTCCAGTACATCGCGGTCATCGGGCCCTTCGACAACCGGTGCGGCGGTGTGCCTTCGGCCCGCATCCGGGCCGTCCGGATCAACACTTCCATCTCGACGGCGTAGGCACCGCCCTGCTGGTCGGCATCGTCCCACAAGTAGTCGAGCGGCCTCGGATCGCCACCGGGCCGTGCGGGCTGGGCCGTGCGGAACGGCGCAAGGGCGGCGCTTGTCACCAGCCAGGGCGATACGGTCGACAGGAAGTTCTTGGCGAGGAACGGCCCCAGCGGCACGTATTCCCATGCCTGCAGATCGCGCGCCGACCAGTCGTTGAGGATCGACAGCCCGGCGATATGCCCGCCCGCCTCGCCGATCGGCACCGGCTGGCCGAGCGGGTTCGATCCGCTGGTCCAGATCGCCATCTCCATCTCGTAATCCAGCCGCTCGCTCGGCTTGAAATGCGGCGGCTGGCCTTCGGCGCTGCGGGTCTGACCCTTTGGGCGGATCACCTCGGCCCCGCTCGCCCGGATGGAGGACGCGCGGCCGTGGTAGCCGATGGGCACGTACTTGTAGTTGGGCAGCAGCGGATTGTCGGGCCGGAACAGCGCACCGACGTTCTTCGCATGCTCGATCCCCGTATAGAAATCGGTGTAGTCGCCGACCTGGAACGGGACCGACAGATTGCAGTCGTCCGCCGCGAAAAGGACCTTCTCGACTTCGCCAGCCCTGCTCTCGTCGGTCAGCAAGCCGAACACGCCGACCCGCAGTTCATCGGCCAGCGCATTGCCGGTGGCGAAAAGCGCGTTTAGCGCGCCCGCATCGGCCAGCAGCGCCGCATCGCGCGCCCTGCCCGTCAGCAGCGACGCCGCGCCGCGGAGGCAGAGAATTCGCTCGCCGATCGCCACGCCGCCGCGCCGATCCTCGCTGCCCTTCGGCGCGAAAACGCCCAGCGGCAGGTTCTGGACGGGAAATTCGGCATGATCGTTGGCTTCTGCGACCCAGCTCTTCGCGGCGGGATCGTGGGTATGGTCGAGCATGGTCATCCTTCTGAACCCGGCAGCACGGCCTTGGGAAAGCCGGCCCAGCATTCGTCGTAATCGCCCTGCAAGTGCGGGCAGGTCATGGCATAGGCGGTGGGCCGGATCACCCAGCGGCTTTCGAACATGAAGGCCAGCGTGTCGGTGATCTTGTGCGGCTTCAGCTCCGCCTCCATCGCGCGGCGCGTGGTCTCGGCATCGGGGCCGTGGCCGTTCATCTGGTTGTGCAGGCTTGCCCCGCCCGGCACGAAGCCCCCGCCCTCCTTGGCGTCGTATGCGCCATGCACCAGTCCCATGAATTCGCTCATCACGTTGCGATGAAACCACGGGGGCCGGAATGTATCCTCGGCCACCATCCAGCGCGGGGGGAAGATCACGAAATCGCAGTTGGCGGTGCCGGGCATCTCGCTCGGCGAAGTCAGCACCGTGAAGATCGAGGGGTCGGGATGGTCGAAGCTGACCGTGCCGAGGGTGTTGAAGCGGGCAAGGTCGTAGCGCATCGGTGCGACATTGCCGTGCCAGGCGACGACATCGAAGGGTGAATGGTCGAGCATGGTGGTCCACAGCGCACCCTGGAATTTCTGCACCCATTCGAAAGGCTCGTCGCGATCCTCGAACCAGGCGACCGGCGCCTCGAAATCGCGCGCGGCGGCAAGGCCATTGGCGCCGATGGGGCCAAGGTCCGGCAGGCGGAACGGCGCGCCGTAGTTCTCGCAGACATAACCGCGCGACGGGCCATCCAGCCGAACCCGGAACCGCAGCCCGCGCGGGATCAGGCCGATGTGGCCGCGCGGCAGCTCCAGCGCGCCCATCTCGGTATCGACATGCAGCGTGCCCTGTTGCGGCACAATCAGCAGTTCGCCATCGCTCGACTGGAAGACGCGGCGGTCCATCGACCGGTCGGCGGCGTAGAGATGCACCGCGACGCCCGCTGCGGTGCCGACGTCGCCATTGCCGCCAAAAGTCACCAGCCCTTCGACGAAATCCGCGCCCCCGTCGGGCAAGGGCAGCGGATCCCAGCGCAGGCGGTTGGGGCTGACCGGCTCGTGACCGATCGGCGCGCTTTCGATCCGCGAAAGTCCCGCAAATGGCTCGAACGGCCGGTGCGACGTGGTCGGCCGCATGCGATAGAGCCATGCGCGGCGATTTTCGTGGCGCGACGCGGTAAAGGCGCTGGCCGAAAACTGCTCGGCATAGAGACCGAACGCCGGTCGCTGCGGGCTGTTTCGGCCGATCGGCAGGGCGCCGGGTATGGCCTCGCTCTCGAAATGGTTGCCGAACCCGGTCTGATAGTCGCGCATCCTGCTCTTCCCCAAGCCGGTGCCAACCCGGCGAACGTTTCCGCCACGATAGCAACTATCCGGGAGCGGTTTTCACCTCAAATCGGTGCAGAGCTAGCGATATCACCGCGTATCCATCCTCGGCACGAGAGATTTCGCGCGCCGATCAGAATTCGCGCAGCCAGTACTGCATCGGCTTGTCGGTCTCCGCGCTGTCGCGATGATCCTTCCAGGCCAGTTGTGTCACGAACCCTGCCATCGGCGCATAACCGCGCGCGCGCCAGAACTCGTCGAGCGGGCGATAGCCTTCGGGGCAGTCGGGATGGTCGACAGGGCGGACGACGGCCGCAAAGCAGGCCGACTTCGCACCGCACTTCTTCGCCTGCGCCTGCCGTTCGTCGAAGAAGGCATGCCCGACGCCGTGTCCGCGGTATTCGGGCAGCAGAACGCTTTCGCCGAAATAGAACATCGACGCGGTGTCTAGCCCCCGCTCCTCGAAGGGGCGGCGGAACTCTTCCTTCTGCGCCCACATCGGCGATGCCGTCGCCGCCCCGACGATCCGCTCGCCATCGCGCGCGGCCACCAGCACGGCATCGGGCGCGGCGGCGAACTCGCGCAAGTACTGTGCCTCGTAGCCGAGGTCGCCATCGTAGAGGTAGGGCCAGGCCGCGAAGACCGCGATGCGCAGGCGCGCCAGATCGTCGATCGCCCGCTCGATCTCCGCGCCCGTCATCGGTTCGACCGTCACCGTCAATTCCCGCCTCCCTGTTCTTGCGCGCATGATAGGGCGCACCGGCACCGCGCCGCCAAGATTTTATTTTCCTACATCCCTGCCCGGCTGCTTCTGACGTCGTCCCGCTTGCACAGGAGACGCAGACCCATGCCGGTACTCGATTCGCTTCTCGGACCGCTCACCCACATCATCGACCGGGTCATTCCCGACAAGACCGCCCGCGAAAAGGCGAAGCTCGAACTGCTTCGGTTGGAGGGGACGCAGGAGATGGAGATCATCGAGGCGCGCCTGTCCGCCATCGTGGCAGAGGCCAGTTCCGCCGATCCGTGGACGAGCCGCGCGCGCCCCGGCTTTCTCTACGTGATGTACGCGATGATCCTCTTCGCCATTCCCATGGGCGTGATCGCCGCCTTCGATCCGGTGGCCGCAAAGGGGATCGCTGCGGGGATGACCAGCTACCTCAACGGCCTGCCCGAACCGCTCTACGCCCTCTTCGGCACCGGCTATCTCGGTTACACGGCTATGCGCCAGTGGGGGAAGATCAAGGGCGTCGACAAGTAGGTTGCCGGACGCCGGTGGGGAGAATCGGTCACGCCCCTTGCCCTCTGTGCCGTCTGGGCGTAGCGCGCTACGCCAACAGACAACCTCCGTAAGAGGAATTGATGGGCGAAGCCAAGACCCCCGCCGACACCCGTTCGGGCGGAATGAATGTCGATAGCGCGCTGGTGCGTGAACTGGCCGAATTGCTGGCCGAAACCGGACTGACCGAGATCGAGGTCGAGGACGGCGATCGCAAGATCAAGGTTTCGCGCGCCGCGATGGCGGCGGCCACCACGCAGTTCGTGGCGCCGGCGGCCGCTGCGCCGGTCACCGCCGCGCCCGCGCCAGCCGCTGCCGAAGCCCCCGCTGCCGCCGCGCCGGTCGATGCGGTGAAGTCGCCGATGGTCGGCACCGTCTATCTCTCGCCCGAACCGGGCGCCGCCAACTTCATCGAAGTGGGCAAGACCGTGAAGGCGGGCGACACCCTGCTGATCGTCGAGGCGATGAAGGTGATGAACGCCATCCCTTCGCCCAAGGCCGGCACGATTGCGAAGATCCTGATCGGCAATGCCGAGCCGGTGGAATTCGACCAACCCCTCGTCGTGATCGACTGAGGATAGCGGCATGACGATTTCGCGCATTCTCATCGCCAACCGCGGCGAGATCGCGCTGCGTGTCCATCGCGCCGCGCACGAAATGGGTATCGAGACGGTGGCCGTGCACTCCACCGCCGACGCCGATGCCATGCACGTGCGGCTGGCCGATCAGGCGGTCTGCATCGGGCCTCCGGCGGCGACCGACA
>CAYRLC010000123.1:0-6792 GCA_964424995.1 uncultured Croceicoccus sp.
ATCAGGGAGACCTGCCGCTTGCGCGGGCCGTTGGGCTTCATCGCGCCGCGATAGTCGCCCGCGATCCCTTCGCGGATCGTTACCGCGACCTGTTCGACAAGCTGCATGGGCCCACGCGGACGATCGTGCCGCGCAATGCCGCCCAATCGTCCGGTGGTACCCATCAACCTGTCAGTCCTCGCTCAAAGGAAGCTCGCCATCACGCCGGCGGTGTCGATCATCCGGTTGGAGAAGCCCCACTCGTTGTCGTACCAGCTGACGACGCGGGCCAGCTTGCCTTCGAGCACGGCGGTCTCGAGGCTATCGACCGTCGAGCTGGCCGGGTAGTGGTTGAAGTCCGACGAGACCAGCGGCTGGTCGGTATAGTCGAGCACGCCCTTCATCTTGCCTTCCGACGCGGCCTTCAGCGCGGCGTTGATCTCTTCGGCCGTGGTGTCGCGCTTGGGCACGAAAGTCAGGTCGACGAGGCTGACGTTGGGGGTCGGCACGCGGACCGACGAACCGTCCAGCTTGCCCTTCAGTTCGGGGAGGACGAGGCCGACCGCACGGGCAGCGCCGGTGGTGGTCGGGATCATGTTCTGCGCACCGCCGCGCGCACGGCGCAAGTCGGAGTGCATCTGGTCCAGCATGCGCTGATCGTTGGTGTACGAGTGGATCGTGGTCATGAAACCACGCTCGATCCCGACGGTGTCCTGCAGGACCTTGGCGACCGGCGCGAGGCAGTTGGTGGTGCACGACGCGTTCGAGACGACGTCGTCCTCGGCGGTCAGGGTGTCCTGGTTCACGCCGAACACGATGGTCTTCGACACGCCGGTCGCGGGGGCCGAGATCAGCACCTTCTTGGCGCCGGCGGCGATGTGCGGGCGCGCGCCCTCGTCCGACTGGAAGAAGCCGGTGCATTCGAGCACGAGGTCGATGCCCATCGCGGCGTGCGGCAGCTTGCCGGGCTCACGCTCGCTGGTGACGGCAATCTTCTTGCCGTTGACCGTGATGCTGTCCTCGCCCGCCTCGACCGTGCCGGGGAAGCGGCCGTGAGTCGAATCGAACTGGAACAGCAGCGCATTGGCCTTCACGCTCGCCAGGTCGTTGATCGCGACCAGTTCGAGATCGTGGTCGGTGCGTTCCAGGATCGCACGCGCCACCAGTCGGCCGATGCGTCCGAAACCGTTGATCGCAACCTTCGTCGCCATGTCAGAACTCCCTAGTTAGGCTTGCAGCTTCGCTTTGATCTGCGGGACAATCGCGTCGACCGTGAAGCCGAAGCGTTCGAAGAGGACTTCGGCCGGAGCCGACGCGCCGAAGCGGTCGAGGCCGATGTTGAGGCCGTCGAGGCCGGTGTAGCGCTGCCAGCCGAGCGTCGAGCCAGCCTCGATCGAGACGGTGAGCGTGCCGGCGGGCAGGAGATCGGCCTTGTAGGCGGCATCCTGCGCGTCGAACAGCTCGGTGCAGGGCATCGAGACGACGTCGGCGCCGATGCCGTCTGCTTCCAGCGCCTTGGCGACGTTGACCGCCAGTTCGACTTCGGAACCGGTCGCCACGATCACCACCTTGCGATCCGCACCGGCCGCGACGAGGCGGTAGCCGCCCCTGGCGCTGCGGTTCGACGCAGCGGTCCACTCGCCATCACCCTCACCGCGCAGTTGCGGCAGGTTCTGGCGGGTGAGCGCGAGGACCGAAGGCGTGCCCGGGGTCGACATCGCCAGCGCCCAGCATTCGGCCGTCTCGATGACGTCGGCAGGGCGATAGACGTTGAGGTTGGGGATGAGGCGCAGCGACATGACCTGCTCCACCGGCTGGTGGGTCGGGCCATCTTCGCCAAGGCCGATCGAATCGTGGGTCAGCACATAGGCGACGTCGGCCTGCTGCAGCGCCGACATGCGGATCGCGTTGCGCGCATAGTCGGAGAAAATCAGGAACGTGCCGCCGTAGGGGAACACGCCGCCGTGCAGCGCCATGCCGTTCATCGCGGCGGCCATGCCGAACTCGCGGATGCCGTAATAGAGGTAGCGGCCCGAGTAGTCGGCGGCGGTCAGCGGACCGGTCGCCTTGGTCTTGGTGTTGTTCGATCCGGTGAGATCGGCGCTGCCGCCGATCATCGTCTCGATCTCGGCGGTCAGGACTTCCAGCGCCATCTCGCTCGCCTTGCGGGTCGCGACGGTCTTCGGATTGGCGGCCAGATCGCGGATGTATGGCGCGATCGCTTCGCCCGCAGCGGTGGCCTTCTTGATGTAAGCAGCCTTGCGCGAAGCATCGCTGTCGAGGCGGGCCTGCCAGTCGGCATGCGCCTGCTTGCCACGCTCGCCGGTCGCCTTCCATGCGGCGTCGACCTCGGCGGGGATCACGAAAGGCTCGGCATTCCAGCCCAGCACTTCGCGGGCTGCCGCGATCTCGGCATCGCCGAGCGGCGAGCCGTGGGTGGCGCTGGTGCCCTGCTTGTTGGGCGCGCCCTTGCCGATCTTGGTCTTGCAGGCGATCAGCGACGGGCGCGGATCGGCCAGCGCCTCGTCGATGGCGCGGCGGATATCGGCGGGGTCATGCCCGTCGCAGCGCACGGTGTGCCACTGGGCCGAAGCGTAGCGTGCCTCGATGTCCTCGTTCGAGGACAGGTCGACCGAACCGTCGATAGTGATCTTGTTGTCGTCCCACAGCACGATCAGGCGGCCCAGCTTCAGGTGCCCGGCAAGACCGATCGCCTCGTGGTTCACGCCTTCCATCAGGCATCCGTCGCCCGCGACCACCCAGGTGCGGTGATCGACCAGGTCGTCGCCGTGCTTCGCGTTCAGGTGACGCTCCGCCACCGCCATGCCGACCGCCATGGCCAGGCCCTGACCTAGCGGGCCGGTCGTGCATTCGATGCCGTCGATCAGGAAGTTTTCGGGGTGACCGGCGCAGGGGCTGCCGAGCTGGCGGAAGTTGCGAATGTCGTCCAGCGTCGGGTGCGCGTAACCGGTCAGGTTCAGTAGCGAATAGATCAGCATCGAGCCATGGCCCGCCGACAGCACGAAGCGATCGCGGTCGTCCCACTTGGGCGCTGAAGGATCAAACTTTACATATTCGCTGAACAGCACCGTGGCGACGTCGGCCATGCCCATCGGCATGCCGGGGTGCCCCGAATTTGCGGCCTGGATGGCGTCCATCGAAAGGGCGCGGATGGCGTTGGCCATTTCGGCCAGGCTGGTCGTCACGGTGGTCATGTCAGGCGTTTCCCCGTTGAGCGTCGCGGGTGCAGGTGATTCGTTTGCGCGTCGCATGGGGGGATGCTGCGTCTGCGTCAAGCTAACCGCCCCCAGATACGCCGAGCCGACGGGGCAAACCGCGAAATCCGCAGCGTTTGCGGGGCCGCGCCGGGTCATGCGGCCCGTCCCGTCGCACCGCTGCGTCTGCGTATCGCTTTTCGGCGGGGGAGCATTATAGGGCCACTTCGCAAGCCGTCCCGGACCGCTATCTGCGGCGACTGGCTCACGCCGCGACCTTGCGGTGGCTGCAACTCAGGAGACTACGGTCAACGTCATGGCGGGATCGGAACGACAGGAAACGGAAAGCGCGCTCGAACGGCTCGACGCAGTGCTGGCACGGCTGGAAAAGGCGGTGGTCCGCCCCAACCCGGCGGAAAACGAACTGCGCACGCTGCGCCAGGCGCACGAGGCGATGCGCGCCAAGGTCGGCCATGCGCTGGCCGATCTCGACGGCCTGCTCGAGGAATTCGGGGAACTGGGCTGATGGCGAACATCGATCTCGACATCGGCGGCCGCCGCTTCGCCGTCTCGGTCCAGCCGGGTGAGGAGAATCATATCAATCTCCTCGGCCGCATGATCGACAGCCGGGTGCGCGATGCCAATGCCGTCGGCCAGACCGAGCCGCGCATGCTGCTTTACGGTGCGCTGCTGCTGGCAGACGAAGTCCACGCCCTGCGCGAGGGGGAAAAAGACCCCCTCGTCCAGCAGGCCGCCGACCGCGAGGAACAGAAGGCCGCCGCGAAAGAGGCGGACAAGGCCGTCGCCCGGCGCATCGACGCGATCACGCAGCGCATCGAAAATATCGTCCGGCACCTTGAGGGTGAGGACCACCACGCCTAAGTCTAGGGCGACGGGTTCTGCCCGGCACGAGCCGACAGAACATCCCTGAGGCTATAATCAATCCTGGGGGGCTGTCCCTTGGCTGGCTCGTGGGCCGGCTGAAACGGTCTCCACCTGATGCTCAGGCGTCAGAGGATTTCATACGGCAAACGACCAGCGGCGGTTCCCGTCACCCTTCGGGGCATATTTCCGCCCATGTCGGCCTGCGAATGGTGCCGTCGTGCGCTTCCGGTGCTCACGACCCGATGGTCGCTGCGCGCCGGTTCTCCGACAGCATCATTCTCGACTCGACCTGGACGAAAATCTGCTCCCGAACAGCGGCGCGGTTTCAACAGGAGATTCGGGTTTGGACAAGGCGGGTTTGCGGCGGCGGTTGCGGGATGCGCGGCGGGCGCATGTGGCGGGGCTGGATGACAGCACTCGGGCCTTGCTGTTTCGCAGGCCGCCCACCCCGGTTCTCGACTTGGTGCCCAAGGGCGCAACGGTCGCCTTCTATCACCCCATCCCGACCGAGGCGCCGACCGGCGGCTATGCGCGTTTCTTTCACGAGGCGGGGCATCCGATCGCCCTGCCCCGCTTTTCCAGGCGCGGCGCGGTGATGGAGTTCGCGGCGTGGACCGATCCCTATGACGACAGCGACCTCGTCGTCGCGCCCTACGGTTCGCTACAGCCCGATGCCGATGCACCGGCGCTTACCCCCGACGTCCTGTTCATGCCGTTGGTGGGCTTCACCGAAAGCGGGGCGCGGCTGGGGCAAGGCGGCGGGCACTATGACCGCTGGCTGGCCGCCAATCCCGCCGCCCTGCCGATCGGGCTTGCCTGGGACGTGCAGAAAGTCGACATGCTGCCGCTGGAACCGCACGACCGGCTTCTCGCCGCCGTCGTCACCTCCACCCGGCTCTACGGACCGTTCGAGAAGGCATAACGATGAAGAGACAGGCCGATCAGCAGAAGGACTGGCAACCCACCTGGCGCAAGCCTGTCGGCGTCATCGCGCTGATGCTGGCGGTGGGGCTCTATATCGGCCTTGTCGTGACGCTGATCGAGCCGATTTCGCGCTGGCCGGTGCTGCTGCAGGTGCCGGTCTACCTGGTGCTCGGCATTGCGTGGCTGCTGCCGCTCAAACGCTATCTGATCTGGATGGAAACGGGGCACTTCTCGCCGCCGGAATGAGTTCTGGCGGCACTGCCGCCGCACCAGCCAACCCATTGCACTGAAACGAAAAAGGCCCGCTTGCGCGGGCCTTCTCGTTCTCCCAAGTGGCGCGAGTGACGGGGCTCGAACCCGCGACCTCCGGCGTGACAGGCCGGCGCTCTAACCAACTGAGCTACACCCGCTAACTTGACGCTTGCGATGGCGTGCACCCCTTGGGGAGCCGCGCATCTATGGGAGCGGTCGCGGCCTGTCAACGCCCATCCGAAACCTTTTTGAACTTTTTTCGCGAGGCCTGTTTCGGACGTCCCGATGCGCCTGCCGATCAGACGGCGACGGGCGCGGAAATGTGCGCCTGCGGGGCATAATCGCGCACCGCGAAATCCTCGATCGCATAGTCGAAGATCGAATCGGGCCGGCGCAGCAATTCCAGACGCGGCGATCCCGAAGGCATGCGCGCAAGCTGCTCGCGGACCAGGTGCTCGTGATTGAGATAGAGATGCACGTCGCCCCCCATCCAGACCAATTCCCCCGGCTCCAGCCCCGTCTGCTGTGCCAGCATCACCTGCAGCAAGGCCGCCGACCACAGGTTGAAGGGCAGCCCCAGCGCGACGTCGCAGCTGCGCTGGAACAGCAGCCCATTGAGCTTTCCGTCGGCGACATGGAACTGGTAGGTCTTGTGGCACGGCGGCAACGCCATCCGGTCCAGCTCCGCCACGTTCCACCCTTCGAGGATGTGGCGGCGGCTGCCCGGATTGTCGCGCAGGCTGGCGACCAGCTCGGCGACCTGGTTGATCCCCTCACCCTTGGCATAGAGCCCGTCACCCGCCGGCACGTAAGTCGGCCAGTCGACCCACTGCTTGCCGTAGACGGGCCCGAGATCGCCCCATTCCTCGGCGAAGGCGGCATCCTCAACAATGCGCTGCGAGAAGTCGTCTGCCGAGATATCGGTGCCGGTGGCGCGGCGATACTTGTCGAGCGGCCAGTCGGTCCAGATCGCGACGCGCTGCTGCACCAGCGGGCGGATGTTGGTGTTGCCGGTCAGGAACCACAGGAGTTCGCGCGTCGCCGTCTTCCAATAAACTCGCTTGGTGGTGATCAGCGGCATCTGCCCGGCCGAAAGATCGAAGCGCATCGTCTGCCCGAACAGTGACCGGGTGCCGACCCCGGTACGATCACGGCGCTCCGAACCCTCGTCCCAGATGCGCCGCATCAGCGACAGGTACTGGTCTTCGTAATGCGGCGCGCCGGTGGCGGCGTCGGTGCGATCTGCAAGCTGGCTGGCCATGGCGCGCAGACTAGCGCAGGGCCGCATGCAAACCCAATAGCGGCTTGCACAAACTGCCGGAAAAGCCCGTGCGCGGGCTCCTGCGAAAAACAATCGCCGTTTTTCCCGTTTGCCCGCTTGCCAGCGCGAACAAGCCCCCTTATAGGCCCGCTCCTGCCTCGCCGCTGCGGTCTCGACCAACGCGGCAGACCGATCGGTCGGGGAGTAGCTCAGCCTGGTAGAGCACTGTCTTCGGGAGGCAGGGGCCGGAGGTTCGAATCCTCTCTCCCCGACCAC
>CAYRLC010000124.1:0-5128 GCA_964424995.1 uncultured Croceicoccus sp.
AGCGCCAGACGCTGCTGTTCTCGGCCACGATGCCGCCGCCGATCAAGAAGCTGGCCGACAAGTTCCTCTCGAACCCCAAGAACATCGAGGTCAGCCGCGCGGCGTCCACCAACAAGGATATCGAGCAGTTCAAGGTCGAGGTGAACGCCCGCAAGAAGCGCGAGGCGCTGCGCCACATCCTGCAGACCGACAATGTCAACACCGCCATCGTCTTCGCCAACCGCAAGACCACGGTGCGCGAGCTCAACAAGAGCCTGCAGCGCCACGGCTTCCGCACCGGCGAGATCCACGGCGACATGGACCAGTCTGCCCGGCTTGCCGAGCTCGCCCTGTTCAAGGAGGGCAAGATCAACATCCTGTGCGCCAGCGACGTCGCCGCGCGCGGGCTGGACATCAAGGGCGTGAGCCACGTCTTCAATTTCGACTGCCCGTGGCACCCGGATGACTACGTTCACCGTATCGGCCGGACCGGCCGCGCCGGAGCCAAGGGCCGCGCCTTCACCCTGATCGCGCCCGAGGATGCCGAGGCACTGGCCAACGTCGAGAAACTGACCGGCGCCAAGCTTCCGAAGTTCGAGTTGGCCGAAGCCGCCGAAGCGCGCGACAGCGAAGAGGCCGACGCTCGACCGGGCCGGTCGCGCAAGCGCAGCGAGAGCCGCGACGAGAGCAGCGAAAGTCGTCGCGGGTCGAGCCGCCGCCGCGACACGGAACCGCGCGAGGAGAAAGCCGAGCGTCCGCGCGACGAGCGAGCCGAACGGCCCCGGCCTGAACCGCGCCGTTCGCAGGAAGCGCGCCCCGAACGGGACGGCCGCCGCCGCGACGATCGCGACAGCGAGCCGGTCGCACCGGGGGTCTGGAACGGGCCGGTGCCCGACTTCCTCGCCCATTCGGCGGTAGTCTGACCCTTATCGCTACCATGGAAAAAAGGCCCGGTCGGATCGCTCCGCCGGGCCTTTTTAATTCACGCGCGGGTCGTCAGATGACGCCGGGGATCAGCTTGTAGCGCACGCGATCGGCATATTCGCGATAAGCCTCGTCCATGCGCAGGAACTTCTCCTCCTCTACGGTTCGCAAGTAGAGCGCGGTCCAGACGATGGCGTAGATCGCCACGTTCCAGGCCGAGAAGTAAGTCAGCAGGTAACCCACATGGCTGACCATGTAGCCGAGATACATCGGGTGCCGGACCAGTCGATAGATGCCGTAGGACTTGACCCCGCGGTTGGCGGGGATCACGCCGAAGCTGCGACCCAGGAAAACCTTCGCCGACAGCGCGATCGCCGCACCCATGACGATGATCCCGGCCGAAACGCTATCGGGAATGAGGGTGCGACCCTCGGCAATGACGCACAACGACATGCCGGTACCCACGACCGCAATAAAGATCGGCCATGGCTTCATCGTCCATGACCCGCGCCTCTGCAGGATGAGCATGACGACGCCGACAAGTTCGCTGAGCAGGAAGACGACCAGCTGCGGATGCTCGCTCATATGGGGCGCGAGCCGGATCACGATGCTCATCGACAAAGCAACCAGAACGGCCCGCTCCACGAAGCGGACACCTTCGGCTTTCCAGTTCAACGGCGTCTTTGCGGTGTCGGGGATACTGGCCATGGTCAGATCTTCTTCCTGAATGGGGAGAGCATGTGGTCGACGAAATTCTCGGGCAGCGGCTCGCTCAGGCCGAACCGGGTCGGCTTGCGGCCGCGGGCGTCGTAAGTCGTTCCGAAAAGGCGGTCCCAGATCACGAACTGGGCGCCGAAATTGCGATCGTAAGCCTCGGCCTGATCGGCGTGATGCCAGTGGTGGAAGGCAGGCGTTCCGAGGATGCGGTTCAGCGGGCCGAACGAGATTTCGACGTTCGAGTGCAGGAGGATCGCGTACCAGCGATAGATCGCCGCCTGCGTCACGATGGCGATGGGCGAGAATTCGAGGAAAAGCGCCGGGATCGTCATGATCAGGCCGGTGATGACCTGCTCCACCGGATGCACGCGATAGGCAGCCAGCCAGTCGAGGGATTCGCTGGAATGGTGAACCGCGTGAAATTTCCAGAGCATGGGAACCGCGTGGAACAGCCGGTGCGCCAGCCAGACGCAGAAATCGACGGCCAGAATGAAGATCGGGATCTGGAGCCACACCGGCACGTCATGCATCGAGGCAACCGGCCCCGTCAGTTCGAATGCGGCGAAGGTCGTCAGGATGACCGCGATGCGGATGACGAGACCGCCGACAAGGGCATGAAGCAGGTCGGTGCGGTAACGCTGCCAGGTCGGCGCCTTGCGCGCATGCGCCGGACGGAGCAGTTCGATCGGCACGAAGATGACGGCAACGAGCAGAAGCGCCAGAAGCGCGTCGATCTGCGCGTCGAAGTCCATGTTGCCTGTCGTCCCCTGTTTGCCGAGCGGGAGCGATCATGCCCCCTGTGTGCTGTCACGGAGTAGGGAAACAGGGTTGATTAATGGTTAAGGGGCGCCGCGATCGCCAGCATTGCCGGGTCAGGCAGGCTCGTTGAAACAGCTCGTCATGCGGTGGCGAGATGCGTAAGCGCCGGAAAAGAGCCGCGGAGCTTTCACGATGGTATCTCAACGATCGTGTCTAGCCGGTTGACAACGCACACCATTCCCGGTGCAGCAGCCGGCCCCCGATACGACGAAAGAGCTCATGCGCCAGAACCAGAAGATCAGCCCGGTCGCCGGAATATCGCTTTACCGGCGGCTGCTGTCCGGCGGCGGTGAGCGGCCGACCCGGTTGCACGACAATTTCGGACGCCGGGTGTCGTTGTCGCGGGCCTTGCGCAACGGAACGCGCGCGATGGTGACCGGGATCATCCGCGTCATTGCCGGGCGCCGGCCCGAAAGGCCGTGGATCTCCTATGACGCCCAAGCCAGGATCGCACGGTTCCTGACCAAGGACAGCAGCGTGCTCGAATACGGTTCGGGCATGTCGACGATCTGGTTCGCACGCCATGCCGGCCGCGTCGTTTCGGTCGAGGACAATTCGGACTGGTACGAGCACATCGGCGAACGCCTGCGCGCGCTGGGCAACGTCGATTACGTGTTTGCGGCCACGCCCGACGATTACGTCGCCTTCGCGCCCGAGCAGGCGTTCGACCTCTACCTGATCGACGGGCACTGGCGCGACCGCTGCGTCGATGCGGCGCTGCAAAGCTACCGCCCCGGGGCGATGGTCTATCTCGACAACAGCGACAAGGGAAACAATCCCGAAACCACCGGCGACATCCCGGCGGCACGCGCAAAGCTTCTGGCCTTTGCCGAGCGGGAGGGGTTGCAGGTGCGCGAATTCATCGATTTCAGCCCCACCCAGTTCTTCGTCGAAAGCGGGCTGATGATCGGGCCCGAACGGGTCAGGCCGGCTTGACGAAGCTGTCGATCACCCGCTTGGTCGAACCGCTGTCGAAGGCGATTTCCAGCTTGTTGCCTTCCTGCCCGAGCACCGCGCCATAGCCGAACTTGTCGTGGAAGACCCGGTCGCCCACGCCGATGTCGCTGCGCGCCCTGGCGGCGAAGCTGGCGGCGCTTCGCTTGGCCTCCGCAATGCGGCGCGGGGCGGGATCGTATTCGGTGGCGGCGGCGCGTTGCCAGCCGGGGCCGCGGGTCATCGTGCGTGCGGGCTGGGCGGCGGCGACATGGGCGAAGGGATCGGAATGCTCGCTCCACTGCGCGCGCCATAGCGAGGCGCCGCCGGTCATCGTCGTTTCGCTGTCGATCAGGTGTTCCGGCAGTTCGGACACGAAGCGCGAGGGGATCGAGCTGGTCCACTGGCCATAGATCCGCCGGTTGGCCGCGTGCAGGATCGTGCATTCGCGCCGCGCACGGGTGATCGCGACATAGGCGAGGCGGCGCTCTTCCTCGAGGCTGCGCAGGCCGCCTTCGTCGATCGCGCGCTGCGAGGGGAAGACGCCTTCTTCCCAGCCGGGCAGGAAGACATGGTCGAACTCCAGCCCCTTGGCCGCGTGCATGGTCATGATGGTCAGCGTGTCTTCCGCATCGGCGGCATCGTTGTCCATGACCAAGCTGACGTGTTCGAGGAACGCGCCCAGCGTCTCGTAATCCTCCATCGCGCGGGCGAGTTCGGAGAGGTTTTCCAGCCGCCCCGCCGCCTCGGCGCTCTTTTCCGCCTGCAGCATCGCGGTATAGCCGCTCTCGTCGAGCACCGTGCGGGCGAGTTCCGCCGGGCTCAGCGTCTGCGCCATGTCGCGCCAGCGGGCGAAGTCGCGCATCAGGGCGATGAAGGTATTGCGCGCCCGTGCCGGCAGTTCGTCGGTGTCACAGATATCGATCGTCGCGGCGACGAGGGGCAGGCCCTGACGCCGGGCGTGGACGTGCACCTTCTCCAGCGTCTTGGCACCAAGCCCGCGCTTGGGCTGGTTGTAGATACGCTCGAACGCGAGGTCGTCCGCCGGTTGGGCAATGACGCGCAGATAGGCCATGGCATCGCGGATTTCCGCGCGCTCGTAAAAGCGAAAGCCGCCGACGATCTTGTAGGGCAGGCCGATCTGGATGAAGCGGTCCTCGAACTCGCGCGTCTGGAACTGCGCGCGCACCAGGATCGCCGCCTTCGACAGCTTGATGCCGCGCCGGGTCAGCTTTTCCGCTTCGTCACCGATGCGGCGCGCTTCTTCGGGCCCGTCCCAGACGCCGACCACGCGGATCTTCTCGCCCGGCGGAATCTCGGTCCACAGCGTCTTGCCCAGCCGCTCGCTGTTCGCGCCGATCAGGCCCGACGCGGCGGCGAGGATTTCGGGCGTCGAGCGATAATTCTGTTCCAGCCGGATCACCTTCGCGCCGGGAAAATCCTTTTCGAAACGAAGGATGTTGGCAACCTCGGCCCCGCGCCAGGAATAGATCGACTGATCGTCGTCACCCACCACGCAGATGTTGTGGCGGGGCTGGGCGAGGAGACGGAGCCACAGGTACTGGACCGAGTTGGTGTCCTGATATTCGTCCACCATGATGTATTTGAAACGCTGCCGGTAGTTCTCCAGCACGTCCTTCTCGCGCCGGAAGATGTTGACCATGTGCAGCAGCAGGTCGCCGAAGTCGCAGGCGTTCAGCGCCTTCAACCGGTTCTGGTAAAGCCCGTAGAAATGCGCGCCCTTGCCGTTGGCATA
>CAYRLC010000124.1:5138-6697 GCA_964424995.1 uncultured Croceicoccus sp.
GGAGGACGCGGGCACCACGAAGTAGGTGTCGCCGCCGCGACCGGAGGACAGCAGGATCTTGTGCTTGAGCCCGGTGGAGCGACCCACGATCAACGGCAGGTCGCCGTGGCCGAAGCAGAAATCGAGCAAGCCGTTGGCATAGGCCTCGTTCTCGACCGCATCGAGGTCCGCGGGATTGAGGCCGCGGTTCTTCCAGCGGTCGATCAGCCCGGCAAGCTGCCGCGCGGGCCAGCGCTTCTCGTCGAGATTCTCGGCCTGGATCAGCTGCTTGAGCAGGCGCAGCTGATCATCGGTGTCCACGATCGTATAGTTTGATTGCAGACCGACGATCTCGGCATGACGGCGCAGCATCTTGGCCGCGACTGCGTGAAACGTGCCGAGCCATGGCATCCCCTCCACCGCCGGGCCGATCATGCGGCCCACCCGTTCGCGCATTTCCCGCGCGGCCTTGTTGGTGAAGGTGACACAGAGGATCTCGCTCGGCCAGGCCCGCTTGGTTGCGACGAGATGTGCGAGACGTGCGGTAAGCGCCGCCGTCTTGCCGGTTCCCGCGCCCGCCAGCATCAGGACCGGCCCCTCGGCGGTCAGAACGGCTTCCCGCTGGGGCGGATTCAGGCCGGAAAGCCAAGGTTCCTGCGGGTTTGCCGCAGTTGCGGCAGCCGGGGAAAGGGAATGGGACTCGTGCTCGTTCACGGGCGAACAGGTAGGGAACGCCGCACGTCGACGCAAGGGCGCGCATGGGGCGGGGCAGGAACGAAATCGGCGGCGCAGGCGTAGAATTGGCCAAAGACCCATTCGATTTCAGGAGTATCCCATGAAGACCCTTATGAAGGCCGGCGCTGCGTTTCTGCTGGGCAGTGCGGCCATCGTCGCCCCGACCTTTGCGTCGACCCAGAACAATGCGGGTTCCGTCAACTCGATCAACGACAAGCGCGGCTACGACGCGCTCGATGCTGCGCAGAAGGCCGAATACGATGCGTGGCCTGCCGCGAGCCAGACGATGTATTCCGGCTGGCCCGCCGCCTATCAGTCCGAATTTTGGACTTACCCGGTCGACTATCGCACCGCCTATTGGGGCTGGCCTGCCGCCAACCAGACCGCCTATTGGGCATGGCCGGTCGATTACCGGACCTCTTACTGGACGTGGCCGAGCGACTATCAGACCTATTACTGGGCGCTGACGCCCGAGCAGCAGACGGCCTGGTGGGCTCTTAGTTCGACCCAGCGCGGTGAAATCCTCGCCATGACGCCCGATCAGCAGCTTGCGGCCTGGTCTTCGATCAATCAGCAGATCGCGGCGCAGCAGGCGAGCGAAGTGAAAACCGTCATGGCCCCGAGCCCGGCCGCGCAGCCTGCGCCTGCAGCCCGTACGGGCGAATACCCGATCTGCGGCGGCGCGATCCAGGATAGCTGCATCAACCCGCGCGAAGCGGGCAAGAACTACGGCAACCGTCCGCTCGACTATTGGCCGGGCAAGCCCGCCAGCGAGATGTAAGCGATAAAGCAGATACCGCCGCGGAGAATGCGATCGCCGCGGAGGCGTTTGGGGCGGTTCGGAC
>CAYRLC010000125.1:0-6683 GCA_964424995.1 uncultured Croceicoccus sp.
GGTGGTGTTGACGTGCTGGCCGCCCGCACCCGATGCGCGATAGGTATCGATCTTGAGATCGGCGGGGTTGATCTCGATCTCGATGTCGTCGTCGATCACCGGATAGACCCAGACCGAGCTGAACGAGGTGTGCCGCCGCGCCGAACTGTCATAGGGGCTGATGCGGACGAGACGGTGCACACCGCTCTCGGTCTTGGCATAGCCATAGGCATTCTCGCCCTTGATCAGCAGCGTCGCGCTCTTGATCCCGGCCTGTTCGCCGGCCTGGTATTCGACCAGCTCGACCTTGTAGCCGCGCCGTTCGGCCCAACGCGAATACATGCGCTGCAGCATCTCGGCCCAGTCCTGGCTCTCGGTCCCGCCCGCGCCCGCGTGGACTTCGAGGTAGGTATCGTAGCCATCGGCTTCGCCCGACAGCAGCGCGCCGACCTTGTCGCGGTCCGCCCGGTCGGCCAGCGCCGCCAGCGTGTCGATCCCGTCCTTGACGGTATCCTCGTCGCCTTCGGCCTCGCCCATCTCGACGAACTCGATCGCGTCGGCCATTTCCGAACGGATCGCCTTCACCGCGCCGATCGCATCGTCGAGCCGGCCGCGCTCGCTCATCACGTCCTTGGCGTCCTTGGGATTGTCCCACAAGGTCGGGTCCTCGACCCGCGCGTTCAGCTCGTCGAGACGGCGCAGCGCGCTATCCCAGTCCAGCGATCGGCGGATGAGAGCAAGTGCCGCCTCGATGCGGTCGATATAGGCCTGCCCTTCGGCACGCATGGTCGTTCTCCGTAAATCGGGGTCCGCTTAGCCCAGCCGTATCGCCGTGGAAAGTGGCTGGCGCAGCATAATCGTGCAGCATGGCCGGAATCCCCGGCCCCGCCTGCCCCCGCCCATCCTCGCGGCAGGGGTGGTCCCGCCGCGCGGCTACTTGCCCTTGAGCGCGCGAGCGGCCGCCAGCGTCTTGGCGACATGCTCGCGCCAGTCGAGGTCGGAATGGACCATCGCGATCTTGCCGTTCTTCGCGATGACGTAGGACGTGCGATCGGTCAGCCCGGCCGGCATGCCGGGCCGGTTCAGCGCGACGTCGAACGCTCGGATGAGCCCGGGGTTGGCGCGCGCCACCGGAAAGGCATCGCGGCACTCTTCCGTCGAGAAGCGCTTCAGCGTGGCGAGATCGTCGTTCGACATGCCGACCACGCTGGCCCCGGCGGCGCGGAACTGGCCCATCGCCTCGGCAAAGGCACGCGCTTCCAGCGTGCAGCCGGTGGTGAAGGCCTTGGGGAAGAAGTAGAGCACGACCGGCCCCTTCTTCAGCGCTTCCGACAGGTCGAAGCGGAATTCCTTGCCCGCCAGCGCACCCATCGTGCTGAACACGGGGGCCTGCGCCCCTTTCTCCAGAGCGGCGGAGGCGGGCGAGATACCCGCGCACAGCGACAGGGCGGCAGCGGCAACGGCGAGCGTGAGGGAGCGCATTTTCATGGGCTTATCCATGAACCCGGCCGGCGGAAAAGTCCACCGGCCCCGACACCTCTACGCGATCAGTAGATGCCGCCCTGTTCTTCGAGGAAGCTGTCGTCGATCTTGCGCGGCCCGGCGGCGCGGGTCTTGCGCTCTTCCGAAGCGGCCTTGATCGCGGCAATGGCGGCGGTGCGCTTCTCCTCCAGCGTCTGACGGTCGAGCGAGCGACGCGGCTCGGTGTCGGGCTTGAACGCTTCCCAGATGATCGCGGGCTTGTCCTCGTTCGTCGGCCAGCCGTCGAACACGCGCTTGCCGCTGCGGCGGTCGATGCGGACCATGCGGATGCCCGCGGGCGCCCGCACGGGCTCGGTCGGCCAGCGCGCCTTGGTATCCTCGATCAGTTGCTTGATGATCGGGCCTGCGGTGTTGCCGCCCTGAACATAACCGCCCAGGTTCTTGGGCTGGTCGTAGCCGATATAGACGCCTGCGACATATTCCGCCGACCCGCCGACGAACCACGCGTTGGTGGGGCCCGAAGTCGTGCCGGTCTTGCCAAAGATCGGCAGGTTAAGGCTGCGCAGGCGCACTGCCGTGCCGCGCGTCACGACACCCTCCAGCATGTGGACCACCTGATAGGCGGTGCCCGCATCGAGGACCTGGCGACCGGCCTGCTTCAGCCGGGGCATGCCCTTGCCGTCCCACTTGTCGGCGTTGCACACCTCGCAGCGGCGCTTGTCGGCGCGCCAGATGACCTTGCCGTTGCGGTCCTGCACGTAGTCGATCACCGACTGGTCGTACTGCCGGCCCAGGTTCGCCAGAGCCGAGTAGGCGTTGACCATCTTCGCCACCGTGGTGTCGCCTGCGCCGAGCGCGAACGACAGGTAGTTGCCGTAATCGCCGATACCCACTCGCTTGAAGGTGTTGGTGACGTTCTCCATCCCGGAATCGTTGGCGATGTGCACGGTCATCAGGTTGCGCGATTGCTCGAGGCCCCAGCGCATCGTCTGCTGCCCGGCACCGCCCTCGTTGCCGAAGTTGCGGAAGCACTTTTCACCCAGCCCCGCGCCCTGCCATACGCAGAACGGACCGTCGGTCACCAGCGTCGCCGGAGTCATGCCCTGATCGAGACCGGTAGCATAGACGAAGGGCTTGATCGTCGAGCCGGGCTGACGCTCGGCCTGCACGGCGCGGTTGAACGATCCGAGCCGCGCATCGAACCCGCCCTGCATGGCGAGCACGCGGCCGGTCTGCGGATTTTCCACGACAAGGCCGCCCGATACCGCAGGTATGGTGCGCACGACCCATTCGGTCTTGCCCTTGGGCGCAGCGGCGATGACATCGCCCGCCTTCAGCGCATCGGGCAGGTTCGACAGCGGATATTCGTCCCCGTCGGTAAACCCGATCTTCGCCCGGTCGCCAGCGCGCTGGGTGACGACGCCGATCTTCCAGTCCTCGTAATCGACCGCGAGGTTGGAGACGATGAGCTGCGTCTGCCAGTTCTCGTCCATGTCGATCGTCGCGATCGGGCCGCTCCAGCCCTTGCCCGCGCTGTAGCGCAGCAGCCCGCCGCGCAGCGCGTCGCGCGCCGCCTTCTGGAAATCCATATCCATGGAGGTGCGGACCCAGAGACCACCGGCATAGACCGAGTTCGGCCCGTCCTCGGCCTTCTCGCCGAACTTGCCGATGAGCTGGCGGCGCACTTCCTCGACGAAATAGCCGCCGGCGGGGTCGTAGCTGGTCACCCTGCGCGGCACGAGGCCGAGCGGCTTGGCCTTGGCTGCCGCGGCCTCCTCTGCGGTCGCCCAGTCATTCTTGACCATCTGGTCGAGTACGTAGTTGCGACGGGCGATCGCGAGATCCCTGAACTTGGCGCGGCCATAGCGTTCGGGCGCCTTGGGCAGGATGGCGAGGAAGGCGGACTCGTGGAGTTCGAGATCCTTCACGTCCTTGTCGAAATAGGCCCGTGCCGCCGCCTGCACGCCGAAGCTCTGGCGGCCGAGCGGAATCTCGTTGAGGTAGAGTTCGAGGATCTGCTGCTTGGTCAGCACGCCTTCGATCCGGCGGGCGAGGATCATTTCCTTCAGCTTGCGCGTGATCGAGTATTCGTCGCCAACGAGAATGTTCTTGGCCACCTGTTGGGTGATGGTCGAGCCGCCCTTGGCGCGCTGCCCGCTGCCGATCTTGGAGGCATAGTCGACGACCGCGCCGAACAGGCCGCCGATATCGACGCCGCCGTGGGTCCAGAACGTCTTGTCCTCCGCCGCGAGGAAGGCGTCCTGCATCTGCTTGGGGAAATCGACATAGCGCAGCTGCACCCGGCGTTCGCGGGCGTAGCTGTTGACGATCTCGCCATCGATGCCGCGCACCATCGTGGGCAACGGCGGCTGGTAGGTCAGCAGCTTGTCCGCCGAAGGCAGGCCCGCACCGATCGCGAAATAGGCCGCGAAAGCCAAAAAAACGCCCGCGCCGGATAGCCCGACGAGCCAGCGAAACGGGCGGCTGTCGTGCCAGCGGGTGAGGAAATGACTGCGCGCAAGGGCAAGGTCGCCCTTCGCACGGTCCAGATAGACGTTCAGTTGCGATCCCACGGTCATCGCCGTCGCCCTAGCACGGAGATTTCGCGCGAGGAAAGCCGCTTCGCGCCAGACCGTGGGTAACAAGCCATCGTCAGCGGCGGCGTTCGGGGGCGAGCAGGTGCGTCAGGATCGCGCGCGCCAAGGCATCGGCCACCGGCGCGCGGGACTTGGCATCGCCCAGCCGGGTCGCGTCGTCGACATTGGTGAGATAGCCCGCCTCGAACAGGATCGAGGGTGTTTCGGCGGACCGAAGGACGACGAAATTCGCCGCACGGCGGAAGGGAGGGTGCACCGGCATCCGCCCCACCGATTCGCGCTCCATCGCGCGGGCGAGGTCGATCGAGCCGAGCGTCGTCTCCCGCTTCAAGAGATCGGCGAGGATGGCGGCGACGTCATCGGCATTGTCGCCCAGATCGATGCCGCTGGCACTTTCGTTCTCGACCGCGGCAAGCGCCTGCGCCTCCCGGTCCGAGGCCCGCGCCGAAAGGACATAGGCGTTGGCACCGCGCGCATCCGGCACGGCCGCGCTGTCGGCGTGGATCGACACGAAAGCGTCCGCACCCAGCGCCTCGGCCAGTTGCGGCCTCTGTTCGAGCGGGAGAAAGGTGTCGGTATCGCGGGTCATCGCAACGCGTATGCCGCCCAGCGCCAGGAGCCGCTCCCGCACGTCGAGCGCGAGGGCGAGGACGATGTCCTTCTCCCTGGCACCGGCCTCGCTGCTGGCACCGGGATCGAAACCGCCGTGGCCGGGATCGATCACCACCAGCGGCGCGCTCTTGTCGGCAGACCCGGCGATCGGCGGCAAGGCAGCGCCCTTGACCGGCGGCAGGGCGCGGGCAATGACCGGCGCGCCACCCCCGGGAAAGAGAAGCCCCGCCCCGGCCCCTGCCAGCGCGGCAAGCGATAGTGCACCGATCGCCACCACGGGCCGCGCGAACAGGCCGGGCCGAGCCGGTGCGGCCGCCCCGTCATCCGTTTCCCCGCCCGCTTCGTTGCCGCGCCACATCGCCCAAGCCTATCGCCCCGCCCGCCCGCGCAGGCAAGCGCGCGCCGCAGGTGATGCCCCGAAAGCTGGCAGCGCCGCCCCACCTGTGGCCATGGGCCGATATGCTTTTTGTTGCCGGATCATGGCAGCGGTGCTACCCACCCTTGCAACCGGGGCAATCAGGCCCGCTCGGTTTTCAAGCCCTTCCCCCGTCCCGCGCCCTTTGCGCGGCAGAGCGGAAGCGGCGCCCTCGGAAGGGGGCAGGAAACCGCGCCGGAACCGCGATTGGCATGGCCCGGTAACGCCAGGCGCAGCAAGCCGACGGCCAGGACCGACCCGTTCGGCCTGTCGCGCGCAGCCAGCGCATGGCGCATTTGGGTAAGAAGTACGTATGGCCGGAACAGCATCGAATACAGCGGATCGCCTGCCCCATGGGCCGGTCGCTGTCGATGCCGTGCGCGCCTTTTCCATATCAGTTTCACACCTGCGGATGATGCCGTCCTTCACGACGGCCCGGTCCGCACCCCCTTTGCAACCTTTCGCGCCGAACGGCGGGCTCATTGCCCGGCCCGAACGGCGCGTTTTCGTAAAAAGACGTGCGACATCCGGTGAGCGGTCAGCCGCTCCGCCGGGCCTTTCGCGCGCATGGAGACTTATTGATGTCCACGCGTATGCTGATCGATGCGCGCCACCAGGAAGAGACCCGGGTGGCAGTGCTCAAGGGAAACAGGATTGAAGAGTTCGACTTCGAGTCGGCCGAACACAAGCAGATCAAGGGCAATATCTACCTGGCCAAGGTGACGAGGGTCGAACCCTCGCTCCAGGCCGCGTTCGTCGATTTCGGCGGAAACCGTCACGGCTTCCTCGCCTTCAACGAAATTCACCCGGACTACTACCAGATCCCGAAGGAGGACCGCGAGGCCCTGCTCGCCGAAGAGGCAGAGCATGCCGAGGAAGAAGCCCGTCTGCGCGCCGAGGAGGAAGCGGACGAACATCTGGGCGACGAGCACGATCTCGACGACGGCGACCAGCACGAGGAAGCGGATTCGCTGGCCGAGGAACTGGCCGACGACGGCGACGGCGATGTCGAGGAGATGGACACGTCCGAGAAGGACGATGTCGCCACGATCGAGGACGGCAACGTCACCGGGTCGGACGACGATGAAGACGGCGACGAACGCCGGAACCGTCGCCGCAAGGGTCGCCGCCAGGGCGGCAACCGCGCCCGCGCCGCCGACGAGGCGCGCGCCAAGCGCCTGGCCCTGCGTCGCCGCTACAAGATCCAGGACGTGATCCAGCGCCGCCAGGTCCTGCTGGTGCAGGTCGTGAAGGAAGAGCGCGGCAACAAGGGCGCGGCCCTCACCACCTACCTGTCGCTGGCGGGCCGCTACTGCGTGCTCATGCCCAACAGCAGCCACGGCGGCGGCATCAGCCGCAAGATCAGCAGCGCGGCGGATCGCAAGCGCTTGAAGCAGATCGTGTCGGAACTCTCGCTGCCCAAGTCGATGGGCTGCATCGTGCGCACCGCCGGGCTGCAGCGCACCAAGACCGAGATCAAGCGCGACTTCGACTATCTCGCCCGCCTGTGGGACGAGATCCGCGAAAACACCATGAAGTCGAGCGCGCCGGCGCTGATCCATTCGGACAGCGACCTGATCAAGCGCGCGATCCGCGAC
>CAYRLC010000126.1:0-4718 GCA_964424995.1 uncultured Croceicoccus sp.
GATGTCCATCGCGCCCTTGCGGCGGGTCAGTTCGCGCGCGCGGCGCGCGGCTTCGCGGGCGGCGGCGGCGTCGATGATCTTGGCCACGATCTGCTTGGCGTTGGCGGGGTTTTCCTCCAGCCATTCGCTCATCTTGTCGCCCATAAGGCTTTCGAGCGGCTGGCGCACTTCGGAAGAGACCAGCTTGTCCTTGGTCTGCGACCCGAACTTGGGGTCGGGCAGCTTGACCGAGACGATGGCGGTCAGCCCTTCGCGCATGTCTTCGCCCGAAAGCGAGACCTTTTCCTTCTTCATCAGGCCCGACCGCTCGGCATAGCCGTTCAATGTTCGGGTCAGCGCGGCGCGGAACGCCGCGAGATGCGTGCCGCCGTCACGCTGCGGGATGTTGTTGGTGAAGCACAGCACGTTCTCGTAATAGGAATCGTTCCATTCGAGAGCGACGTCGATGCCGATGCCGTCCTTGTCCGCGCTGATCGCCACCGGTTCGGGGACCAGCGGCTGCTTGTTGCGGTCGAGGTATTTGACGAAGGCCGCGATGCCGCCTTCGTAGAACAGGTCGTGTTCCTTCGGCTCCTCGTGCCGCAGGTCGCGCAGCACGATGCGGACGCCCGAATTGAGGAACGCGAGTTCGCGGTAGCGATGCTCCAGCTTCTCGAAATCGTATTCGGTGACGTTCTTGAAGGTGTCGTTGCTGGCGAGGAAGCGGACGCGCGTGCCCTTGCGCGGCACGCCGTCGGCGTTGAGCGGCGCATCGCCCTTGACGATCAGCGGAGCGACGGCATCGCCGTGCTCGAACCGCATCCAGTGTTCCTTGCCGTCGCGCCAGACGGTCAGTTCCAGCCATTCGGACAGCGCGTTGACGACCGAGACGCCCACGCCGTGCAACCCGCCCGATACCTTGTAGGCGTTGTCGTCGCTGGTATTCTCGAACTTGCCGCCGGCGTGGAGCTGGGTCATGATGACCTCCGCCGCCGAGACGCCTTCTTCCTTGTGGATGTCGACCGGGATGCCGCGGCCGTTGTCGTCCACCGACACCGAATTGTCGGGATGCAGTTCGATGATGACGCGGTCGCAATGACCGGCCAGCGCCTCGTCGATCGCGTTGTCCGACACCTCGAACACCATGTGGTGCAGGCCCGATCCGTCGTCGGTGTCGCCGATGTACATGCCGGGGCGCTTGCGCACCGCGTCGAGGCCCTTCAGCACCTTGATGCTTTCCGCGCCGTAGTCGTTGGTGTTCGGGGTCTTTCCGGGGTTCTCGTCCATGCCCATCATATAGGCACGAGCGCCCGAAATCGAAAGCCTTTCCACCCCCTTCCATCCACAGCCTGATGCTGCTTCAAGGGGCCGGCTTCAGGAGATGTCCAGCCCATGACCATGCGCCGCCCCAAACGCCTTTCGCTCCGCCTTGCCATGACGGTCGCGGCCCTGTCGCTTGCGCATCCTGCATGGGCAGCGGCCGATGCCGGCGAGGCGTCGTTCCGCGCGCTCTACAAGGCGCTGGTGGAGACGAACACGACCCTGTCGAGCGGCAGCTGCACCAGGGCGGCGGCGCTGGCGGCGGACCATCTGGCGGCGGCGGGCATGGCGCGGGGGAACCTGCACCTGCTGACTGCGCCCGATCATCCGGAAGAGGGCAACCTCGTCGCGGTGTTCCCGGGGCGTGATGCGAAGGCGGGGGCGGGGGCGGGCGCGATCCTGCTGCTCGCGCACTTGGACGTGGTGGAGGCACGGCGCGAGGACTGGGAGCGCGATCCCTTCACCCTGATCGAGGAGGACGGCTGGTTCTACGCCCGCGGAGCATCGGATGCGAAGTCGCTGGCGGCGATCTGGGTCGACACGCTCGCCCGCTTCGCCCGCGACGGCACCCGGCCCCGGCGCACGGTGAAGCTCGCGCTCACCTGCGGCGAGGAGACCAACGGCGCCTTCAACGGCGCCGAATGGCTGGCGAGGGAGCATCGCGACCTGATCGACGCGGACTTTGCCCTTAACGAAGGCGGCGGCGGCACTGCCGACGAACAGGGCCGCGTCCAGACCCAGACGGTGCAGGTGGGCGAGAAGATCTTCGCCAACTACGAACTGGCGACCACCAATCCCGGCGGTCACAGCGCCGCCCCGCGACCCGACAACGCGATCTACGATCTCGCCCGCGCGATGCTGGCGGTGGAGGCGCATCGATTCCCGGTCGAGTTCACCGAAGTGACCCGCGCCGCGCTCGCCGCCCGGGCGCGGATGGAAAAAAGCGCCATGGCCGTCGCCATCGCGGCGCTGCTGGCCGACCCGACCGATGCCGAGGCCGACAAGGTGCTTTCCGCTGACCCCAACTTGCGCAGCAATACCCGCACCACCTGCGTCGCGACCACGGTGGAAGCGGGGCAGGCCCGCAACGCACTGGCCCAGTCGGCCAGGGCCAACGTCAACTGCCGCATCTTTCCCGGCCATTCGATCGAGGAGATCCGCCGCGAACTGGCGGCCGCGATCGACAATCCTGCCGTGACCGTCACCACGCTGCCGCCGATCCGCCCCGCGCCGCCCGCGCCGCTGCTGACCCCGGCGCTGATGCGTCCGATTGAGGCTGTGACCAAGAAGCATTATCCCGGCGCGAACGTCGCGGTCAGCATGGCGAACGGCTACACCGACAGCACCTACCTGACCGCGGCGGGCATCCCGGCCTATGGCACGCCCGGCCTGTGGATCGGGCCGGAGCCGACGGGGGTGCACGGCCTCAACGAACGGATCAGGGTGAAGGCGGTGATGGACGGGCGCGCCTATCTCTACGACCTCGTCCGCGCCTACGCCGGGTGAGGCGCGGAACCCTGCTGGCGGCGCGCGCGTTTGGACGCCGGGCAGGGATGTCGGGAAACAGGGGGGTGAGACACAAGATGGACCGCAAATTGTCGTCACTTCGCAGCTCTGCGCGGGCCCTGCTCGTGTTGCCGGCGATTTTCGCGCTCACCGCCTGCGGCATGCCGCGCGATCCGGCGGGGACCGAGGACGCCATCCGCAAGCGCGGGACCGTGATACTGGGAGCGGTGGAGGGCGCCGCTCCCGATCCTGCCAGCCAGCGCCAGTTGGCCCGTGCCGCTTCCGCATTGGGCGCCACCGTCACTCGCGTGCCCGGCCATGGCGAAGAACTGCTCGCCGGGCTGGAGGAAGGGCACTTCGATCTGGTCTACGGCGAATTCGCCGACGAATCCCCCTGGGCGACCCATGTGCATTTCGGACAGCCCGCCACGCGCGAAGGCAAGCCCGGCAAGACCGAGCGGCTGCCCCGTTTTGCCTTTCGCAACGGCGAGAACGCGTGGATCATGCGGGTCGAGGACGCAGGATTGAAGGAGCGCGGCCGATGAGCGGGCTGCCGGTTGCGATCCGGGCCGACATGGCCCGCGCCCGCAGGCTCGAATGGGCAACGCTGGCGGCGATGTCGACCGTGCTGATTGCGATGTATTTTGCCATGGGCGCCAGCAAGGCCATGCAATCGGCCCTGATCGAGGATGCGCTCAGCCTGGTGCCGGCGATTACCTGGCTGGTCTGCGCCCGTATGGAACCGCGCCCGGCCAGCGACCGCTGGCCGTTCGGCCACGCGCGGGTCATGAGCCTGGCGTTCCTGATCGCGGCGGTCGCGCTGATGATGGTCGGACTGATTCTGGTCTACGAAAGCGCCACGACGCTGTTGCTGCAGGAACATCCCACCGTGCCGCCGATCACCATTTTCGGGACGCAGGTGTGGCTGGGCTGGCTGATGATCGCGGCGCTGGTCTATTCGATCATCCCGCCCATGATCCTTGGCCGGATCAAGCAGCCGGTGGCCCGTCGCCTGCGCGACAAGGTGCTGCATACCGACGCGCTGATGCAGAAGGCCGACTGGCAGACCGGGCTGGCGGGCATTCTGGGCATTCTCGGCATCGGGATGGGGCTATGGTGGGCCGACAGCATGGCTGCCTTGTTCATCGGCGCGTCCGTGCTGAAGGACGGTTTCGTCAATACCCGCATCGCCGCAGCCGAACTACTGGATGGCGCGCCGCGAGAGCTGGACAGCGACGAGATCGCCGAGGAAGCGAAGGCGCTGAAGGCAAGACTGGACACCATGTTCCCCGGCGGTTCGACCCGGATGCGCGAGAATGGCCGCTATATCGAGGCGATGGTCGAAGGCGTCGCAGGGCCGGACCGGCTGCCGCCGTTGCACTCCCTGGCAGAACCCGACATGCCGGGCTGGCGGCTTGCCAATCTTAGCTTTTCGCCGCAGCGTCCGGACAACGGGCCGGAGGACTGAGCACCGGTCCGTCCGCCCAAACGCAAACGGGCGACCGTGATGGCCGCCCGCATGTGGGTCCGATCTGGCCGAGGTGGCCGGGATCAGAAAGCGGTGAGCGCGAATGTGGCGAGGCTGAAAGCCAGCGCCGCAACCCCGCCAACCACGTGGTTGGTCATGGTGGTGTTCATGTCGAAGTTCCCTGTCGAACGTTTTTGATTAACCGGCAGCCGGTTTTTCCACTGCACATCCTTTTACTGCGGTGCAGCATTATGCTGCAAATGCGAAAGCAACTTTATTGCTTGCAAAAATTGCAACTTCCCGCACGTCCGGCCATGCTGGCGCGCAGCCATGCTGGACAGAATCGCGACCGCTCAATAGGGCGCCCGAAACCGAACAGGACCGCCATGACCGACGCGCTTCACCACGACTCCATCCTGATCGTCGATTTCGGCAGCCAGGTGAC
>CAYRLC010000126.1:4728-6642 GCA_964424995.1 uncultured Croceicoccus sp.
CATGACGCGCTGCCCTTATCGGCCAGCCATGCCGACTCCAGACCCATCCGCCGCGCCCCGCTCCGATACCGGTGAATCCATCCTGATCGTCGATTTCGGCAGCCAGGTGACCCAGCTCATCGCCCGCCGCGTGCGCGAGGCCGGGGTCTATTCCGAGATCGCACCTTTCACCATGGCGGAGGAAGCCTTCGCCCGGATGAAGCCGCGCGGTATCATCCTGTCCGGCTCGCCCGCATCGGTGCCCGAAGACGGATCCCCGCGCGCGCCGCAGGTGCTGTTCGAGAGCGGTTTGCCCATCCTCGGCATCTGCTACGGCCAGCAGGTGATGAGCCACCAGCTCGGCGGCGAAGTCCGGCCCGGGCACGAAACTGGTGAGGGCGGCGAATTCGGGCGCGCCTACCTGACCGTCACCAAGGAGTGCGCGCTGTTCGACGGCCTCTGGGCCGAGGGCGAGCGGCATCAGGTCTGGATGAGCCACGGCGACAAGGTGACGAAATTCGCCCCCGGCTTCGAGATCGTCGCCACGAGCGACGGCGCGCCCTTCGCGGTCATCGCCGACGAGGCGCGCAAGTACTACGGCACCCAGTTCCATCCCGAAGTGGTCCACACGCCCGACGGCGGCAAGCTGATCGCCAATTTCGTGCGCCACGTCTGCGGCTGCGCCGGCGACTGGACGATGGCCCAGTTCCGCGACACCAAGATCGCCGAGATCCGCGAGCAGGTGGGTGACGGCAAGGTCATCTGCGGCTTGTCCGGCGGCGTCGACAGCGCGGTCGCGGCGGTGCTGATCCACGAAGCGATCGGCGACCAGCTGACCTGCGTCTTCGTCGACCATGGCCTGATGCGGATGAACGAGGCGCAGCAGGTCGTAACCCTGTTCCGCGACCACTACAACATCCCGCTCGTCCACGTCGACGCGGAGGAGATGTTCCTCGGCGGCCTCGCCGGAGAGACCGACCCCGAGAAGAAGCGCAAGTTCATCGGCAAGGCCTTCATCGACCTGTTCGAGGACGAGGCCCGCAAGATCGGCGGCGCCGACTTCCTCGCGCAGGGCACGCTTTACCCCGACGTGATCGAGAGCGTGTCGTTCACCGGCGGGCCGAGCGTCACGATCAAGAGCCATCACAACGTCGGCGGCCTGCCCGAACGCATGAACATGAAGCTGGTCGAGCCCTTGCGCGAACTGTTCAAGGACGAGGTCCGCGACCTTGGCCGGGAACTGGGCCTGCCCGACATCTTCGTCGGCCGCCACCCGTTCCCGGGGCCGGGCCTCGCCATCCGCATCCCGGGCGAAGTGACGAAGGAGAAGTGCGACATCCTGCGCAAGGCCGACGCGATCTACCTTGAGGAAATCCGCAACGCGGGTCTCTACGACGCGATCTGGCAGGCCTTTGCCGTGCTGCTCCCGGTCCGCACCGTCGGCGTGATGGGCGACGGGCGCACCTATGACAGTGTCTGCGCCCTGCGCGCGGTGACCAGCACCGACGGCATGACCGCCGACGTCTATCCCTTCGACAGCCACTTCCTCAGCCAGTGCGCCACGCGCATCGTCAACGAGGTGAAGGGCATCAACCGCGTCGTCTACGACTACACCAGCAAGCCCCCCGGCACGATCGAGTGGGAGTGATCGAGACTCAAATCCGTCCGGGGGACGGATTTGGCCGATCACTCGCGAGCGTGAGCGAAGCGTAGCGCGACCTCTCGCCGTCCGGGGGACGGATTTGGCCGATCACTCGCGGGCGACCGCGAAGCGTAGCAAGACTTTTTGTCATCCTCGCCGCGATCAATCGCGATCCTGCATCGAAAGCCACAATCGCACCCCAGGGAACGCTTCTGCAATCATGCCGTTTCCCACCTGAACGGGTCGTCATTCCACGACCCTGAAGTTTTGGGAGTTATCGGGATGAAGAAGTC
>CAYRLC010000127.1:0-6604 GCA_964424995.1 uncultured Croceicoccus sp.
CATCGCCCGCGATATCGATGACCAGACTGTCCGGATTGCCCAGCTGCGCGCCGATCGCGGCGGGCAGGCCATAGCCCATGGTGCCAAGGCCCCCGCTCGTCAGCCACTTGTTCGGGCCGAAGAAATGGAAGTGCTGGGCCGCCCACATCTGGTGCTGCCCGACCTCGGTCGTGATGATCGGGTCGCGGTCCCTGGTCAGCTCGAACAGGCGTTCGACCGCGAGCTGCGGCATGATCTCATCCTCGGACGGGGGATAGGCGAGCGAATTGCGCGCGCGCCAGCCGTCGATCCGGGCATACCATTCGGCCAGGTTCTGCGCCTTGGCACCGGTCGACTTCCAGGCATCGAGGATCTGGCGCAGGATCTTCGCGCAGTCGCCGAGCATGGGCAGGTCGACCTGCACCGTCTTGTTGATCGACGAACGGTCGATGTCGATGTGGATCTTCTTCGCGTCGGGCGCGAAATCCTCGATCCGGCCGGTGACGCGGTCGTCGAAGCGGCTGCCGATGGCGACGACGAGGTCGGCCTTGTTCATCGCCATGTTGGCTTCGTACGTGCCGTGCATGCCCAGCATGCCGAGCCACGCCTTGTTCTGCGCGGGGAAGGCGCCGAGGCCCATCAGCGTACTGGTGATCGGCGCACCGGTAACCGCCTGCAGTTCGCGCAGCAGTTCCGATGCTTCCGGACCCGAATTGATGACGCCGCCGCCGCTGTAGAGGACGGGGTTCTTCGCCGCCGCGATCATGCGGACCGCTTCGGCGATGGTCTCGCCCGGCGCGGTGCTGGGGGGAGCGTAGCGGGTCGGCTTGTCGATCTGGCGAACCGGCGCGCTGGCAACCTGCACGTCCTTGGGAATGTCGATGACGACCGGGCCGGGGCGGCCGGTGGTCGCGATCTGGAACGCCTCCGCAATCGTGGCGGCCAGTTCCGACGGGTCCTTCACCAGGTAGTTGTGCTTGGTGCAGTGCCGGGTGATGCCGATGGTGTCGGCTTCCTGGAAAGCGTCGGTGCCGATCATCGCGGTCGCGACCTGACCGGTCAGGACGACCATCGGGATCGAATCCATGAAGGCGTCGGCGATGCCGGTGACCGCATTGGTCGCACCCGGGCCGCTGGTGACAAGGACGACGCCGGGCTTGCCCGTCGAACGCGCATACCCTTCGGCGGCGTGGGCCGCGCCCGCTTCGTGGCGGACGAGGATGTGGCGGATGCGATTGTCGGAAAACAGCGCGTCGTAGATGGGCAGTACCGCGCCGCCGGGATAGCCGAAGACCACTTCGACGCCCTGTTCGACCAGGCTGTCCATCAAGATGTCGGCGCCGCTGCGCTCGGTCACTGTGCTTCTCCGTCGTGATTGGAGGGAAAGGGCCAAAAGAATGGGCCCGAGTGTCGTGCACCCGGGCCTCTCTCTCCCAACCTTATTTCCGGGCGGACTAGGCGATACAGAATATCATGTCAACCGCAAATGTCGTAATAAAGTTTCAATTATAGCCTCCGATTTGACATTTTTGGTGTCGAAGCGCGACCATTGCGCCGGTGGCTGGTTGCGGAACCAGGTATATTGCCGCTTTGCATAGCGGCGAGTCGCCTGCGCCCCGGCAGCGATGGTATCGTCGCGGCTGGCGCGGCCCGCCAGCATGGCAGTAATCTCGGGCACGCCGATGGCGCGCATGACCGGAAGATCGGGATGCAAGCCGCGCGCCAGCAGCGTTTCGACTTCCGACACAGCGCCGCGATCCAGCATCAGGGCGAACCGGCGGTCGCAGCGTTCGTAGAGCCAGTCGCGATCCGGTGCGAGCACTGCGCCGGTCAGGTCGATGTCGCCGCCGATGCCGCCTTCCAACCGGCCGTGCCAGTGGTCGAGGGGGCGGCCCGTGCTGCGCACGACCTCCAGCGCCCGCGCGACGCGCGTCGTGTCGGCGGCATTGAGGCGCCCTGCCGCCACCGGGTCTTCCTGCGAGAGAGCGGCGTAGGTTTCGGCGACCGGAAGGGCGCGGACTACATCGCGGATCGCAAGGTCGATGGCCGGGATCGGCGAGATTCCGTCCAGCAGCGTGCGCAAGTAGAGCCCCGAGCCGCCGACCAGGATCGGCAACCGTCCCTCGGCATGGCCCGCGGCGATCTCTGCTTTCGCCCGTGCGGCCCAATCGGCGGCGGAGCAGGCCACGGCCCCGTCCCAAGCGCCGAACAGGACGTGCGGTACGCCGCGCATCTCCTCCTCGCTGGGGCGGGCGGACAGGACGGCGAGGTCGGCGTAGACCTGCGCGCTATCGGCGTTGATCACCTTGGCCGGCATGCCAGTCTTTTGTGCGGCCAGCGCGAGATCGACCGCGAGATCGCTCTTGCCGCTGGCGGTCGGCCCTGCAATGAGCGCGACCCGAGGCTTGTCGCCCCCGATCCTATCGTCACCCAAGGAGATACCGCCCGTGCTCATCGCCCGGCTGATAGCAGACCCAGCAGGCATGGAAACCGCGCTCGACAAGGCGGCGGACGCGCTGGCCGAAAAGGGTTGGATGGTCGCGGGTGCGCAGATGCTCGATTTCTGCGGCGACGTGCTGGAAATCGAACTGGCGTCTGGCGATGCGGCGGGCGTGCGCGGCGTGCTCGATGCCTGTTTCGTGCCGTGCGACCTGCTGATGAGCGACCGAGAAATCACGGTGCCGCAGCTTTTTGTGTCGGACATGGATTCGACCATGATCGGGCAGGAATGCATCGACGAACTCGCCGATTTCGCGGGGATCAAGGCGCAGATCGCCGAGATCACCGAACGCGCGATGCAGGGCGAACTCGACTTCGCCAGCGCGCTGACCGAGCGGGTGGGACTTCTTGGCGGACTCGAAGAAAGCGCAATAACCCGCTGTCTGGACGAGAGAATCGTGCCGATGCCCGGCGCCCGTACGCTGGTCGAAACGCTGAAGTCGCGCGGCTGCCGCACGGTGCTGGTGACCGGCGGATTCCACGCCTTTGCCGATCCGGTGGCCGAGATGCTCGGCTTCGAGCGGGTCGTCGGCAACCAGCTCGGCGTGGCGGATGGCCGGCTGACCGGCAAGCTGGCCGCGGCCATCGTTGATAGCGGCACCAAGAAGCAGACGCTCGAACAGGAACTGGCGCGGCTCGGCGATGGCGCTGTCAGCCTGGCGACCGGCGATGGCGCCAACGACATCCCGATGATCGAGGCGGCGACTTACGGCGTCGCCTATTATGCCAAGCCCAAGGCGAAGGCGGCGGCCAACGGCTGGGTCGATCGCGGCGACCTGACCAGCGTGCTCAAGCTGCTCGGCGTGCCCAAGGCGGAGTGGGTCGGCTGAGAGCCATCGTCCGCTAGACTTTTCGGATAGCCGTCCCGTTTCAAACGAATGGGCTGAAAATCGCCGATCCGGTTGCCGGTCGAAACGGCAGGATTCGCGCATGTCAGCCGAATCTGGTATCGATTGCGCCACTGCTCGCATGGGTCGCGAGGGGATCGATGATGACGCCTCTTCGCTCGATCGGCCGCTGGCTGTGCGGCTGCGCAGCCGTTGCTGCGCTGACCTTGCCCGCCATTTCCCTGGCCGAACCGAAGCCCGGTGACCGGGTGCCCGACATCTATAACTGCTTCTTCGTCGAGGGGCCGATCACGCCATCGTTCGAGGCGCGCGCAGCGGCATCGCAGGCGAAAGACAGGCTGGTCTGGGTGTTCCAGAACTTTCCCGGCTTAATGATCCGCGCCGCGGCCCCGGCGATCGAAAAGATGCAGGCCAGCAACCCGCTGATCGACCATTGCGCCATGGCGACCGTCGTCGGCCTGCCGGTCGAGGAGGCCATGACCAGCGCAATCGGCGCGCGAGGGGCGCCCGGCGGAGGTGGCGGTGGCGGCGGAGGTGGCGGGGCTAAGTCCGATACCGTCCCTTGGGGCGTCGCCTACGTGAAAGGCGGTGTCGGCAACAACGGGGGCCGGGCCTGGGTGGTCGACACCGGGGTCAGTGCCTCGACCGGCGATCTCGCCATCGACGGCCAGTTCGCGACAGTCGTCCTCTCGGCGCCCAACTCCATCGATGGAACATCGACGCAGGACTACAACGGCCACGGAACCCACGTTGCGGGTACGATCGGCGCGTTGAAGAACGGCAAGGCCGTGGTCGGCGTAGCGCCCGGCGCGAGGATCGTGCCGATCAAGGTCCTGTCCTACGCCGGGACGGGCCTCGATTCCGATGTCGCGGCGGGGCTCGACTGGGTGCTCGGCCACGCCGCGCCCGATGATGCGGTCAATCTCTCGATCAGCGGCGACGTCGATTCGAGCGCGATGGATATCGCGGTGCAGGCCTTCAGCATCCGCTTCGGCACGAACGGCAACGGCCCGTACCTCGTCGTCGCGGCGGGCAATTCCAGCCCGCCGAAAAGCCTCGACGATCCGGCACATCGCTGGTCGCCGCCGGCGGACATCGACGGCAACGGCATCCTCACCGTTTCGGCCATAGACGCGCTAGGCGGCTGGGCATCGTTTGCGAACTACGGATCTTCGGTGGATATGGCCGAACCGGGGGTCGATATCGTTTCGCTGAACACGTCGGGCCGCACCGCGAAGAAGAGCGGCACTTCGATGGCCGCGCCGCATCTGACGGGCATCCTGCTGTCGAGCGGTGCGCCGACAAGCCGCGGGACGGCGACAGACCCGTCCGGCCAGCCGGTCGAGATCGGCGCGAACCCGTGGATGCTCAGCCGCTGGTCAGCACCACCAGCGGCGATGGCTGGATGTCAAGCTCGGAGGCGGCCTTCAGCCCCTCTGGCATGACGGCGCGCAGACGCGCGGCATCGGCTCCGCTGGTCACGGTGATCTCGAAGCGATCGCGTTCGTGGGAGAAACTGGCGACCGCTTCCGGCATGCCGATCTGGCGGAGCGCGGCGTCGAACTGCGAGTGGAATGCGGCGGCCTCCTCGCGGGAGTAGCGGACTTCGCGCACCGTCACCCGTTCGCGCAGTTCGGGGGCGAGGGCAGCCATGAGCGCAGCGCGATCGTAGGGCGGCTTCATGTCGATGATGAGTTGCGGCTCCGACCCCCAGACGCGGACATAGCCGTCCAGCTGCTCGCGCTCGGCCCGGTAACCGAACTCCGACAAGGTCGCGAGCGCCTCCAGGTAGGGGCTGTAGGAAAATCCATGCGAAGCCGCTTAGACGCGGACCCAGGCCAGATCCTGCTCGGGCGGATGGATACGCTCCGGCATCGGCACCGCTGCCACCGGGATGACCGTGTCCGTCGCCGCGCATCCGGTCAGCGACAGCATCAGGGCAGCGGCAAAGGAGGGCGTCTTCATTCCGGGGAAACGCCACTTCGCGCGGCCGCGTTCCCCGGGGAGCGACGGATCAGGCCTCCATCCAGTCCCGGAAGAAGGCGTCGTTGGCATCGCGGATGGCACTGACTGCGACCCGGCTTTCGCCCGCGACCGAGCGGAACACCAGTTCGTCGCCGCCCGTCACGCCCAGCGCGACGGCGGCAAGGCCTGCCGCGGCTGCGGCCTCGAGGATCGGTTCAGCCTCTGCCGCGGTAACGACATAGCGCGACTGGTCCTCGCCGAACCAGAACGATGCGGCGCCCAGGCCTTCGGGCAGGGCGACTTCGCAACCCATCCGGCCCGCAAGCGCCATTTCGGCGAGCGCAACGGCAAGGCCGCCGTCCGAACAGTCGTGCACCGCGCTGACCGCGCCGGACGTGACCAGCTTGCGCACGGTCTCTCCCGCACGCTTCGCCAGGTCGAGGCCGACCGGCGGCGGCGGGCCTTCCTCGCGCCCCAGCACTTCGCGCAAGTAGAGCGACTGGCCGAGATGGCCGGATTCGCCGCCGATGACGACGATCTGCTCGCCCGCCGCCTTGAAAGCGATGGTGGCCATGACCGTGTGGTCCTCCATCAGGCCGACGCCGCCGATGGCCGGAGTGGGCAGGATGGCCGAACCGCCGCCGGTCGCCTTGCTCTCGTTGTAGAGGCTGACGTTGCCCGACACGATCGGGAAGTCGAGCTCGCGGCAGGCTTCGCCCATGCCCTGCAGGCAGCCGACGAACTGGGCCATGATCTCGGGCCGCTGCGGATTGCCGAAGTTGAGACAGTTGGTCACCGCCAGCGGCGTCGCGCCCACCGCGCTGATGTTGCGATAGGCCTCCGCGATGGCCTGCTTGCCGCCTTCGTAGGGATCGGCATAGCAGTAACGCGGCGTGCAGTCGGTGCTGATCGCCAGCGCCTTGTTCGTGCCGTGGATGCGCACGACCGCCGCATCGCCCCCCGACTTCTGCAGCGTGTCGCCGCCGACCTGGCTGTCGTACTGTTCCCAGATCCACTTGCGCGAGGCGAGGTCTGCGCAGCCCATCAGGGTGGTGAGTGCGGCGGCGACATCGATGTTCTCGTCCACCGGGCCGAGCGGGGCGACGCCGTTCCACGCGGCATATTCATCGCGCCCGATGTAGGGGCGGTCGTATTCCGGCGCATCGGCGGCCAGTGGCCCGAGCGGGATATCGCAGACGACCTCGCCGCCGAATTCGAGCACCATGTGACCGGTATCGGTGACTTCGCCGATGACCGCGAAGTCCAGCTCCCACTTGCGGAAGATTGCCTCTGCCATCGGCTCCTTGCCGGGC
>CAYRLC010000128.1:0-6584 GCA_964424995.1 uncultured Croceicoccus sp.
CGCGCCGGTGGCGACCGCCGCGACCTGCACAGCCACCTTGCCGAGGTGCGCCCACTTTCGATCATGGAGACGATGTGATGGTTTACGGCAAATGGCTCGACATCGGCCCGGTTGGTCAGATCGAACCCGGCACCGCCCGCACCCTCCCTGTCGAGGGTCGGGAGGAGCTGGCCTTGTTCCGCACCGTGCGCGGCGATGTATTTGCGATCGTCAACAAGTGCCCGCACAAGCATGGCCCGCTGTCGCAGGGGATCGTGCACGGCAATGTCGTGACCTGCCCGCTGCACAGCTGGAACATCAGCCTCGAAACCGGCCGCGCGCTGGGCGATGACGAGGGTTGCGTGCCGACCATTCCGGTGAAGGTGGAGGGCGGCCGCATCTTCCTGCTGCGCGATGCGGTGCTGAACCCCGCGGCCGCCGCCGATACGGCCGTCGAAGCGTCTAAGGCCGCCTGACCGCGATGCGTGCCCCGGTCGCCACAACTTGTGCCTATTGCGGTGTCGGCTGCGGCATTGTCGCGACCCCCGGCGCCGGACGTGAGGTGGCGATTGCCGGCGACACCAGCCATCCGGCGAACGGCGGGCGGCTGTGCATCAAGGGCACGACGCTGGGCGACACGGTGGGGCTGGAAGGGCGGCTACTCGCCCCGATGATCGGCAACCGCCGCTCGTCGTGGGAGGAAGCCACCCGCTTCGTCGCGCGCACGTTTGCCGACACGATTGCCGAGCACGGGCCGGACAGCGTCGCCTTCTACGTTTCGGGCCAGCTGCTGACCGAGGACTACTACGCCGCCAACAAGCTGATGAAGGGCTTCATCGGCAGCGGCAACATCGACACCAACTCGCGCCTCTGCATGGCGAGCGCGGTGGCGGCGCACAACCGCGCTTTCGGCGAGGACTATGTACCGGTCGGCTACGAGGACCTTGAGGCAGCGGACCTCATCCTGCTGGTCGGATCTAACACCGCATGGTGCCACCCGGTCGTCTGGCAGCGGATCGAGGCGGCCCGCGCCGCGCGCGGCACCAGGGTCGTCGTCGTCGACCCGCGCCGCACCGAAACCGCATCGGAAGCCGACCTCCACGTCCGGATCGGCCCGGACGGCGACATCCCGCTGTTCCGCGCGCTGCTCGCCGAAATGCACAAACGGGGCTTGGTGGACCAGGCATTCCTTGCCGAACGATGCGTTGAGCCCGAGGGGCTATGGGCCAATCTCGACGACGCGCTCGACACCGAACTGCCCGATACGTTCACCGCGCTGGCCGATCTCGTCGCCGCACATCCGCGCATGGTCACCGTGTTCAGCCAGGGATCGAACCAGTCGGTCCGCGGCACCGACAAGGGCAATGCGATCATCAACCTCCACCTCGCCACCGGCCGGATCGGCGCAGTGGGGGCGGGGCCGTTCTCGATCACCGGCCAGCCGAACGCGATGGGCGGACGCGAAGTGGGCGGCCTTGCCTCCACGCTCGCCTGCCATCTCGGCTTCGGTCAGGAAGAGCGCGATGCGGTCGCCGATTTCTGGCGGACCGACCGCCTGTGCAGCGGCCCCGGCCTGAAGGCTGTCGACATGTTCCGCGCGGTCGACGACGGGCGGATCAAGGCGATCTGGGTCATGGCGACCAACCCCGCGGTCTCGATGCCCGATGCGGGCTTCGTGCGCGGCGCGCTGGAAAAGTGCCCCTTCGTCGTCGTGTCCGACTGCATGGCCGATACCGATACCGCGCGGCTGGCCCATGTCCGCCTGCCCGCGTTCGGCTGGGGCGAGAAGGACGGCACGGTCACCAACTCCGAACGCGTCGTCAGCCGCCAGCGCCCGTTCCTCGCCCCGGCCGGAGAGGCGAAGGCCGACTGGCGCATCATCTCCGATGTCGCCGCCGCGATGGGCCACGGCGATGCCTTCGGCTGGAGCAACGTGGCGGGCGTGTTCCGCGAGTATGCGGCGATGACCTTGCTGGCCAAGCAGCGCGGGCTGAAGCTCGACCTCACCGACAAGGCCATGCTGTCCGACGCGGAATACGACGCGCTCGAACCGTTCCGCTGGGGTGAGGGCGACCTGCTGACCGAAGGGTTCTCCTTCCCCGACCGCCGTGCCCGGTTGATCGACGTTGCGCCGCTGGCCGCGCCGGTGATCGATCCGGCCTATCCGCAGCGTCTCAACACCGGGCGCTACCGCGACCAGTGGCACACGATGACCCGCACCGGCCTCTCGGCGCGGCTGGCCAGGCATCGGTCCGAATCGCTGGTCGAAGTCCACCCCGCCGATGCCGATGCCGCCGGGATCGTCGACGGCGGGTTGGCCCGCGTCGCCACGCCGCGCGGCACCACCGTGCTGCGGGCCAGGGTGACCGATGCGCAGGCGAAGGGCACGATCTTCGCGCCCATGCACTGGACCGACCTGTTTGCCAGCGGCGGGCGCACCAACCGGCTGACCGCACCCGCTTGTGACCCGGTCTCGGGCCAGCCGGGCTTCAAGGACTGCGCCGCTTCGATCGAGGCGGTCCATCCCGAATGGCGCGCCTTCCTCGTCAGTGCGCAGGATCCCGAGGCGGCGGATTGCCTCTACTGGGCCAAGGCGCGGCAGGCGAAGGGCTGGCTGGTCGAGATGGCCGGGATGGGCCAGCCGCCGCTCGACGCGATCCTGCCCGAAGGCCAGCGGCTGGAAGCGCAGGACATGCGCCGCGGCATGACCCGGATCGCGGTGCTGGACGGCACGGGGCAACTGCTGGCCGCGATGTTCGTCACCCGCACCGGCGACTTGCCGCCGCGCGACTGGATCGCGGCGCAACTGGGCGATGCGAACCTGCGCCCCGCAGAGCTACTCGCCGGGCGGCCCGCTGCCGCGCGCCCCGATCCCGGCGCGCAGGTCTGCGTCTGCTTCGACGTCGGGATCAACACCATCCTCGCCGCAATCGCGCAGCAGCGGCTGACCAGCGTGGAGGCCATCGGCCGGGCGCTGAATGCGGGCACCAACTGTGGCAGCTGTCGCCCGCAACTGGGCCAGATCCTGCGCGAGGCGGCCATTTCTGAAACGGTAGCGGAGGCGGCAGAATGAGCGACTTCGATTTCGGACAAGTCTGGCTGGTCGGGGCAGGGCCCGGCGATCCCGACCTTCTGACCCGCAAGGCCGAACGCCTGATCCGCGAAGCGACCGTGGTGTTCTACGACGCCTTGGTGGGCGAGGGCGTGCTGGCGCTCAGCCCGGCCCATGTCCGGCGCGAACCGGTCGGCAAGCGTTCAGGCCGCCATTCGAAAGACCAGTCGAGCATCGACCGCCTGATCGTCGAGGCGGCGCTGGCGGGCGAGAAAGTCGTACGGCTGAAGGGCGGCGACCCCGCGATCTTCGCCCGCGCGAACGAGGAACTGGAAGCCTGCCGCGCCGCGGGCATCCCCGTGCGCATCTGCCCCGGCATCACCGCAGCGAGCGCGGCAGCCGCCGATCTGGGCATGAGCCTGAGCCTGCGCGGTCTCGCCCGAAGGCTCACGTTCGTCACCGCCCATGCGCGGGCCGGGGAAACCGTCTCGCTCGACTGGCAGGCGCTGGCCGATCCGCAGGCGACGCTGGCGGTCTACATGGGCAAGGCGGCGGCGCGCGACGTGTCGGCGGGCCTCATCGCAGCAGGCCTGCCGGGCGACACCCCTTGCGCGCTGGTCGAACAGGCGAGCCTGCCCACCGGCGGCGAATTCCTCACCCGGCTCGATCTCTTGCCCATCGCGGCGAAGACGGCGCTGGGCGACGGGCCGGCCCTGATCCTGATCGGCCAGGCGGTCGGCGCGGCGGTCCTGCCGCAGCGGGCGGTCCAGCCGGCTAAGGCCGCAAACGCGCGCTAGGCGGCGGCAGTCAGCCCCAGCACGTGCCATTCGGTGCGCGGGCGGCCGAACAGGAAGCCCTGACCCTGCTGACACCCGAACCGGGCCAGAAGCTGCGCCTGTTCCTTGGTCTCGATCCCTTCTGCAATGACGACGAGATCGATGTCCCGCGCCATGTCGAGGATCGCGCGGATGATGTTCTGGCTCTTCGGTTCGGTGATCGACGACACGAAGCTCTTGTCGATCTTCAGCGAATCGAGCGGCAGCGCATGGAGGTAGCTGAGCGAGGAATAGCCGGTGCCGAAATCGTCGAGGCTGGCCTGGATGCCGAAGTCGCGCAGCGAGGCGAGCACTTCGGCGGTTGCAGCCGCGTCGATGATCGCGACGTTCTCGGTGATCTCGATCTTCAGGCGTGACGGGCTGATCGCCGAACGCATCACCGCGCCGCGCACCTGGTCGCCGAAATGCCGCTGCAGGAACTGTTCGGGTGCGACGTTGACCGACACGAAGGGCGGCTTCGTCGCGGCATCCAGTGGCGGCATGCGGGCAATGGTCGCGCAGGCTTCGCGCAGCACCCAGTTGCCGATCGTGCAGATGAGGCCGGTATCCTCGGCGCAGGCGATGAACACTTCCGGCCCCAGCACGCCGCGGACCGGGTGGTTCCAGCGCAGCAGCGCCTCGAACCCGACGAGATCGTGTTCGTGGCCCAGGCTGAAGATCTGCTGGTAATAGAGCTCGAACTGGTTCTGCACGACCGCATCGCGCAGCTCCTGTTCCAGCTCGCGCGCGCGGCGCACCGTCAGGCCAAGGGCGGGGGTGAAGCCCACCGTCCGGCTCGGCCCCAGTCGCTTCGCCTCGTACATGGCAAGGTCGGCATCGCGCATCAGGTGATCGTAGCTGTCGTGCCCGGCATTGCTCATCGCGGTTCCGATCGACGCGCCGACCGAGACCGACTTGCTGCCGATGCGGAACGGCAGGGCGAGGCATTCGTGCAGCGCGCAGGCCAGTTCTTCGAGCATGCGCTCGCCCAGCGGGCCGTGCAGCATTACCACGAACTCGTCACCGCCGGTGCGCGCCAGCAGGCTCTTCACGACCGAGGAATGGCTTTCCTGCCAATTGATGACCGCCCGGCCCAGCCGCGCCGCCACCAGCGTCAGCAACTGGTCGCCTAGTGGTGGCCATAACGGTCGTTCACCGCCTTGAACCCGTTGAGGTCGATGACCAGCATCGCCAGCCCCCCCATGTCGGCAGGGAGTGCGGCGAAGGCCGCCGATGACCGCTCGGCCAAGATCGCGCGGTTGGGCAGGCCGGTCAGCACGTCGTGGCGCGCGGTCTGGAGCAGGGCCCACGCCCGCTGCCGCTCGACCACGCGGCCGAGCTGCGTGCCGATCTGGTTCATCACCCATTCCAGTTCCGCGCAGGGCACGATGGGCTTGCGCGCAAAGCATTCGAGGACCGCGACGATCTCGCTCTCCACCCGCACCGGCATGGCGAAGGCACTGGTCATGCCCGACATGTCGGCCTGTTCGGCGCGGTGGCAGCCGCTGATGGAATAGAGGTCGCGGGTCCAGACGATGTGGTCGTCGGCCAGCACGCTGCCGGGCAGACCCTTGCCCCGGTCGAACACCGCCTCGCGCGACACGCGGATGAGGTCGGCCAGCTCCTTCTCGTCCTCCGCGAACCAGGCGTCGCAGCCGTGGACCTTTTCCTGCCCGTCGATCAGGTAGGCATTGCCGAAATCGTAGCCCAGCGCACAGCACATCTCGGCCAGCGCGGCAGCGATCGATTCGCGCACATCGTTGGACTTGTTGGCGATTTCGGTGATCTTCTGCAGCAGGCTGACGCGCTGCTTGCTCTCGTAGAGGTCGCGCAGGCCCTTTTCGGCGATGGCCTCCGCCTCGATCCGCGCCATGCGTTCGTGCAGCACCTGCCGTTCCAGCCGCGCGATGCGTTCGCGGTCGGTCGGGGTGGCGCCGAAGGGAACCCGGCTTAGCCCGTCCATTCGAGCCCCATCCGGCAGACGGGATCGCCGTGCTTCATGCACAGTTCGTGGGTCACCTCGATCGTCTCGCCGAAATGGTCCGCGGCGCCGTGCACGAAGCCGTGGGCCAGCTGGCACAAGTTGCGCGGGCTGCGATAGCCGACCACCAGCCGCCCCTCGCTCCCCTGCTGGAAGTGGAAGTGAGGGCAGGCCGCGCCCGAATAGAGCTTGCGGACTTCGGGATGGATGATGTCGTTGACCGACAGGATGAACGTGCGCGAGCCCGAATGCCCGTCGAACAGCGCGCCATAGCGTTCCGCCAGCAGCGGCATCGCCTTGCGCCCGAAATTGCGCAGCATCTCGTCGGGCGAAAGCTGCAGGCCGCGCGAGGCCATCTCGACCAGCGCGAAGAGGTCTTCGTCGGGATAACTGCCGACCGAGGTATAGACCCCGCCGACGCCGCTGATCTCGATCAGTTCGAACCAGGCATCCGCGCCGAGATCGGCGGTGATGACCTCTTCGAGGAGGTTGAAGACGATTCCCTTCATGAATGCTCCGCGCGCGCGACCGCACTGCCATTCAGGCATACCCCTCGGGGCGTTTCGGATTGCTTAAGGACGAACGTCGTTGGTCAACGGGCGGGCGCGGCCGATACGCCATTTCCGGGCGGCGCCGCGCGTGCTGAAATCCTTGTGCGCAGCGGGTTGCATTGCCCAGAGGCCCCGCTTATAGGGCGCGCTCCGGTCGGGACGTAGCGCAGCCTGGTAGCGCATCACACTGGGGGTGTGGGGGTCGG
>CAYRLC010000129.1:0-6482 GCA_964424995.1 uncultured Croceicoccus sp.
GCGTCGATGTCGGCGATGATCGGAACGACGTGCGTCTCGAAGTTGTCGATCGCGTTCTCGAGGCGCTTGGCTTCGACCGCGTCGCCGCGATCGCGGGCGGCGTCGAGTTCGCGGAACATGCCGCCGAGCTCACGGGCGTCGGCCTGCTTGAGGAACGTGTACAGCTCCTCGATCAGGGCCGGGACCGAAGTCTTCTCGTGCATCGACTGGTCGGGCAGCGGGCCGAACTCCGAACGCAGCGCAGCGACCATCCAGCCCGACAGGTAGAGGTACCGGCGCTTGGTGGTGCCGAAGTGCTTCTTGATGCTGATCAGCTTCTGCTGGCCGATGAAACCGTGCCAGCAGCCCAGCGATTGGGTGTAGGCAGCCGGATCGGCGTCGTAGGCGGCCATGTCGGCGCGCATGATCTTCGCGGTGTACTTCGCGATGTCGAGGCCGGTCTTGAAGCGGTTCTGCAGCTGCATGCGGGCGGCGCTCTCGGCGTCGATCGCGTTCCACGGCGCGCCGTTGGCGGCGATGGTGTCCTGCAGCGCAGCGATGTTCTGCTGGTAGGTCATGGAAAATCCCTCACGAGTCGATAACGGGGTGATCTGATGCGCTGCATATGACCCGCTATGGTGCGATCCGGAATGGTTCCCGGTGTCGTGTTGTCAAACTTTACAATTCCTCTTTGTAATGTTGTAAAGATGCCGACTCGCAAGATCTCGGGGAACGCTCGCAAAGGTTTGAATCGGCATGGCACGCAAAGCATTGTTCATGGGCCCCCGATTGAAACGGGTTCGCCGCGACCTCGGTCTCACACAGGCGAACCTGGCCGCCGATCTCGAGATCTCGCCCAGTTACGTCGCCTTGATGGAGCGCAACCAGCGGCCGGTGACGGCCGAACTGCTGCTGAAGCTGGCGACGACCTACCGGATCGACCTGTCGACGCTGGCCGACGACGATAGCGAGGATCTCGCCAAGCGGTTGCAGGCGACTCTCAAGCAGCCGATCTTCTCCGACATCGACCTGCCCGCGCTCGACAGCGCCGACATCGCCACCAGCTACCCCGGCTTTGCCGAGGCGTTCCTGCGGCTCCACACCGCCTTTTCCGAAGAACAGATGGCCCATGCCGAGCGGCGCGATGCGGCGGCCACCGGAGCCGCGGGCGCAGAGCCGATCGATCCCGTGGGCGAGGCGCGCGCGTTTCTTGCCGCGCGGCGCAACTGCTTTCCCGCGCTCGACGACCATGCCGCCGAAGTGGCGCAGGAGCTTGCCGGCGATCGCAGCCGCGAGGAATCGATCTGGACCGATGCGCTCGTTGACAGGATGGTTCGCAAACACGGGCAGAAGGTGCGGTTTACCGATCCCGAACTGATCCTCGGCTCGCTGCGCTGGCACGACCGGCATCGCGAACAGGTACTGATCTCGAACTGGCTCGACCATCCGGCCCGACGCTTCCAGCTTGCTTTCCAGATCGGCCTTCTGGAAGCGCGGGAGGTCATTGCCGCGCAATTGCTCGGCGGGCGCTTTTCGGGCGACAATGCGCGGCTGCTCGCCAGCCGGGCGCTGCTGGGTTACTGGGCCGCGGCATTGCTGATGCCCTATCGGCCGTTCCTGCGCGCCGCGCGCCAGACCCGCCACGATATCGAGACGCTGTCCCGCCGCTTCGCCGCCAGCTTCGAGCAGATCACCCACCGCCTGACCACGATGGGTCGGCCGGGAGAAGAAGGCGTGCCGTTCTTCTTCCTGCGCGTCGACAGGGCAGGCAACGTGTCGAAGCGGCTGGACGGGGCGGGCTTTCCCTTTGCGCGCACCGGCGGGTCGTGTCCGTTGTGGAACGTCCACGGCGCGTTCGAGACGCCGGGCCGCATCCGTCCGCAATGGCTCGAACTGCCCGAGGGCGAAAGGTTCTTCTCGATCACGCGCTCCGTCGAACAGGGTGGCGGATCGTGGGATGCGCCGCGTGCGATGCGCGCGGTCGCGCTCGCTTGCGCGGCGGAACACGCGGGCAGCGTCGTCTATGCCGATGCGCTGGACGAGACGCAACCGACCCCGATCGGCGTAGCCTGCCGGCTGTGCCACCGCCCCCACTGCATCGCCCGCTCCGCCCCGCCGATCGGACGCGAGATGCGGCCCGACGACAATCGCGATACCGGCGTGCCCTTCGCCTTTGCCGGCGACTAGTCGGAGACTTGCGGCACTTCCGCCTTGCGACGGCGGAACAGCTTCCACCGCTCGCTGTAAAGGATCATCAGGAGCCCGAGCAGCGAGAAGAGGAACAGCGCCATGCCCAGCGGGCGGGCCGTGCCGTCATAGGCGCCGCCGACCAGCGCGCCCAAAATCGCCCCGCCGCCGACGCGCACCGTCGTCTGAAGCGAGGATGCCGAGCCGGCGAAATGCTGGAACGGTTGCAGCGCGATCGAACTGGTATTGGCACCGAGGAAACCGATAAGGCCGAGGTTCACGGTCATCAGCGGTGCGAAGAGCCAGAAGTTGTCCGGCGCCCATGTCGCGGCCACCCACTGCAATCCGCCGGTCACGACGAACAGCAACAGCGCCGAATGGCTCACCCGCCGCGCGCCGAAGCGTTCGACGATGCGCGAATTGATGAAATTCGCCAGCGCCATGAAGATTGCCATGCCGCCGAAGACATAAGCGAATCTCTCGCCCAGTCCGAAATGCTCGCCGACCAGCTGTTCGGCACAGTTGATGTAGCCGTAGAGCCCGCCGAACACGAGCGTTGCCCCGAAGATGTAGCCGAAGGCGTCGCGGTTGATCATCACCTGCTTGAAGTTGTGCGCGATCCGCCGGGCAGAGATTGGCTGCTTCTGGTGATGGGACAGCGATTCGGGCAGGCGGAACAGCACCCACAGGAACATCGTCACGCCGACGACGAACATCAGGCCGAAGATGGACCGCCAGCCCGCGAATAGGAGGATGGTCTGGCCGATCGACGGTGCCAGGACCGGCACGACCATGAAGACCACCGCGATAAGCGAGACGACGCGGGCCATCTCGTCCCCCTCGAACCGGTCGCGGACGATGGCGTTGGCGACGACGCTACCCGCCGATGCAACCATGCCGTTGGCGAAGCGGAAGATCAGCAAGGTGTTGAAATCGTTGACGACAATGCAGCCAAAATCGAACAGGCAATATGTGCCGATACCGCCCAGCACGACCGGCTTGCGCCCGAAACGGTCGGCCAAAAACCCGAAGACCAGCGCCCCCAGCCCCATGCCCATGAGATAGGTGCTGACGACAAGCTGCCGGTCGTTCGGGTCGGTGACATTGAGATCGCGCGCGATATCGCCCAGCGCCGGCAGCATCGAATCGATGCCGAGCGCCTGCAACGCCATGACGAAGGCCAGCATGACCGTGAATTCGGTACGGCTGAGTTCGGCAGGGGGCTTGGGCAGACGGAACATTGGTTTCCATTGGACCTATCTGCCGCACTGCACAATGCGAAATACCGCGTTTGTTCGCTCCGCGCGCAGACTCACAAATGGCCGACGCATGCGCTAGATCTCGGTCCGTGAACAGCGACGACGAACAGGACGACGACGACGGCGAGGCAGAGGGCCTGCGCAAGATCATCCACGTTGACATGGACGCCTTCTTCGCCAGCGTCGAACAGCGCGACGATCCCTCGCTGCGCGGCAAGCCGGTGGCGGTGGGCGGGTCCTCAGGCCGGGGCGTCGTCGCGGCGGCCAGTTACGAGGCGCGGCGCTATGGCGTGCGCTCGGCCATGCCATCGGTCACGGCGCAGCGGCTTTGCCCCGACCTCATCTTCCGCAAGTCGCGCTTCGACGTCTATCGCGAGGTGAGCCAGCAGATCCGCGCGATCTTTCGCGACTATACCCCGTTGGTCGAACCGCTGTCGCTGGACGAGGCCTATCTCGACGTGACCGAGGACTTGCGCGGTCTCGGCAGTGCGACCCGCATCGCGCAGGACATCCGCCGCCGCATCCGCGAGGAAACGCGCCTGACCGCCAGTGCCGGGGTGTCGTACAACAAGTTCCTCGCCAAACTCGCCAGCGACCAGAACAAGCCCGACGGCATCTGCGTGATCCGGCCGGGCGAAGGCGCGGCCTTCGTCGCGGGGCTGCCGATCAAGCGGTTCCACGGGGTCGGGCCGAAAGGCGCGGAAAAGATGGCGCGGCTGGGCATCGAGACCGGCGGCGATCTTGCGGGCAAGGACCTTGCTTTCCTCCGCGCGCATTTCGGCAGCTTCGCCGAATATCTCTATCGCGCCGCCCGCGGCATCGACTTGCGGCAGGTCCGCGCCCACCGCATCCGCAAGTCGGTGGGCGGCGAGCGCACCTTCCACGAGGACATCTCGCGCCCCGACGACCTGCGCGAGGCGATGGACCGGATCATCGACATCGTCTGGGACCGGATCGAGAGCGCGCAGGCGACCGGGCGGACCCTGACGCTGAAGCTCAAGTACAACGATTTCACCCTGATGAGCCGGGCGACCACGCTGACCCGCCCGGTGGCGGACAAGGTCGAGTTCGGCCGCATCGGTCACGCCCTGCTGGACGAGGTCATGCCCCTGTCGCGGCCGATCCGGCTCATGGGCCTCACCCTGTCGAAACTCGACGGCGCGAAACGCCAGCCGGGCGGCGAGGCCGACCAGTTGACACTGTTGTGACGACCGGCCGGTTATGAGGATGACTGATTAGCACTTGTCCGATCGATCGAGCAGCGCCTCCAGCCGGTCGAGCTGCGCCGCAAGCCGCGTGGCGTCGCTGCCACCCGGCGCAAGGTTCGGTTCGGGGACGGCAATGCCGTGCAGGACGAAGTCGATATAACGCGCTGCCTCCGTCACGGCATCGTAATCGCGCCCGGCGAAGATCGTGCGCATGGCGATATGCTCCAGCCCGCCGAAGATCGCGTCGCGCACCATGCGCGGGTCGAGATCGGCCCGCACCTCGCCCCGTTCCTGCGCCGCGCGCACCGCATCGACGATGGTCTGCGCAAAGTCGTGATTGATCTTGTGCAGCGACGATCCGCGATAATCGGCCCACCGGATCTCGCGATAGAAGATGAGGTGCAGCCGGGGCGTCGACTCGATACCGCGCAGGAAGCGCAGCGCGATCAGCGACAATTGCGAATGCAGGTCGGCGATCGAGGGCAGGTCTGCCATCAGGCTCGCCACGAAGGGCCGGGCCCAATGCGTGAACACCTCGCCGAGCAGCGCCTGCTTGCTGTCGTAGTACTTGTAGAGCGTCGCTTCCGACACGCCGGCCCCGCGGGCGATCTGCGCCATCGACAGGTTGGCCGTTCCCTCTTCCTCGAGCAGCTTCGTGGCCGCATCGATGATCTCCTGCGGCCGCGCGCTCTTGCGCCTCCGCCAGGCCACGCGCGCCGGCCCGCTATCGTCATCCTGGGTCTTCAGCGCCTCGGGCATGGCCCCTCCATCTTGCAAACCGGCGGGCACGAACAATAAACGAGCCACACTTACTTCTTGACCTCGGGCAACAGACATTGCACCGCAACGTTAGCAAGCTAGCGCAACGGATCACGAATTGAACCCCTTCCCGGAAAAAGCGACACCTTCGGTCGGCACGGTCCTCGCCTCCGGGCACTATGCCATCGACGCTGCGGCGGACGATCGCCTGCGCCGGCTGGCCGGTGCGGGCCCGCGCGATGGGCAGGATGCGCACGCCGGATTTGCGCTGGCGATGGCTCTCGGCGGGATCGACGTGCCGATCCGTTCGGTGTTCGAGCGTTGCGGCCTCGGCTTCGAGACAGGGCCGGTGCTGGGCCGCTGCCGGATCGACTGGGACCGGCCACTGCGTGTCGGGCGGCGTTATCGGATAGAGGCGAGCCTTGCCGCCCTCACCCGCAAGAACAGCCGCCGGTTCGGTGCGGCCGATCATCTCGTCCTCGCCTTCGCGATCTGCGACGACGACGGACATTGCGCCACCGTGCAGACCACCACCATCGTTCCGGTGGCGGCATGAGCCTGCGCAGAACCTTCGGCGGGATCGACGCGGCATCGATGCGCGAATGGTGTGCGATCCTCGATGACGACAACCCGATCCACCTCGACCCGGCGGTGGCCGACGCGCTGGGCTTCGGCCCGCGTACGGTCAATCCCGGGCCTGCCAACCTCGCCTACTTGCTGTCCGTGCTGGAACAGACCGCGCCGGGCATGACGCCGGCCACGCTGGATGCCGCGTTCCTGGGCAACGTGCTGGCCGGCGACACGGTGACGGCAGAGGCGGTGCTGGACGGCGACATGGCCCGCCTGACACTGAGCGTTGCGGGTGCTGAAGATGAGGTCGACGATGCGGGAAGAACCGTGGTGATGGCCGAAGTGGGATTGAGGAGGAGAGACGATGACGGGAGCCCTGCCGACGCCGGGTGAGCCCGCCGTCTACGACCTGTTCGCCGCACGGGCCCGCATCGCGCCCGATGCGCTGGCTATCGTGCAGGGCGACGTCCGGCTTACCTATGCCGAACTGCTGGCCGCCGTCGCCCGCTTCGCCGCCGGG
>CAYRLC010000130.1:0-6476 GCA_964424995.1 uncultured Croceicoccus sp.
CCACGCCGCCCAGGATGTTGCGGATCGTGCCGTTGGGCGACTTCCACATCTTCTTGAGGCTGAATTCCTCGACGCGGGCTTCATCGGGGGTGATCGTCGCGCACTTCACGCCGACACCGTACTGCTTGATGGCGTTGGCGGAATCGACGGTCACCTGGTCGTCGGTGGCGTCGCGGTTCTCGACCGAGAGGTCGTAGTATTTCAGGTCGATGTCGAGATAGGGCAGGATCAACCGCTCGCGAATCCATTGCCAGATGATGCGGGTCATCTCGTCGCCGTCGATCTCGACGACCGGGTTCGCTACTTTGATCTTCTGCATGGACTGTTTCTCTCGGATTGCAGGGAGGGAGAGCGCACCATCCGGTACGCCGGAACTTTGCCCGGCCTCTTAGCAAAGCTCCGCGTCAGCGCAAGGCTCGCGGGTGCGCTGTAGGCCAGTAAGCGACCGCCATAGAAGCCTAATGCCGCAGGCCGGAACTGGCGGAATGACAAGCTGCGACTGACCGGCCCGTGTTACGGACGGGGCACGGAAAGGCGGTGAGACGGATCGGGGAGATCGTGACGGCGCTGCCACGAAAAAGGCGCGATGGTGGGCGTAGCAAGGATTGAACTTGCGACCCCTACGATGTCAACATAGTGCTCTACCACTGAGCTATACGCCCACACCATCGGCGGTCCCGCGCGGCGCCGGATGGCATTGCCGCGGGGCAGGGGGGTGCCAATAGCGGCGACTTCGGGGGCGTTCAAGCCTGTTTAGGTGCCGCTGGCAAAAAAATCGTCAGACCCTATAGCCCCTGTCTGAAAAATGTCGTTCAGTCAGACACTTAGAGGTTTGCGTTCAGCATTCCCGTGTCGAAAAGCCGCTCCACTTCCAGCACCAGATCGCGCAGGTGGAACGGCTTCGAAAGAACCTTGGCCTGCGGTGCTTCGCGGCTGGCCTTCATGGTCACGGCGGCAAAGCCGGTGATGAACATCACCTTCGTCGTCGGCGAAACCTGCGCGCAACGCTGCGCCAGCTCGATCCCGTCCATTTCGGGCATGACGATATCGGACAGCAGGAGGTCGAAATGCTGGTCGGTGAGGAGTGGGAGCGCATGGGTGCCGCGATCGACGGCGACGACCTCGTAACCCGCATTCTCCAGCGCGCGCGCCAGATAGGTGCGCATCGAATCTTCGTCTTCGGCCAGCAGGATGCGAATCATGGTTTCCTCAAATACTCGCGTCAGCACAGGGGCGGGAAGCGGGGCAGCCGTGCCTGTGCATAGATCGCGCGATCGCGACATGCGTTCCCGGCACGCGGCACCCGTCTTTTCGGTCCGGCGTTGCGATGGGCAGACTATAACACTTTTTCCGCATGTCTGGCCGAATTTAGCCGTTGTGCACCTTTGAAACAGGCAGGACCAGGGATCGGGCTGCGCGGCGGCATTGACGCTCGGGGCCGGGCGGTTCAGCCTTGCTCGCGATGATTCCAGCAGATTCCGGACATAACGATGAACCCCAGCCTGCGCGGCTGACAATGCTGGCGGCGGGTGGGTCGATCCCCGGCCTCGCGCGGGCGGCATATACCCTCCATGCGCCGCCGGTACCCATGCTGCCTGTCCTCATCGCCGTGCCGCATGCAGGTCGCGCCTATTCTCCGGACCTGCTCGGACGGTTGCGCCATTCGGAACAGACGGCGCGCCGGCTCGAGGATCGCTTCGTCGATGTCGTGGCGCGAGAGGTCGCCATCCGTTGCGGGGTCGCCCTGCTGGTCGCGCAGGCCCCCCGTGCGATGGTCGACCTGAATCGCGATCCGCGTGATCTCGATCTCGGCATGTTTTCCGGATCGGAGGAGGAGAAGGCCGCAATGCGCCGCGGCATGCCGCGTGGCGGTGCGCAATCGGCCCGTTCGATGCGCGGGCTGGGGCTTTTCCCGCGCCGCCTGTCCGGCGTGGGCGAACTGTGGCGCGGACCGATGGCGCCGGTCGAGGCGTCGCACCGGATCGCCGCGGTCCATGCTCCGTATCACGATGCGCTGGCGGCCCAGCTTGCCGCCATTCGCGACCGGTGGGGCGCGGCCCTGCTGGTCGATCTCCACTCCATGCCCGATCTGCCGGTTGGAGCGGCGGGGCAGGGGCCGCCAACCCATGTGATCGGCGACCGCTTCGGGGGAAGCGCCGGTCGGGACGTGGTGGCCGCAGCGATGACCGAATTGGACATCATCGGGGTCAACGGTGCCTACAACCGGCCCTATGCGGGCGGTTATGTGCTGGAGCGGCATGGCGCGCCGCGCGATGACATCCATGCCGTGCAGATCGAGATCGCGCGCAGTCTCTATCTGGACGAAGCGCTAGACAGGCCGGGACAGGGCGTGGACAGGCAGGCGGACGTCGTTGCGCAACTCGTGCGCGCGATGGCCGAGGCGGTAGTGGCATCGGGCGCGGCCTGGCCGCAGGCCGCCGAGTGAGCGGCGCGTATCGCACATAAAAAACCACCCCGTGCGTACACGGGGTGGTCAAGGTTCAGGGAGGTTGACGCACGCTAGTGCGTCGGTCCGGAAGGGTCATGAGGGAAGCCGCGACCGGATGACCTCTACTTAGGCGAATGTCGGGCCTGTTGCAAGAGTGCATCAGGCAAGATTTATTTTCTTTTTTCCGCGACGAACTTGGAACGAGGCTTTTTCTGAACGAAATCAGCCCCGTTCCTCAAGCGCTTTAGGCGTTGACCGGCACCTGCTGGCCCGGCGCCTTGCCCATCGCCGCCTGGCGCGAGAAGATGTCGCGCATCAGACTGAGCGAGAAGAGGTGCGCGAAGACCAGCGGCAGCAGGCCCGACTGATTCCACGAACGCAGCTGGTCGCCGCGCACGTCGCGCAGCTTTTCCTGGTTCACCATCTGGAAGCCGCGATAGATGTAGGGCGGCTCGTTCTCGCGGCTGATCGACACTTCGCCGTCCATAAGCAGGTCGGCCTTCTTCAGTTCGTCGATGAAGGCCTTGGTCTTCATGCCGGCCTGCTCGAAGTTCTCGTTGAACTTGAGGATGTTCTGCGTCGCCTCGGTAGGCTGCGCGTCATCGTTGAACAGGGGCTCGCCGTCCTCGAATTCGCCGACAAGCCCGCTCGACGCGTCGAAGCAGAGCGAGAGCTGGTCGGATTCGGGTGACAGCTTGGCCAGCAGGAAGGGATAGCGACGGACATAGGCCGGCACGTAGCAATCCGTGGTCATGCCGCCTTCGGCGTCAAAGAAAGTGTTGACCCCTTCGTTCAGGCCCATCAGCGCCAGCGGAACCGGGTTCGAGCCCGAGGAGAACACGATCGGGAAGAACCGCTGCGCCATCGGGAATTCCTCGACGGTGATCGGCACGGCGTGTTCGTGCGCCAGCCACAGCGCCTTGTCGGTCGCCTTGGCGCGGAACCGGGCGTGCTGGTTGCTGTTGAGCGGAACAAGCGTCTTGTAGAACAGCGGAAGATTGTCGTTAGGCGCGCTGGCCATGTGTCTCTCTCCGGACAGGAAGTTTTCAGGAGTGGGTTGAGGGCCGCGCGCGGCGGCAATCGGGCGCGGTTTAGGGATTTAGCTTCTGGGGCGCAAGGCGCGAAGGACGCGCTTCAGGCTCGCGCTACCTGTTTTTCAGCGGATCAATTTCATACCAGCTTGCCCGGATTGAGCAGCCCCGCCGGATCGAGCGCGCGCTTCACCGCCGCCATCACGGCCAATGCCGCCGGATCGTGCGTGTCGCGCAGGGTCTGCCGCTTGTCTTGCCCGATGCCGTGTTCGGCACTGATCGATCCGCCCCATTCGGTGACTAGCGCATAGACATAGCGGCTGATCGGCTTTCCGCTTTCCCGCTCCCACTGCGCGCGGTCGCTGCCGGCGGGGGCGATGACGTGCAGGTGGACATTGCCGTCGCCAAGATGTCCGAACGCGACCACCTCGTGCCCCGGCCAGCGGCTGAGCACGCCTTCTTCGACCGCGTCGATGAAGTCGGGCATCTTTTCCACCGGCACCGAGATATCGTGCTGCATGGCCGGTCCGCGAGCGCGCTCGGCCGGTGCGATGTTCTCGCGCAGTTGCCAGAACGCTTCGGCCTGCGTCTCGCTCGACGCGATGACCGCATCGTCGCAAAGGCCTTCCTCGAACGCGGCAGCAAGGAGATTCTCGACTTCTTCGCCCAGACTGGCCGCACCCTGCCGGTCGGCGTCGAATTCCAGCAGCGCATACCACGCATGGCTCTCGCCCAGCGGATCGCGCGCATCCGGTATGATCTCGAGAACCGCGTCCAGCGACTGGCGGGGCATGATCTCGAACCCTTCGAGCGCGGCGGGCATCGCGCGCTGGCAGAACACCAGCAGTTCGCGCGCCCGGTGCGCCGAATCGAGCCCGGCGATGACCACCCGCCGTTCCGCGATTCCCGGGGACAGGCGCACGACGACGCGGGTAACGATGCCCAGCGTGCCCTCGCTGCCGATGAAGACCTGTTTGAGGTCGAAACCGCGATTGTCCTTGATCAGGTTCGACGTGAGATCGAGCACCTGCCCGTCGGCCAGCACGACCTCTAGCCCCGCCACCAGCGAGCGCATCATGCCGTGGCGCAGCACTTGCGTGCCGCCGGCGTTGGTCGAGACCAGACCGCCCAGCGTCGCCGAACCCTTGCCGCCCAGCGAGAGGGGAAAGCGCAGGCCTTGCGCTTCTGCCGCTTCGTGCAGCACCTGCAGGATCGCGCCCGCCCCGCAGGTCGCGGTCATGGCATCGGCATCGACCGTGATCTCGTTCATCCGGCGGGTCGAGAGCAGCAGCGCCGTGCCGCTTTCGTCCGGCACTGCGCCGCCGACCATGCCCGAATTGCCGCCCTGCGCCACCAGCGGAACGCCGTTTTCGGCGCAAAGCCGGACAACTGCGGCCAGTTGCGCCGCGTCCGCAGGCTGGGCGAGGGCGCGGGCGCTACCGTGATAGCGACCCCGCCAGTCGGTCAGCCAGGGTTCTATAACGGCAGGGTCGGTCACCAGGCCGCGTTCGCCCAGAATGGCGCGCGCGGCATCGAGAAAGGCATCGCCGCTGGTCGCGGCATCGAGGAGATCGGTCGTCGTCATCGGGCGCTTTTACAGGGGCGAAACCCGTTTGTCTCGGCCCGTCGAAAAAGGGGACGCGCCGGTTCAGCGCGCATTCAAAGCCCCGCGTTCAAAGGGGACGTCGTCGACGCGGACCGGGGCCGGTTCGAATGCGGGACATGCGACAACTTCGACTTGCAGAGCGCGGGCCACTTCCCTTACCGCTCGCATCGTTCAATGCTGGAGCAGGGAATTGGGTTTGGGCATCGGTGCGACGTGGCTTCTGCCGCTGGCCCTGACCGGGGCGAGCGTTGACGTTCCGGTGGATGCCCTTCAGTTGCCGCCGGTGGGACTGGAAGATCCCACTTTCGCCGAGATCCAGCGCCAGACCACGGTTCGCCAGCGGGTCATGATCCGCATCACCCCGCTCAGCCGCGTCGCCCCGCCGCAGGCCTCGGCGGCGACCGCCCCCGAACGAACGCGCGCCGAGGGTAGCGATACCGCGCAATGCGTTCCGATTGCCAATGTCGCGGGCGTGCGACTGGGGCAGGGGCGAAATCTCCTGCTCATCATGCGCAACCGCCGGGTGGTGTCCGCCTTGCTCGACCGGAGCTGCCAGGTCAGCAGCTTCTATTCGGGTTTCTATGTGGAGCGGCCCGCGGACGGCATGCTCTGCGCCGGGCGCGAGGCCTTGCACGCAAGGTCGGGTGCTGACTGCCAGCTTGGCGCCTTTCGCGATGTGACGCCCTGAGGGACCGATTGCGTCCGCCAAAAAGCAGTCGCACTTGACTTTTCGCGCCCCACGCGCATAGCGGCGCCAAGGGTTCTGCCACCTGTGTGGGCGAACCGACCGGTCGGACTTGTGCCCGGTATCGCCAGCGCCCCGCGCCGGCTGCATCGGGCGAGGGCCCGCCGCTGACTGATTTTTCCGAACTGTTGTTTCACGTTGTTCCGGCGCGTTGGCCGGAAAGCCCATACGGGATGATTGCATGAATTTCGCCGATCTCGGCCTTTCTGAAGAACTCTTGAAATCGGTCGAGGCGGCCGGTTACTCCACGCCGACCCCGATCCAGGCGCAGGCGATCCCCAGCGTCCTGATGATGCGCGACCTGATCGGCATCGCCCAGACCGGCACCGGCAAGACGGCCAGCTTCGTGCTGCCGATGATCGACATTCTCGCCCACGGCCGCCGCCGCGCGCGCATGCCGCGCTCCCTCATCCTCGAGCCGACGCGCGAACTGGCCGCGCAAGTCGCCGAGAATTTCGAAAAGTACGGCACCAACCACGACCTCAAGATGGCGCTGCTGATCGGCGGCGTGCAGATGGGCGATCAGGTCAAGGCGCTGGACGAGGGCGTCGACGTGCTGATCGCCACGCCGGGCCGGCTGATGGACCTGTTCGAGCGGGGCAAGATCCTGCTGACCGGGTGCGACCTGCTTGTCATCGACGAGGC
>CAYRLC010000131.1:0-6455 GCA_964424995.1 uncultured Croceicoccus sp.
GGCATTTCGCCTTCGGCCACGATGGCGTGGAAGCCGGGCAGGCTGAAATCCTGGCCCAGCGCCCCCTCGGCCCGCTTGCGGTTCTCGACCCAGGCGTTCTGGCCGATCTTGTAGCTGCACGCCTGCCCCGGCCCGGCGCAGTAGCGTTCGACCTCGCTCATCGTCTGGTTGGCGGGATAGCCGACGGTGCTGCCGAAATAGTCGATCGCCTTTTCCCGGCTCCAGCGCTGGTCGTGGATGCCGGTGTCGGTCACCAGCCGCGCCGCGCGGTAGAGCCATGATTGCAGCGCGCCCGCCCGCTCGATCCCCTCGTACATGCCCAGTTCGTCGGCGACCATCTCGGTGTAAAGCGCCCACCCTTCGGAATAGGCGCCGATGTACTGGTTGCGCAGGTACATCGGCAGGTCCTCGTTCGCGACCGAGATCGCGGTCTGCAGGTGGTGGCCGGGCATCGCCTCGTGATAGATCAGCGCGGGCAACGAATAGCGCGGCCAGTCCTTCACGTCATAGAGGTTGATGTAGAACGCACCGGCCCGCGCCCCGTCGGCAGAGGCGGGCTGGTAGTAGCCGAGGCTGTAGCCCTGCTCGATCTCGGGCGGCACGCGGCGCACCTCGACCGACTGTTTCGGCACCAGCGTGAAGGCGGGCCTGATCTGCTCCCAGCTCCTGGCGACCCGTTCCTCCAGGAAACGGAGCAGCGCGGCGCGGCCCGCTTCGCTATCCTCGAACAGCTGGTCGGGGCGGTTGTTGAGCACGGTCAGGCGCTCGCCCACCGTGCCTTGCGTCAGGCCCTCACCCTTCAGCAGGGTATCGAGCTGGGCGGTGATGTCGGCGACCTGCTCGACGCCGATCTTGTGGATCTCCGCCGCCGAAAGGCCGGTTGTGGTGTAGTAGCCGAGCTGCGCGGCGTAGAGCGCCTCGCCATCGGGCACGCGCCAGATGCCGTCGCCCGCCGGGCTGCGCGGGGCCAGCCGGTCGAGCAGCGCGATCTGCCGGGCGAGCGCGGGATAGACGAGCTGCTCGACGATGCGGGTGGCGCGCGCCTCCCAATCGCCGGGCAGACCCTTTTCCGCCGCGCGCCGCACGAGCGAGCGGACCAGCGTGGTTTCCGCCGCCGAGCCCGCGATCATGCCGCGGCGCTGGTCCGCCGCCTTCTTCAGCGACCAGCGGGGTGCCGCAAAGCCGCGCGCCGCTTCGGCCCGTTGCAGTTCGGTCTCGTCATCCAGCGAATATCCATAGACGGTGAGGCGGGCGAGATAGGCCTCGGCATCGGAGGTGGTCTCCACCGGGTGCATCGAGTCGAGGAAATCGGGCACCGACAGCGCCTGACCGTCCTGCTGCGTCAGGACATAAGTCGACGTCAGATGGCTCAGCCCGAACCGCTGCGACCCCGCACCCGCAGCGAGGTGGAAACGCAGCACTTCGGCATGAACGCCGGCCTGTTCGCTGAGCGCCGCCGTGTCGATCGCGTCGAGCGTGTCGAGGCTGCGCTGCATCAGCGACCAGGACGCCGCCGTGCGCGCCCGGCTGGGCCCCGAAAGGCGCGAGCGGACCCAGGCATTGGCCCCGGTGTCGAGACCGAGCGCGGTGAGATCGCCGGGGTTCAGCCGGAAGCTGCCCCACGCGACCCGGTCCATCAGCGCATAGAGCGCGGCGTCCGCAGAATTAGCAGGCGCGGCGAGCGCCCGCGCCGCGCCGCCGCCCATGACGAAGGCAGCGAGGCCAGTGCCGGTCTTGATGAAGTGCCTGCGATGCATCCGATGGGTCCCGATGGCTTCGGCCGCAACCACTGCCATGGGGCGGCGCGATGCTCAAGGCCGCGGATCAGGCGATGCGGTAGTAATCCGCCACCCTGTCGAGCGCGAGACCGAGCACCAGCTTGCCGCTGCGCGCGGGCCAGGCCAGCGCCTTTTCGGCGTCGGGCAGGCTTTCCCCGGCACAGGCGACGCGCCACAACACATCGGACAGGCCGGGCCCTGCGGCGGCCAACGCTTCATCGAAGCGGCGCTTGGCGGCGATCTGCCGCTCCGACGGGGTCAGGCCTGCATCGCCTGATCCCTTCACCCTCACCGGGTCCCAGCGCATGGTGACAGACGGGGCAAGTTGCGCCCGTTCCCAGTCCGCCCGGATACGCTCGCCCGCGTCGTATTGCCGTTCGGACAGATGGCCCCGGGCGTGAAGCCACGAAAGTGGCGATTCGCGCAGGTTCACCGTGACGCTGCGACCGCGCTTCGGCGCGCCGCCCTTGTAGGCGGAGGAAGTGCGGCGCGGACCTTCGCTGGTCAGTTCGCGGGTTGCATAGTGCGCGGAAGCGTCGGCGGGGGTGTGGGTCATCGGCAAATCTCCCTTCTGGACAACTCGGGAGGCAGCCTTGCTTCGGTTCGTGATTGTAGGAAAATAACACCAGATCGGTTCGTCGCGGTTTTCGGGAGAAGCCCAAATGATCAATCGCATCCGCGCCGTCCGCAAGGACAAGGGGCTGACGCTGGCCGACCTTGCCGGTGCCTGCGTTCCGGAAACCACGCCTCAAACGATCGGTCGCCTGGAAACCGGGATGCGCACGCTGTCGATCGATTGGCTGAACCGCATAGCCGATGCGCTGGGCGTCGAGCCCGAGGCGCTGCTGGCGAGCGAGGCGCGCCCTGCCCCGATGGTCGTCGCGAGGCTGGGCAGCGACGGGGCCGAGGCGCTGGCCAAACCGCGCGAGGCGGTGCTGCCCGAGGTGATGCTGGGCGAAAAGGTGATGGGCGTGCTGGAGGTAGAGGCGGCGCAGGGCGAGTACCGCGCCGGCGACCGCATCTGGCTGCGCGAGCTCTCCGCCGCCGACTCTGCGCAGGCGATCAACCGGGACGTGCTGGTGCCCCGCCCCGGCGGACGGTTCGCTTTCGGCCGCCTGATCGACCGCAGCGCGGAGTTCGTCGCGATCCTGCCGCCCGGCGCCGGTCAGCGCCAGACGGTGGTGCGCGATCCGGCGTGGGTCGCGCAGGCGGTCATGCTCGTCAGGCCGCTATAGCGTCGCTGTCAGGCGGCTTCGACCATCCGGCGCAGCACGGCAATGCGCTGGCGCGCCTCGTCATGGTTGCGTTCGGGGTGATCGCGCAGTTCGGCCAGCAGGTTGCGCAGTTCGGCTTCGTAGTGGTTTTCGTGTGCCATTTCGGCCTCCTTTCCCAAGGGGGCATGATAGCACGAGATGAAGCCGCAAACGAACCGCCCCGGCGTCACGTGCGGGGCGGTTCGTCGCGAAAGGTCGCTCAGCCTTCGCCGCGGGCGAGCTTTTCCTGCTTGTCCATCGGGTCCTCGGTCGGGACGAAGCTGTTCGTCGTGACGCGCAGCCAGATCAGGATCGGCGCGGCCATGTAGATCGAGGAATACGTACCGACGAAGATGCCGAAGGCGATCGCGGTGGCGAAGCCGAAAGTGCTGGCCGGCCCGACGAACATCAGCGCGACGAGCACGATGAGCGTCAGCAGCGAGGTCATCACCGTGCGCGACAGCGTTTCGTTGACCGAGAGGTCGAGGATCTCGTCGACCGGCATCTTGCGGAACTTCTTCAGGTTCTCTCGAATGCGGTCATAGACGACGATCGTATCGTTCAGCGAATAGCCGATGATGGCGAGGATCGCGGCGACGATGTTGAGGTCGAACTCCATCTGCGTCAACGCGAAGAGGCCCAGCGTCAACGAAACGTCGTGGACCAGCGCGAAGAGCGCGCCCACGCCGAACTGCCATTCGAAGCGGATCCAGATGTAGATCGAGATCGCCAGCATCGCGGCAGCGAGCGCCATCATGCCGGTGCGGAACAGTTCGCCCGACACCTTGCCCGACACCGAATCGACACCGTCGATGCGCACGCCGGGGTAGTTCTTCTGCATCTCGCCGGTGATACGGCGGGTCATCTGGTCGGCCAGGTCCTTCGCCTCGGTCGCCGAACCCGCTTCGGGCAGGCGCATGCGGATCGACACCTCGTTCGGCTTGCCGAAACGCTGGATGACCGGATCGCCGTAGCCCAGCTGCGCAATGTCGGACCGCAGCTGCGGCACCGGCGCCTCTGCGCTTTCGACGAAAGTGGCGCGGATCATCTGGCCGCCGACGAAGTCGACGCCCATGTTCAGCCCGTTCATGAACACCGCGCCCCACGACGCCGCGATGAGGATCACCGAGACGATGTAGAACGGCAGCCGCCAGCGCAGGAAGTGGATGTTCGTGTTGTCGGGGACGAGCTTGAGAAGTTTCACGTCGCCAATTCCTCAGATGTTCAGGTCGCTGGGGCGGTGCTTGCGCAGGTAGCCCGCGACCCACATGCGGGTCAGCGTCACGGCGGTGAAGACCGAGGTGACGATGCCGATGATGAGAACGACGGCAAAGCCGCGTACCGGGCCCGATCCGAACAGGAACAGCAGCACGCCGGCGATGACGTTGGTGATGTTCGCGTCGAAGATCGCGCGCTGAGCTTCGCGGTAGCCGACTTCCACGGCCTGGACCACGCGGCGGCCGCGCCGTCGTTCCTCGCGGATGCGTTCGTTGATCAGGACGTTGGCGTCGACCGCGGTACCGACCGTCAGCACGAAACCGGCGATGCCGGGCAGCGTCAGGGTCGTGCCCATCAGCGCCATCACGCCGAGGATGATGAGCACGTTCAGCAGCAGCGCGAAGTTCGCGTACATGCCGAAGCGCCCATAGGTGACCGCCATGATGATCAACACGGCAAGCCCGCCGACGGCGAGCGCCAGCACGCCCTTGTTGATCGAATCGGCGCCGAGGTCGGGGCCGACGGTGCGTTCCTCGACCACGTGGAGGTCGATCGGCAGCGCACCCGACCGCAGCGAGATCGCCAGCGCATTCGCCGAATCGACGTTGAAGCTGCCGGAGATCTGCGCCTGACCGCCCAGGATCGGTTCGTTGATGTTGGGGGCCGACAGCACTTCGCCGTCGAGGATGATGGCAAAGGGCTTGCCGACGTTGGCCTGGGTCAGCGCGGCGAACTTGCGCCCGCCTTCCTGGTTGAAGGTGATGTTGACGACCGGCGTGCCGTTCTGGTCGTAGCCCTGCTGCGCATTGGTCAGCTGGTCGCCCTGGATACCGCCCAGCCGCTTGACCGCGATGGCGCCCTGCTGCTGCGAATCGGCGGCATAGGGGATGATCTGGCTGCCCGGAGGGGCGATGCCCTGCGCCACGTCGCTGGGCAGCGCGGTCTGGTCGACCAGCTTGAATTCCAGCTTGGCGGTCTGCCCCAGCAGCGCCTTCAGCTTGGCCGGATCGTCGAGGCCGGGAACCTGCACGACGATGCGGTCGGCGCCCTGCCGGATGATCGTCGGCTCGCGCGTGCCCAGTTCGTCGATGCGGCGGCGCACGACGTCGGTCGCGGTGTCCATCGCGTTCTGCACGGCCTGGTCGAGGCCGGCCTCGGTCGGGGTGAGCTCGAACCGCTGCCCGTCGACGACGCGGATCTGCCAGTCGCGCTGGCCGGTCAGGCCCACGCCTTCGGTCATCGGCAGCAGCGCCTCGCGCGCGGCGTCGACCTGGCTTTCCTGTTCGACCATGAACGCCAGGCGTCCGTTGGCGGTGGAGATGTCGCCGATCTCGATCTCCGGATCCGCCTCGCGCATGGCGCGGCGCACGTCCTCTTCCATGCCCTGCAGCCGCAGGTCGCGGACTTGCGCGGTGTCGGCTTCGAGCAGGATGTGGCTGCCGCCGGCCAGGTCGAGGCCGAGGTTGACTTCGGGGTCGGGCAGCGACGAAGGCCAGGGCTGGCCCGCCAGCATCGTCAGCGAAGGCACCGCCAGCAGCACGCCGATCAGCGTGATGCCCCAGAGCCAGATCCGTTTCCAGCGCGGAAAATCGAGCATCGGTTAAGGTCTCAGTCGTTGGCGACGAGCGCGGTCGGCGGGATGACGTCGCCGATGGTCGAGCGGACGGCCTTGACGCGGACGTTGGGGCCCAGTTCGAGGTCGACGTAGTTGTCGTCCAGCTTCACGATCTTGCCGACCAGCCCGCCGGCGGTGACGACGCGGTCGCCCTTCTGCAGGCCCGCGATCTTGGCCTGGTGCTCCTTGGCGCGCTTCATCTGCGGGCGGAACACGAGGAACCAGAAGATGACGCCCATCGCGACGAGCGGCAGGATCTGGACCCATCCCGGGGGGCCGGCGACCGGAGCGGCGGCGGCGAGAACGAGCAGGTTGCTGGACATGACAGGCCTTTGGCTTCTGGTGGTGAGGCTTCAATAAGCGCCGTTGGCCGCGAAACAAGGGCCACGCGACATGATCGAACGCCGAGTATGGGCCCGCGCGCCTAGCAGCTAAGCGGCGGAGTGGCAACGTGCGGCTGGCTGCGGCGAAGAGAGCAGGGCGCGGCGTGAGCGGGGAGCGGGTGGGCCGCGAAAATGTCCCTCGCTTGGAAGGACTGGTCGGGACGAGAGGATTCGAACCTCCGACCCCCACACCCCCAGTGTGATGCGC
>CAYRLC010000132.1:0-6450 GCA_964424995.1 uncultured Croceicoccus sp.
TCATCGGCGCGCACAAGTTCGTCATGCAGACGACCTGGGCCGACGGCATCAACCAGAAGACCGGTCGTCCCAACTTCGTCGCCGCCAACCGTCCGGGCGCGCCGGAAGCGGCGGACAAGGGCAAGACCGTTTTCGCCTCGCCCTCGTTCCTGGGCGGCAAGAACTGGATGCCGATGGCATATAGCCAGGATACCGGCCTGTTCTACATCCCGTCGAACGACTGGGGCATGGACATCTGGAACGAACCGATCGCCTACAAGAAGGGCGCGGCCTATCTGGGTGCGGGCTTCACCATCAAGCCGATCGCGGACGATCACATCGGCGCCCTGCGCGCGATGGATCCCAAGACCGGCAAGATCGTGTGGGAATACAAGAACCCCGCCCCGCTGTGGGGCGGCGTCCTGACCACCGGCGGCAACCTGGTCTTTACCGGCACGCCCGAAGGATACCTGAAGGCGTTCGACGCCAAGACAGGCGAAGAGCTCTGGAAGTTCCAGACCGGTTCGGGTGTCGTCGGCTCGCCGATCACCTGGGAGGACGGCGGCGAACAATATGTCGCGGTCATGTCCGGTTGGGGCGGCGCGGTTCCGCTCTGGGGCGGTGAGGTCGCGAAGACCTTCAAGGAAATCAGCCAGGGCGGTTCGCTCTGGGTGTTCAAGCTCTCGAACTGAGAATGGCAAGGGGCGGCCTGTTCACGACCCATGCCGTGACGGGCCGCCCTCAACCGGTTATGAACCACATCGCAACCGACTTTCTCCATTCGAGGCCCATGATGACCGAGGTGCCAGCACCCGAACGCGTGCTTATCGTCGACGACCATTCGCTTGTGCGCGACGGATTGCGGTCCATCCTCGAGATCAGCTTCCCCGACTGCGAGATCCTGGAAGCCGACAGCTTCGAGCAAGCGTTGGAGGCGCTGCAGAAGGCGGACGAGGTCGACCTCGTCCTGCTCGATCTCAATATTCCCGACGTCAATCGCCTGTCGGGCCTGAAGCAGCTTCGCGCCGACTTCCCCAGCACCCCGGTGGTGATGGTGACCGGCGTGTCCGACCCGATCGTCATGCGCGACGCGCTGGCCGCCGGTGCCGCCGGCTTCGTGCCCAAGTCGTTGAAGCGTCAGGCCATCGTCGACGCGCTGCGCCAGGTCCTGTGCGGCGAGATCTTCCTGCCCGACCTCGAAACCAACGAAAGTGACGATGCCCGCATGCGCGAGGACGAGGACATCCGCGCCCGCATCGACAGCCTGACGCCGCAGCAGCGGATCGTGCTCGGCCACCTTGTCGGCGGGCTGCTCAACAAGCAGATCGCGCACGAGCTCGACGTGTCGATGACGACGGTGAAGGCCCACGTCTCGGCCATCCTGCAGAAGATGAACGTCTTTTCGCGCACGCAGGCGGTGATCATGGCCAACCGGGTCGGCTTCACCGACTGACCCGGCCGGCCTAGGCGGCGAGCACCGTCGCGGTATCCGACCGGAAAACGAGGTCGCCCTCCCCCGCGTCGACCCCCATGCCCAGACCGGCGAACACCCCCTCCGACCGGGCGTTCAACGGATCGACCGTCGCGCGCAGCATGGCGACGCCGTAATCGCGCTCCAGCAGCGCCACCATCGCGCGCACGGCCGCCGGGCCATGGCCTTGCCCCCAGAACCGCCGCCCGATGACCACCCCCAGCGTCGCCACCCCGTCGGGCGTGACCGTCGCCTGGACGTAGCTCAGCACCTGTCCGCCCGCATCGCGCACGATCCAGTTGAGCCACTGTTCGGTGCCATCGGGCGACTGGCGGGTTTCCAGGTTCGCGAGCCGCGCCCGCAGCGAGGCCATCGAGTCCGGCGGCTCGCTGTCGGTGAAGCCATGCACTTGCTCGTCGTCGAGAAGACCGAACAGCTCCTCGGCATGATCCGCGACTTGCGCTTTCAGCGTTATCGACATGACGCCTCGATTCCGCCACTGACCGCCCCTTCGCGGCTGGGCCTGAGCCGGTCTCTGACCGCCGGTGCAAGAAGCAACCCGGCATGGACGTTTGTGGCCAGCACGACGAGTATCGACAAGCCGGTTACCATGGCGCCGTTCCCGCCACGAATGGACCCGTGTCGAACTTCGCCCTACCCCGTCAGCTCCAGCTTTCGCAGCAGTGCACGCAGCTGCGCGGGCTTCACCGGCTTGGTCAGCACCGGCAGGTCCTGCGCGGCGAGGCTCTGCTTCACCTCGTCGGTGCGGTCGGCGGTGATGATGATCGCGGGGAGGTCGCCCGCGCCCTTGCGCGCCGCATGGCGGGCGCGCAGCCGCGCCACGGCCTCGTCACCCAGCAGCCCGTCGTCGAGGTGGTAGTCGGCGATCAGCAGCCCGGTGCCGCCCTCCACGCTTTTCAACACCTGCGGATCGTCGGGGTGGCTGCCGGTGACGACTTCCAGCCCCCAGTTCTCCAGCAGCACGCGCATGCCGTGCTGGACCTGTGCATCGTTGTCGACGACCGTGACCGTGCCGCCGGCGCGCGGCAGGCGGCGCGCTTCGCTGGTGACATCCGCGCGCATCTCGGCGGGTTGGGCTCGCGGAACGCAGATCGTGAAGGTGCTACCCCGGTCGGGCATGGAATCGAGCGTGATCTCGTGTCCCAGCATGGCGCTGGCCTGCCGCACGATGGCAAGGCCCAGCCCCTTGCCCGGCGTCTTGCTGGTCTTGCGAAGGCGGCGGAACTCCTCGAAGATCTCCTCGCGCTTGTCCTCGTCGATGCCGACGCCGGTGTCGCTCACCGCGATCAGGACATGGTCACCGCGCACCCCCGCGCGGACCCGCACCCCGCCTTCGCTGGTGTAGCGGATCGCGTTCGACACGAAGTTCTGCAGGATGCGCCGCAAGAGCCGCATGTCGCTGCTGACCCAGAGGCCGGTTTCGGGAACGTCGAAGGCAAGGCCGCTCTTGCGCGCCAGCGGGCCGAATTCGATGCGCAGCGCCGACAGGATGCGGTCGAGCGAGAGCGGCTGCACCTCGGGCTGGATCGCGCCTGCATCCAGCCGGCTGATCTCGAGCAGCGCCTCCAGCAGTTCCTCCACCGAATCGAGTGCCACCGCACTCTGCCGCACGAGCCCCCGGTTGGTCGCCGCCAGCCGCCGCTCGGCCAGCGCCGACACGAACAGCCGCGCCGCGTTCAGCGGTTGCAAAAGGTCGTGGCTCGCCGCCGCGATGAAGCTGGTCTTGGACCGGTTCGCCTGCTCGGCGTCGTTCTTGGCTTCGACCAGCTGGCGGTTCACCTCGACCAGTTCGGCCGTGCGTTCCTCCACCCGTTTTTCCAGCGTTTCGGCCTGTTCGGTCAGGCTGCGCTGGAACCGGATGCGGTCGGTCACGTCGTCGAAGGCATAAGCCATGCCGCCGCCCGACAGCGCGACCGAGCGGATGACGAATTGCCGCTGGCCCATCGCACAATCGGTGCTGATGCGCGGGCCCTTGCCGCTGCGCCATTCGATGGCGTGCGGCAGGTCGAGCCCGCGGCGCAGCATGCACCATTCGTGCAGCCGCTCATGCGTGCCGATCGCCTCGTGCAGGTTGTTGGTGATGCCCAGCATCCGCACCAGCGGCTCGTTCCAGGCGATCAGGCGGCGTTCGTTGTCGAACAGGCACGCCCCTTCGGACAGGGTGTCGAGCGAGGCCTGCAGCGCGAGGTTGCGGCTGGCGAGTTCCCGGGCGCGCTGGCGCGCATCCTCCGCCTTCACCGAAGTGATGTCGGTATAGATGCCGACCGTGCCGCCCTCGCTCGTGCGCAGCTCGTTGATCTGCAGCCACCGCCCGTCGGTCAGCAACTGGACATGCGCGCCCGACGCCTCGCGGTGCCGGGCGATGCGTTCTTGCACCCAGCGTTCGGGCGCGATCTGCGAACCCACCGTCCGCCCGCTGCGGGCGAGCTGTTCGGCAAGGTCGGTGAATGTCGTTCCCTCTTCCAGCCCGCCACGGAATTCGGGAAAGATGTTGAGGAAACCCTCGTTGTGCATGATCAGCCGGTCGTCGGCATCGAAGATCGCGAACCCGTCGGACAGGCTTTCCACCGCATCGCGCAGACGCGCCCGCGCGGCATCGGTCGCCTCGTGCGCGGCGGACAGGCTTACGTTGGCGTCGGCCAGCTTCTCCAGCGTGGTCTTCAGCTCGTTCGTCCGGTCGCGCACCATCGATTCCAGCGCGATGGCCGTCTCGAACATCGAGTACGACCCGTCCATGTCGCTCGACCGTTCGACCCGGTCGATCAACGCTTCGTTGATCTTCTCCAGCCGCCGGATGCGTTCGTGAAGCGCCGCGATCTCCACGTCGCGCGGATCGTCGCCGGTGGTCACGGCCTGGGCGGCGGGATGCCCGAACACCGACTGCGCCCCCTTGGCGGTCATCCGCGCCCCACCGCCAGCCCGGTGATGGTCTGGTTGACATGGGCGGAGCGGAACTGCTCGCCATAAGTGTTGAAGCCGACCACCCGCGACTTGCGATAGAGGTCGGCGATGGCCCGGCCGAGCTGGCGGCTGTCGCTGTCGATGCGATTCAGCACGCAGTCGAAGGCAATGACGTGGTCGACCCGTCCGACCTTGCGTTCGGCATGGGCCAGCGTCCGCTCCATCTCGGCGATGCGGTCCTTGGGTTCGCCGATGGTCATCACGACACCCCGGTCGATCGCGCAGTAAAACGTAAGGCTGCCATCAGGGTTCACCGACTGGATCGAGCGGACGTGATAGGCGCCGCCAGTGCGCACCATCAGCGGGTGCGTGGCGAAATAGCCGAGATCGAGCACCGCACCGGGCTCGCCGATCAGGCGCAGGTATTCCTCCGCCGCGGGGGCGGCGTTGATTTCGTAGACGGTGCGCGTCTCGGCATCCGCCTCGGTGATGACCATCCGCTCGGCGCCAGGGCTATAGTGGTTTTCGGAAAAGACGTGGATCGGGCGCGACGACGACAGCAGGCCGATGACCGCCGCATCGCGCTGGAACCGTCCGTCGAAGAACACGCCCGTCTCGCGGAAGGCGAGTCCGTCGCCGCTGGATCCGCCGATGAGGTCGATCTCCGACAATGCTTCCTGCGCGGTCATCGTCAGCAGTTCTTCGCGGTGGGAGAGCCCGTCGACGAGGAAGATCGCCACGTGCGAGAGGTTATCGCCCAGCGCCGCGCCGGCCGCGCCGCGCGCCTCTGCCGCGAGTTGGCGGACCGACTGGCGCGCCTGTTCGGGATCGAATTCGTCAAGATCGCGAAAGGTGAGGAGCCGCAGGTGAAACGCGTCGGAGGGAAAGCCGACGAAGACGATGGTGTCGTTCACGTAGCCGTCCGCCCCAACCTCGCCCGCGCTGGTGCAGCCGAACAGCGGCGTGCCGGGCATCAGGCTGTCGAGCGCGCGGGCAAGATCGTCGCGGTCGTAGCGGTGCGAGCAGAAGACGAGACCGCCGGCAAGCGGCACGTCGGCGATCGCCCCGGCGATCTGCGCGACGGCGGCGGCGGGATCGGCGGCAGCGGTCGACACGACGACGAGCCCGTCCGACCGGACATCGGCATCTGCATCCGTGGATCGGCCCCGATCGGATCGGCTCCGCTCTTGTTGGCCCAAGTCCCTCTCCTCAATGGTCGCCCGCATGTCACCTGACCGTCCGGGCGGACGGAAACGGTGCTGCGTGGTCGTTCGACGCGCGGCAATCCTAGCGGTTCGCCGTGGGCCGGCCAAGTGCGCGCTGCATGGCCGAAACGTGGCGGCTCAACCGCTGACCTCGTCGCCGCGCAGAGGTTCGCCCGCCGCTTCCAGCGCAGCCACTTCCTCGTCGGTGAAGACCCGGCTGCGGACGATAAAGCGCACGCCTTCGGGCGCTTCCAGGCTCATGCCCGAACCGCGCCCCGGCACGACGTCGATGGTGACCTGCGTGTGGCGCCAGTATGCGAACTGCGCCGCGCCGATCCACACCGGCGTTTCGCCGACCAGCGTGCCGAGCAGCACGTCCTGTGCGCCGACGCGGAATTCGCCGCGCGGGAAGCACATCGGTGCCGAACCGTCGCAGCACCCGCCCGACTGGTGGAACATCAGCGGCCCGTGCATCTCGGTCAGGCGAAAGATCCAGTCTTCCGCTTCCGGAGAGGCGATGATGCGCGCCGGAACGAAGGGGGGCGTGCCGCTGAAGACTCTGGTGTCGACCATGGCTCAGGCTCCTGCCCGCGCAGGATAACGGGGCCTTGCGGGAGTTGCCAGCGCGGGATCGGCCAGCGCCGGAGAGGCCCGCGCCGGAGATGCCAGTACCGGACGCGCCAAGGCCGGAACGGGCTTGCGCCCGCCCCGGCCCGGGATGGCCCCGATCCCTGTCCGGCACCCGAGAGAATCGTGCCGGGAGGATCGGGGTGGGAGAGGGTCAGCCCCCTGCTTCGGCATCAGAAGAAACCGAGCGCCTTCGGGCTGTAGCTGACCAGCATGTTCTTGGTCTGCTGATAGTGGTCGAGCATC
>CAYRLC010000133.1:0-6366 GCA_964424995.1 uncultured Croceicoccus sp.
ACGATCTTTTCGAACTCGGCCTTGTTATAGGCGATGCCGCCGCCGGTGCCGCCCAGCGTGAACGAGGGGCGGATGATCGAGGGCAGGCCGGTGTGTTCCAGCACGGCGAAAGCCTGCTCGACCGTGTTGGCCACGCCGCTGCGCGCGGATTCGAGGCCGATCTTGTCCATCGCCTCGCGGAAGCGCTGGCGGTTTTCAGCCTTGTCGATGGCATCGGCATCGGCGCCGATCATCTTGACGCCGTACTTCTCCAGCGTCCCGTCCTCGAACAGGCGCAGCGCTGTGTTCAGCGCGGTCTGCCCGCCCATCGTGGGGAGCACCGCGTCGGGGCGTTCCTTCTCGATCACCTTGGCGACGAATTCGGGTGTGATCGGCTCCACGTAGGTCGCGTCGGCCATTTCCGGATCGGTCATGATCGTGGCGGGGTTGGAGTTCACCAGGATGACCCGGTAGCCCTCCTCCTTCAACGCCTTGACCGCCTGCGTGCCCGAATAGTCGAACTCGCAAGCCTGCCCGATGATGATGGGGCCAGCGCCGATGATGAGGATCGAGGAGATGTCAGTGCGTTTGGGCATTAGTTCATTTCCCAAGCTAAGTCTTAAGGTAGGTCGCAATGAGGAGCAGCAACGCCCCGACCTCGACAATGTGAGCGAAGGCCGGATCGCGGACGATACTGAGGATCGGCTTTCGCGGCGGTTCTGGCGTTTCAAGAATAGCCCGCAAGGCGGTGACGAGACCTATGATCTGCGATTGCTTTTCATTATCGCCGATAGATCGAGCGACAGCCTCGATATCTGCGACGATTGACATGACGTGGGCCACTTCAACTGGAGAGACAATTCCCGTCCATGACGCCGAATCTATACCCACAAGTTCATCCAAACTTGCTTGCACAAATCGCTGGTAAAAACGCTCTCCGATTGGTGTGATGACGTACTCTGGTACTGGACTGCCCGAGCCTACTTCAGCGATGCATCCTAACTTCAACAAGTTTTGCGCAGCTCGCTTGGCATTCAGACTTCCACGAGCCGTCAAATGATCTCTTATATCAGCAACCTTTAATGCGAGTGTTCCGTCGGCGCCTCGGCGGCCAGTCTTCTGTTGGAAGAAAGTTTCCAACGCAGAAAAGTCGTACGGACTTAGGAAGTTCGGTTGAAGATCGTACTTCACCCCAACTCACCCACGAACTTCTCGAACAGGTAGAAACTGTCCTGCGGCCCCGGCGAAGCCTCGGGGTGATACTGCACGCCGAACGCCTTCTTGCCGGTGATCGCGATGCCGCAGTTGGTGCCGTCGAACAGCGACTTGTGCGTCTCGATCACGCCCGCGGGCAGCGTGTCGCCGTCGACCGCGAAGCCGTGGTTCATGCTGGTGATTTCGACCAGCCCCTCGGTCTCGCCCCAGACGCCGCCGACGCGCTGGACGGGATGGTTCGCGCCGCGGTGGCCCTGGAACATCTTGCTCGTCTTCGCGCCCGCCGCCAGCGCCAGCATCTGGTGGCCGAGGCAGATGCCGAAGATCGGCTTGTCGGCATCGAGCAGCGCCTTGATCACCGGCACCGCGTAAGTGCCCGTCGCCGCCGGATCGCCGGGGCCGTTCGAGAGGAACACGCCGTCGGGCTTCAGCGCCATGATCTCGTCGAACGTCGCTTCGGCCGGAACGACGGTGACCTTCGCGCCCGCCTTCACGAGGTTGCGGAAGATGTTGTCCTTCGCGCCGAAGTCCATCGCCACGACATGCGGGCGACCCTCTGCGCCGGGCGCGTCATAGCCCTGCCCCCCATCGGCGGAGCCGAACCCTTGACCAAGCGTCCAGTGGCCGCCGGTCCAGTCCTGATGGCACGAACGCGCCACGGTCCTGGCAAGGTCCATACCCTCCAGCCCCGGCCAGTTCTTCGCCTTGGCCAAGAGCGCGTCGAGGTCGAAGTTGCCTTCGGGGTTATGCGCGATCACCACGTTCGGCGCGCCGTTCATGCGGATGCGGCGGGTCAGCGCACGGGTGTCGAGCCCGGCGATGCCGATCTTGCCCTTTTCCGCCATCCACTGCGGCAGGTCGCCCATCGCGCGGAAATTCGACGGGTCGGTCACATCCTCGCGCACCACGCAGCCCAGCGCCGAATCGCACAGACCCTCGACGTCCTCAGGATTGGTGCCGACATTGCCGATGTGGGGGAAGGTGAAGCAGACGAACTGGCCCGCGTAGCTCGGGTCGGTCATCACTTCCTGATAGCCGGTCATCGCCGTGTTGAAGCAAAGCTCGCCCACTGCTTCGCCCACCGCGCCGAAGCCGCGGCCCCAGGCAACATGGCCATCGGCAAAGACGATGACGGCAGTCGCGTTCTTGGGTTGTGGCGCCGGGGGTTGAGGCGCGTGCGAAAGTGCGGCGTCGGCCATGAAATTGGCGCTCCGTTATCTCGTGTTTCCAGCGATGCGTGCTAAGGCTCGTCCGCTAGAGAGGTGCGGCTGTAGCGTCAAGGTAGGCGGAAAGGTTTCTTTTCGCTAGGGCCCGCTCATCGGACATTTCCCGAGAGGACATTGGAACCATCATGCTTCGCGATACCCTGAAGGCCGCCCAGATCAGCGCCATGAAGGAAAAGAACAAGGACCGCCTTGCCGCCATCCGCCTGATCCTGGCCAAGGTGAAGGACCGCGACATCGAACTGCGTGTCGGCGGCGGTCCGGCCGACGACGACGCGATGATCGTCGAAGTTCTCCAGAAGATGGCCAAGCAGCGCCGCGAATCGATCGAGATGTATCGCCAGGGCGGGCGCGAGGAACTGGCCGCCGCCGAAGAGGCGGAGATGAAGGTGATCGAGGAATACCTGCCCCAGCAGATGAGCGAGGCGGAAACCAGTGCCGCGATCGAGGCGATCAAGGCCGAAGTCGGCGCGGCGGGCATGAAGGACATGGGCAAGGTCATGGCCGAACTGAAGGCACGCCACGGTGCACAGCTCGACATGAGCAAGGCCAGCGGCCTCGTCAAAGCGGCGCTTTCGTAATAACCAGAGGGGATGGCGCTTTCCCCCCAATGGCTGGATGAACTGCGGGCCCGCATCACGCTTTCGGGCGTGATCGGCCGCACCACGCGCCTGACCAAGGCGGGGCGCGAATGGAAAGCCTGCTGCCCGTTCCATAACGAGAAGTCGCCCAGCTTCACGGTCAACGACGAGAAGGGTTTCTACCACTGCTTCGGCTGCGGTGCGCACGGCGATGCGATCCGCTGGCTGACCGACCAGCGCGGCATGCCGTTCATGGATGCGGTGAAGGAACTGGCCGCCGAGGCCGGGATGGAAGTCCCCGCGCCGGACCCGCGCATGGCGAAAGTCGCCGAACAGCGCGCCACGCTGCACGATGCGATGGCGGCGGCGCAGGAGTGGTTCGTCGCCAATCTCGCCTCGCCCGCCGGGGCGCAGGCGCGCGCCTATCTGGAAAAGCGCGGGGTTGCGGCGGCGACGATTCGCGAATTCGGCTTCGGCTATGCGCCGGATGATCGCGGGGCGATGGCCCCTGCCCTGTCCGCATTCCCGAAACCCATGCTGGTCGAGGCGGGCCTACTGATCGATGTCGAGGGCAAGGAGGCTTACGACCGGTTCCGCGGGCGGCTGATGCTGCCGATCCAGGACCGGCGCGGGCGAGTCATCGCGTTCGGCGGGCGTATCCTCGCCGATGCGCCGAACGCGCCGAAATACCTCAACAGCCCCGACACCCCGGTTTTCGACAAAGGGCGGACGCTCTACAACCTGCACCGCGCCGCTGCTGCTTCGCGCCAGTCGAATCGCATCGTCGTGGTCGAAGGTTACATGGACGTGATCGCGCTGTCCGCCGCCGGGATCGGCGAGGCGGTCGCCCCGATGGGCACGGCGCTGACCGAGAACCAGCTCGACCTCATCTGGAAGCTGGTGCCAGTGCCGGTGCTCTGTTTCGACGGCGACAGCGCGGGCCAGCGCGCCGCCTTGCGGGCGATCACCCGCGCCCTGCCGATGCTGAAGCCGGGCCATTCGCTCGCCATCGTGACCTTGCCGCAGGGCATGGACCCCGACGACCTGCTCCGCCGCGACGGGACGGAGGCGATGGAGGCTCTGCTGGCCGGGGCCGAGACGCTGGTGGACGCGATCTGGCGGTTCGAGCGGGACGCCCTGCCCTTGCGCACGCCGGAGGACAAGGCGGGGCTGAAAGCGCGCTTGATCGACCACGCCGACACGATCCAGCACCCCGACATCAGGTCGCTCTATCGCCGCGAACTGCTGGATCGGTATGGCGCGTTTGCGTTTCCGGCCAAGGATCGCGCGCCGTTTCAGAAGGCACCCTTCCGCAAGGGGCAAGACCGTTTCGGCGGGCGCGCCGCCACGCTGCCGCCGTCGGACCGGTTGAAGCGCCTCACTCCCGATGCGGTTCGCGCGCGGTTGATCGATGCGCTCCTGATCGGCCTTGCTGCGCATCCGGCGGTGATCGGCGAGGAGAACGAGCGGCTTTCCGGCCTCCATCCCGAAGACCGCCAGCAGGCGCGGCTGCTCGACGCCATGCTGGAGGCGGGCGAGGCGCGCAAGTTCGGCAAGAAAAACGCATCGGCGCTGCTTGAAAGCGAAGACGTTGCGGCCATATTGCAAGCACGTGGACTGAGCCTTCCCGACAGGGACACGATCGGCGGCATGAAATTTGCCTTCCTGACCGATCACGCAGAGGCGACCGAGGCCACGCAAGAGCTGGTGCAGGCGATTGATCTGCTGGTGGAAAAGCCGGCGATCGAAAGCGCATTGGCAGAGGCGACGGCGCGGTTCGCACAGGATCCCGAGGGAGCCTATGCCGAGCAGCAGCGTTTGCTGAAGAGAAAGCTGGAATTCGAACGCCGCCTCATGCAAATGGCGGCAACGCGCGCGAGTGCGTCGGCCTGAAGGACCCCGTAAAAGGGACGATTTCACGGGTCGGCGTGGGAATTACGGGAAACCAGAACGGCATATGGCGACGACGAGCGACAAGAGCGAAAGCGGCGATGCACCGCTGATCGATCTCAACGAAGCGTCCATCAAGAAACTCATCGCCCGCGCCAAGAAGCGCGGCGTGATCACCTATGACGAACTGAATGAGGCCCTGCCGCAGGACCAGATGTCGTCCGAGCAGATCGAGGACATCATGGCCGCGATCAGCGAGATGGGCGTCAACATCGTCGAGAGCGATGACGATTCCGAAGGCGATGGCGAAAGCGACAGCGACGGCCCGGACGAGATCGGCGACGACGACGACGGTGACGACGACGACGGTTCTTCCGTAGGCTCGGGCAACAAGGCCCCGGCCAAGAAGAAGGAAACGATCGAGCGCACCGACGACCCGGTCCGTATGTATCTGCGCGAAATGGGCGCGGTCGAACTGCTGTCGCGCGAGGGCGAGATCGCCATCGCCAAGCGGATCGAGGCGGGTCGCGATATGATGATCATGGGCCTTTGCGAGAGCCCGATCACCTTCCACGCGATCATCCAGTGGTCGGAAGCGCTGAATAACGAGGAAATGCAGCTTCGCGAGATCCTCGATCTCGACGCGATGCTGTCGAAGGAGCCCGCGCCTGAAAGCCTCAACGACGACGACGAAGGCGATGGCGAGATCTCGGAAGAGACCGCCGGCCCGTCCTACAAGGACGACGACGACGTCGAGGACGAGGAAGAGTCCGAGGACGAGGACGGCGAGGAAGGCTCGAGCCGTCGCAAGGAAGAGGACGACGACGAGGACAACACCCTCTCGCTCAGATGGAAGCGGCGCTGAAGCCAGACGCGCTGGAGCGTTTCGCCCGCATCACCAAGCTGTTCCAGACTTTCGAGAAGCTGCAGGAGGAACGCGTTGAGGCGATGGGCCGCGGCGAGAGTTTCCCCAAAGCCAAGGAAGACAAGTACGAGGGCCTGCGCGAGGAACTGACTGCCGAGGTCGAATCGGTACAGTTCCACGCGACGAAGATCGAGTTCCTCGTCGACAATCTTTACGCCTTCAACCGTCGCCTGACCGCGCTGGGCGGCCAGATGCTGCGCCTGGCCGAACGGCACCGGGTCAAGCGGGCCGACTTCCTCGAAAGCTACGTCGGGCGCGAGCTTGACGACACCTGGCTTTCGGAGATGGCAAAGAAGGACAAGAAGTGGGCCGCCTTCGCCGAGAAGGAAGCCGACGCGGTCGAGCGCATCCGCTCCGAAATCGCCGACATCGCCAGCCAGACCGGCATGGCGCTGCACGAGTTCCGCCGCATCGTGAATACGGTGCAGAAGGCGGAGCGCGAGGCGCGCATCGCCAAGAAGGAGATGGTCGAGGCGAACCTGCGTCTCGTGATCTCGATCGCCAAGAAGTACACGAACCGCGGGTTGCAATTCCTCGACCTGATCCAGGAAGG
>CAYRLC010000134.1:0-5236 GCA_964424995.1 uncultured Croceicoccus sp.
TATTCATGGCGTGATGGTGAAAGTGTGGTGTTTGATGAAACCTATATTCACTATGCCGAAAATGGCACTGATCAAAACCGTATTATTTTCTTTGCCGATGTTGAGCGTCCGTTAAAATCACGCTTGATGCAAAAGTTTAATCAATGGTTTGGTAAGAATGTGATGACTGCAGCCAGTTCTCCGAATGAAGCAGGTGACCAAACGGGCGGCTTAAATAAAGTCTTTGGTTATGTTTACCAAGTACGATTAAAAGCCAAAGCCTTAAAGGCCAGAAATAGCCGTCTGTATTACTTCCTAAAATGGTTTTTGATGTTAGGTATTTTCTTCCTGATTTTTATTCGTCCTTATCTGTTTTAAATCATCACAACGCCTTTCGGGGCGTTTTTTTATGGCATTTTTCCATAATTTCAGTTGCAGACTTCAATTTCACGCTGCTTTTATGTATAGAATGAAGCAACTTAGGGGAAAATTTATGCAAACGTTTCGTTCTAAAAAAGATTGGTGGGTCTTGGCCTTTGTGATTTGTATGTCAGGCTTATTAATTCAATTATTGCTGACCATGTATGCCAAAGGCACGATGCCTGCATTTCCAGTACATACGGGGGTATATATCATCACAATTTTTGTGTTGTGGTGGCCTATTTTTAATACTCGCTATCAGGTCGATGTAGAACGCTTGCAGATTCGCTGTATGTTTTTAAAGTGGGATATTCCCCGTGCTAATATTCAGAAAATATCTAAAACCAATAATTCTGTGGCATCGCCCGCCTTATCTTTAAAACGTTTAAAAATTGATTATGTGCAAGCAGGGCAGTCAAAATTTGTGTTGGTTTCGCCTAAAGATCAAGCCAAGTTTAGTCAGGCATTGGGAATAGAAATTACTGACTAATTTGCAGAATTTGAAAGCATCACCCCATATACATCACTGCATATAAGTGTCAAAGCATTGAGGATGAGCATTAATCATCCTCAACCAAAGATCAATCTATTTGAATGTGTAATGCGCCTGCGCTGCAATCCAGACATAGCTCTGTCTGTTCAGGATGGCTTAAAAAATACAGCGCTAAAATGGGTTCTAGCTCGGTACGGATTTTGCGCCCCAAATGCCGAGCGCCGTAACGAATATCATGCCCTTGATAAAAATATGCTTTGGCAGCAGCCGTCAGCTGAACTTGGCGCTGTTGATGTTGCAGGCGACGGTTTAATTTTTCCAACTCAATTTCAACCAGTTGCGGCAAAGCATCGGCAGATACAGCCTGATAATGCAAGCTGCGGTCAATCCGATTTAAAAATTCAGGGTCAAATCTGCGTTGCATGACTTTTTCAATGATCCGTTGAGTCGGCATGCGTGTTAGGCACAGTTGCTGTAATTTTTGCGGCAACAAATTTAGTTTATCCAAGTATTGCTGTGCTGCCTGTGCCCCCACATTGCTGGTCATAAAAATCATGCAATTGCGAAAGTCGATGGTTTTGGTGCCTGCGGTCAGGGTCAGTTTACCTGTATCCAACACATTCATTAAGCCACGGAGCACTTCAGTTGACGCTTTTTCTAGCTCATCAAATAGCATAATGCCTGGACGGGTATGTGAGCCTGCAATGGCAGTTTCGTCAAATAAACTGTGTCCTTCTTTGGAGCCGACATAACCCGGTGGTGCACCTGTCAGTGCTGCAGCATAATGTTCCTGCGCCAAGGTATTCATATCGATACGGCAGAAAGCGTCGGGGTGGCCGTAAATGGCTTCGGCAATCAGACGCACTGTTTCGGTTTTTCCCACACCTGTTGGGCCAAGCATTAAGGTCACAGAAAGTGGTCGTTCTGTACTGGAAAAATCGGCCTTGACCACATACAGCATTTTTTCAATTTCATTCAGTGCGGCATCTTGTCCAATAATCCGCTGACGCAACAACTGCATGACGTGCGCAGGTTCAAAATGAAAGCGTGGTTGACCAATCAGGCGATCTTTTTCAGAGTTGTGTAGATTAGGACGGGTGGGTTTGGAGGTCGCGGGTTGAATGATATGTAGGCCGTGTTGCGTGGTCGTCATCCTGCACCTTTGTTTTGCTGACAAGATGCCTGAGCATAGCAAACCTTGTGTTGTGAACTAATCGCTTTTAGCACTGAGCTGATTGTTTTTGTGGATAGATCCTGCAATCGGCTACAGGATAAAGCTTGAAAAAGTCAGCTGAAGCATCACATCATGTAGACAATGCAGCGATTATAGGATGACTCGTGAACCCAAACGCACGTGAGCATATTGAGAAAATTTTGGCAAACATGACCCAATTGCCTGGGGTGTACCGTATGTTGGGTAAAGACGGAGAATTGTTGTATGTGGGCAAAGCCAAAAACTTAAAAAATCGTGTGTCGAGTTATTTTATTAAGACCATTGAGCACCCGAAAACTCAAGCTTTGGTTGCACGTATTTATGATATTGAAACTTTGGTGGTGCGTTCGGAAACTGAGGCTTTATTGCTTGAACAAAATCTGATTAAGCTGCATCGCCCACCGTACAATATTATGCTGCGTGATGATAAGTCTTATGTTTACATTTTTGTTTCGGCAGATCAGCCTTACCCGCGTATTGCCAGTGGACGTGGCAAAGGCAAGCATCAGGTCGGGAAGTTTTTTGGGCCTTATCCGAGTGCCTACAATGCTCGCGATACTTTGGTAGTGTTACAAAAGCTGTTTAATGTGCGGCAGTGCGAAAACAGTTATTTTGCCCAGCGGCAGCGTCCATGTTTGCAATATCAGATCAAGCGTTGTTCGGCACCGTGTGTGGGACTCATTTCACCCGAAGAATATAAAGAAGATGTCAATAATTCGATCCGTTTTTTACAGGGCGACAGTAAAGAGCTGAATCAGCAATTGATTAGCAAAATGGAAGCCGCTGCCGAAGCATTGGAGTTTGAAAAAGCGGTCTTTTACCGTGACCGTATGGCATTGTTACGTGATGTGCAGGCACAGCAAGCCATTTATAAACTCAAAGGTGAGGCCGATATTATTGCCATTGCACATCAGGCAGGGGTGACCTGCGTGCAAATTATGCATGTGCGAAATGGCAAAATGCTGGGTGGGAAAAGTTATTTTCCAGACATGCTAGGTGATGATTTAGGGCAAATGCTGGCCGACTTTATTGCCAACTTTTACTTTCAGGTGGCCGATGAAATTCCTGCTGAATTGATTGTGAATGTGGATGTAGCAGATTGCAAAGAGTTAGAACAAGCCTTACAGCAACACTTCGATAAAAAAGTCCAGATTAAGCATAAGGTGCGTGAAACCCGTGCCGAGTGGCAAGAGCTGGCAGAAATGAATGTGCAGCATGCCATTAAAGGTAAATTGGCCAATCACTTTGAATTAAACGAGCGTTTTTATCAGCTTGAGCAAGTGGTTGGACGGCCAATTGATCGGATTGAATGTTTTGATATTTCACACACTATGGGCGAAGACACAGTGGCATCTTGTGTGGTGTTTGACAGTGGTGGCATTCGCAAACGTGATTATCGACAATTTTCCATTCAGGATATTCAGGCGGGAGATGATTATGCCGCCATGCGTCAAGCGCTGACTCGTCGTTATAAAAAAGCCATGTTGCCCGATTTATTGCTGATTGATGGCGGCAAAGGGCAGTTGAATATGGCGATGGAAGTCATGCAGGAATTAGGGCTAGATGCCTTTATGATAGGGGTGTCTAAAGGTGAAGGACGTAAACCCGGGTTAGAAACCCTGCATTTTACCGATGGCAATAAAATTCAGTTGCCTGAAGACCATAAAGCCTTGCATCTGATTCAGCAGGTACGTGATGAAGCACACCGTTTTGCGATTACCAAACACCGTGCCAAACGTGATAAAAAGCGTGGTTCATCGGTACTGGAAGTGATTCCGGGTTTAGGGCCAAAACGCCGCCGTGATTTGCTCACTCATTTTGGTGGCATCCAAGGGGTACTTAAAGCCTCTGAAAAAGAGCTGACCTTAGTGCCAGGACTGGGCGAGGTGATGGCACGTACCATTTATAAAGTGCTGCATGAGTGATGGTTTTATCCATAAAAGCAGTATTTCTGCAAAGGTAAATAGCAAAAAAGCGCATTGACTCTGCCGTCATTGAACATTCACATCCAATCGAAACGCTGTAATATCGACAACATCATCGTTTAAGGAAAAGCCATGTCGTTGCTACAGACCTATCAGGCCATTGCCGAACAAGAATGGATCGATATTCCGCAGGGTTGGTTACAAGGACGCACCATTTATGGTGGGTTGGTGGCAGGCTTGATGATGCAAAAAGCTCAGCATTGCATTGCCGATCCTGAAAAGCGCTTACTCAGTAGCAGCGTGACTTTTGTGGGGCCAGTACAGCAAGGTCGGGCACGTCTTACAGCTGAAATTCTTCGGCAGGGTAAATCAGTCACTAGCATTGAGGTGCGTTTGTGGCAGGATGATGCCGTACAAAGCATTTTGATTGCCAGTTTTGGCGTAGCACGTGAATCTAGTATTGTGGTGCAGCAGGAACGTACTGCACCAAATTTTGCCCCTGTCAGTGAATTACCCGTCACGCAGCATCACCCCCTAGCACCTGAGTGTTTTCAGCAAATGGATTTGGTCTGGGCGGAAGGGCAGTATCCATTCAGTGCCAGCCATAAACCCGATTTTGCAGGCTGGATGCGCTTTAAGCCTGAACAGCACAGCAATCGTGCCATGAATATTGCAGATTTAATGGTGGCATTTGATATGTGGCCACCTGGGGTATTGCCAATGTTTAGTCAACTTGCTCCTGCCAGCTCTTTGACGTGGCATGTGACCTATGTCAATCCTTTGCAAAATCAGTTGCATGACTGGATGAAATATAAAGTATTTACCGATCATGCCAGTCATGGTTATGCTACCGAATACGCACACCTTTGGGATGAGCAGAATCGTCTGATTGCAATTGCCCGACAGACCATCACCGTGTTTGCCTAGTGACACATTCTGCCATTTCGTATAAAGTGAAGCCTATTCACGATGACAAATCCTCAAAAAACTTGTGAATGAACAGCGTATAGAGGGGAAACATTGGCGGTGTCTATGACAACAGGTCGTATCCTGAACATTCCAAATATATTAACTTTGGCTCGAATCGCCTTGATTCCTGTATTTTTGTTGGTGGCTTATTGGCCACCTGCAATGGGCGTAAATGGTTACGATGGCGGTATGACACGTCATATTCTGCTGACTTCTATTTTTGTGATCGCTGCTGTT
>CAYRLC010000134.1:5246-6284 GCA_964424995.1 uncultured Croceicoccus sp.
GATGGCTATTTGGCACGTTCTTTAAATCAGACTTCTGCATTTGGGCGTTTCCTAGACCCTGTAGCAGATAAACTGATGGTGGCTGCGGCATTGATTGTGTTGGTGCAATGGCAACCCACTATTTCCATGGCTTTTGCAGCGATTGTAATTATTTCCCGTGAAATTACTGTATCTGCATTGCGTGAATGGATGGCCGAATTGGGCGCACGTACCAGTGTGGCCGTGTCTACTGTGGGTAAATACAAAACTGCATTTCAAATGATTGCGATTTCAGTGTTTTTATTGAACTGGCAACCTTTAGAAATGTTGGCGTATTTACTGCTTTATACTGCCGTGATTTTAACGCTTTGGTCGATGTTTATTTACTTAAAAGCTGCTTGGCCATATTTGAAACAGCCTTAAAGCAGGCTTTAAACAGAGCTTCATCATCAAAAAGTGCTTCCATCCTGAAGCACTTTTTTATTAGCTATGAGTTTCTTCTTCGGCATCATCTTCAAAGGTTTTGGCAATTTTTTCAATATTTAAGCTCTTTGCCATTGCATCAAAAATTTCTTTATAGACGCCATTTTGATGATAAAGCGTGTCATGTTCACCATGTTCTGCAATTCTGCCCTCCTTCATGACATAGGTGTAATCGGCATCAATAATTTGCGATAAGCTGTGTGAAATGATGATGACCGTGCGTCCCTGTTTGATTTCATCCAGACTTTGCTTGATTTGTTCAGTTGCAATAGCGTCTAGACTTGCGGTGGGTTCATCTAAAAAAATAATTGGCGGATTTTTAAGGAACATTCGAGCCAAGGCAATCCGTTGTTGCTGACCACCAGAAAGCATCAGGGCATCTGCATCATAAGCTTGTGGCAATTGTAAAATTTGTTCGTGAATAGAGGCTTTTTGGGCAGCCTGCATAACATCTTCTAAACTGGCATCGGTTTTGCCATAACGAATATTTTCAAAAATAGAGCCTTGGAAAATATGATTCTTTTGTAAGACCAAGCCAATATGATCACGTAAATACTGGGTGTCGATCTGTTGTAT
>CAYRLC010000135.1:0-6280 GCA_964424995.1 uncultured Croceicoccus sp.
ACGGCGAGCCGACGATGATCCTCATCGACGAGGGGTGGAAGGCGCTCGACGACGAAGTGTTCGCTCACCGCATCCGCGACTGGCTGAAGACGCTGCGCAAGCGCAACGCTCTGGTCGGTTTCGCCACCCAGTCGGCGCGCGACGCGCTCGAAAGCCGGATCGCCACCGCGCTGGTCGAACAAACCGCGACGATGGTCTTCATGCCCAACGCCCGCGCCCGGGCAGAGGACTACTGCACCGGCTTCGGTCTCACCGAACACGAGTTCGAGGTGATCCGTTCGCTCCCCGCGCACAGCCGCTGCTTCCTCGTGCGGCAGGCCGATGCCTCGGTCGTCGTCCGCCTCGACCTGTCGGGCATGCCCGACGTGCTGACGGTCCTGTCGGGCCGCGAAAGCACGGTGCGCAAGCTCGATGCCCTGCGCGAAGTCTACGGAGACGCGCCGGCGGCGTGGTATCCGGCGCTGACCGGCGCGGCATGGCCGGGTTTGGACGGACTCGACAGCGACATGTGGATCGAGGCAGCGGAATGAACGCCTGCCAGGATCTGGCGGTCAACGCCTCGGCAGGCGTCGGCCCGGCGCTGAGCGCGGTCGACTGCTTCGCCAACCAGACCGCAGCCAATGCGTTCGGACGGCTGTTCGGCACGCAGGGCTCGCTGCTGCCGGCGCTGACCATCCTGCTCACGCTCTACATCGCGTTCTTCGCGATCTCGCTGCTGACCGGGCGTACCCGCCTCGGCATCTCGGCGCTGACGCCGCGGATGATGACGCTGGGCCTCGTGCTGACCTTCGCGACCAGCTGGGTCGCCTATCAGGGAGTGGTCTGGAACCTCACTGTCGGCAGCGCCGACCAGCTCGCCGCGATCCTCACCGGCACCGACGGTTCGGCGACCGCCGTCTTCGCCGAAAAGCTGGACCTCATCTTCAACGCCATCGCCGCCACCGCTGCGCAGGCAGGGCAAGGCGCGCAGGCCGTGCCCGGCGGGCCGGGCCTTGCCACGCCCACCGGCCTGATGTGGCTGGCCGCGATCATCCTCCTGCTCGGCACGGTCGGCGTGCTGGTCACGGCGCGCATCGCGCTGGCCATCCTGCTTGCCGTGGGGCCGGTCTTCGTCGTCATGGCCCTGTTCGGCGGCGCGCGCGGGCTGTTCGTCGGCTGGCTGCGCGCGATGGTGATGACCGCGATCACGCCGCTCTTCGTGGTGGTCGGCGGCTCGATCACGCTCGAACTCATCGTGCCGCTGGTCGCCGGGCTCGCCAACGGGGTCGAGATCAACGGCCAGGCGGCCATCGGCCTGTTCCTCGTCGCCTGCGTCCACATGGCGCTGATGATCATGGCGGGCCGCATCGGAGGCACGATGGTCGCGGGGTGGAGTGTCTTCGGCCTTTCCGGCCAGTCGTCCGCCGAACGTGACAGCCCGGCCCCGGCGCCGGCCATGCACGCGGAAAACCCCGCCGCCGTGGCCGCCGCGCAGGCCGCCGCTTCGCGCGAACGGACGATCCTCGCCCCCGTGGCCGAACAGGGTAGCGCTACCGTACCTACAGCATCGTCGCACCGCGAGACCCGCGTCGTCAGCACGGCGGCACCCCAGTTCCATCCTTCGCTGCCGCCGCTTCCGGCGCAGCGCGCGCGCGGGGTCGGAAGCCGCTTTCGCGCGGCCCCCAGCACCATCCGGTAGATGAAAGCATGATCCGCCGCCCCAACCTTGTCCGCTGCATACTGCTGGGCACAGCGCTGGCAGCCGGAACGGCCGCGCACGCGGATACCCGCGCCACGGATCCCCGTCTGGTCAGCCGCCTCTACAATCCGAACGAGGTCGTCGCGATCGACGGCAAGCTCGGCGTGCAGGCCTCGATCGAATTCGGCGAGGACGAGCGGATCGAGAATGTCGCCATCGGCGATTCCGAGAACTGGCAGGTCACGCCCAACAAGCGCGCGAACCTGCTTTTCGTGAAGCCGATCGCGGCCAGGGCGCGCACCAACCTGACCGTGGTGACCGATCGCCACACCTACTATTTCGACCTCAATTCCAGCACGGCGGCGAGGCCGCTCTACGTCCTGCGCTTCACTTATCCGGCAGAACCGGCCAAGCCCAAGGCAGAGGTGCAGCAGGCGGCGCTCTCGACCGACGAAAGCGCCATCCTGTCGGGCGTGCTCGAAACGCAGGCGCCGGTCGATCCCTCGCAGCTCAACTTCGCGTGGGCGAGCAAGGGTTTCCAGAAACTGCTGCCGCGCCGCATCTACGACGACGGCGTGTCGACCTACCTCGCCTGGGGCGAGAAGCAGGACGTGCCCGCGATCCTCATCCTCAATGAAAAGGGCGAGGAAGGCCCGGTGAACTATGCCGTCCGCGACGGGGTCATCGTGATCGAGGACGTGCCCGCGCAGATCATCCTGCGATCGGGCACCGCCAAGGCCACGCTGCTCAACTCCCGCCCCGCCGACACCGCGCGGCTCGCCGCCGCCAAGGGGAACTGATCATGGTCCGCAAGTCCAGCCTCGCCGAACAGCGTTTCGTCGCCAACGATGTCGACCCGCGCGAAGAGGGCGGCGCGCAGGTCATCGACCTCGCCACCCGCAACGTGCTGCCGACCGTGACGCAGCGGCGCAAAGGGGACAGCCTCGGCCTCGTCGCCGGGATCGCCATCGTCGCCGCGCTGGGCGGGTTCACCCTGTGGAGCCTCGATTCGGTGCGCAGCGGGCCGCAGCAACAGGCCGCGCCCGCACCGGCCCCGCAACAGGCCGCCGTGCCCGCGATCGCACCACCGATCGGCGCCCCCGTCGCGGCTCCCGCCGCCCCGGTCGAGCTGGCGGCCCCGGCGCCCTCCCCGGTCCTTGCCGCCCCGCCGCAGAGCGCGGTCGCGATGGGCCCGACCTCGAACCCCCATGCCAGCCCGACCATCGTCTTCGATGCCAGCGGACTGCCGGTGCCGATGATCGGCCCCGCCGGGCAGGCTGGATCTACCGGCGACAGCAATACCAACGAGGATTTTGCCGCGCGCTTGGGCGGCGTGGGCGGTACCAAGACGACGGCGGAAGCCAGCTTCGATCCGCGCACCACGGTGACGCAGGGCACGCTGATCCCGGCGGTGCTGGAAACCGCGATCAACACCGACGTGCCCGGTTTTGTCCGCGCCGTCGTCAGCACCGACGTGCGCAGCTTCGATGGCGCACGCGTGCTGGTCCCGCGCTCCTCGCGGCTGATCGGCGAATACAAGAGCGGGCTGCAGGCCGGGCAGAAGCGCGCCTACGTCATCTGGACGCGCCTCATCCGTCCCGACGGCGTGTCGGTCAACCTTGCATCCCCCGCCATCGGCTTCGGCGGCGAAACCGGTTTGCCGGGCAAGGTGAGCAGCCATTTCTTCCAGCGTTTCGGGTCCGGGTTGCTGCTTTCCATCGTCGGCGGGCTCGCCACCGGGGGCGCGGGGGTCATTCTGGGCGGGGGACAGTCGGCGGCCAGCGAGGCCGTCAGCCAGAACGGCAAGATCGCACCCACCGTCCGCGTGCGGCAGGGCGAGCCGATCCGCGTCTTCACCGCCAAGGACCTCGACTTCTCGAAAGTGGAGCCGAAGTGAACGCCACCGTCCTGCCGCTGGGGCTGCCGGGAATGGACACCATCGACGCGCAGCCGGAGCGGACCGCCACCGCCGCGCCGCCCCGCAGCGTCTATCTCGACGCCTATCTCGCCCCGTTCCAGCCCTGGCTGGCGCGGCAGAGCGTGACCGAGATCCTCGTCAATCGGCCCGGCGAACTGTGGATCGAGGATGGCGAGCAGCCCGGCATGCAGCGCATCGCCGTGCCCTCCATCGACGACCGGCTGTTGCAGCGCCTGGCCGAACAGGTCGCGCGCATCAGCCACCAGGGCATCAACCGCGAACACCCGCTGCTCGCCGCGACCCTTCCGGGGGGCGAACGCATCCAGCTTTGCGGACCGCCCGCCACGCGATCGGGCTGGGCCCTGGCGATCCGCCGCCACCGCACGCTCGACCTGCCGCTCGAGGCCTATGACCGCGGGCCGATCCTGCCGCGCGCCGAAGCGCCGATGCCCGATCCGCAGATGCAACCGATCGCCTTCTTGCGCGAGGCGATCCTGCGCCGGCAGACCATCCTGATCTCGGGCGGCACCTCGACCGGCAAGACCACGTTCCTCAACGCGATGCTGAGCGAAATTCCCGCCAGCGAACGCGTCGTGCTGGTCGAGGATACCGCCGAATTGCGCCTGCCGGGCGCGAACGGCGTCGGCCTTACCGCGATCAAGGGCGATCTGGGCGAAGCAAAGCTGACCGCCAACGATCTCGTCCAGGCCGCCTTGCGCCTGCGCCCCGACCGCATCGTGCTGGGCGAATTGCGCGGGGTGGAGACGATCTCGTTCCTGCGCGCGATCAACACCGGCCACCCCGGCTCGTTTTCCACCGTCCACGCTAACACCCCGCGCGGGGCGCTCGAACAACTGGCGCTGATGAGCATGCAGGCAGGCATCGGCCTCACCCGGCGCGAGACGATCGAATATGCCGCATCGGTGATCGACGTGATCGTCCAGCTCGACCGGCAGGAAGGCAAGCGCGGCATATCGGCCATCGCGAGGCCCGCCGATCTCGTCTGAGCGGCGTTCTAGACCGGCAGGTCCTCGAACCGCATCCCCCGGCTCAGCAGCAGTTGCATCAGGATGCGCGCCTGCGTCGGGCGCCAGCGTCCGCCGTTAAGCACACCCCGCTTGCCGAGATCGATGTCGCCGCCTTCGTAGGCGTAGCTGTTGCTGAGCGTCGGCCCCATGCCGACCCGGCTGGTCATGATCACGGGCTTTTCGCGCGCCAGCGTCTCCAGCTCCTGCGCCGCACGGGCCGAGACATGGCCGCCACCGACCCCGCCGATGACCAGCGCGTCGATCTCCGGCGCCGCGAAACGGCGGATCGCCTCCGGCTCCAGATCCAGCCCGGCCTGCAGGATCGGCACGACCGGGGTACGCTCGCCCAGCGTCAGGTGGGGGAGGTCGATCAGCGAGGCCATCTCGAACCGCACGACATCCTCGGTCACGTGACCCAGCGGGCCGTATGGTTCGGAGGAGAAGGCATGGGGGCGACCGCTGTGCACCTTGCGCACCAGATGCCCGGCATGGATCTCGTCGGCGAACTGCACCATCACGCCGTGGCGGGCGGCGTGGGGATGGCCTGCTACCCGGATCGCGTTGACCAGATTGGCCGGACCGTCCGCACCGATGCTGTCGGCACTGCGCATCGCGCCGGTCAACACGACCGGGATTGATCCGCGCCACATGAGGCTCAGCGCGAAGGCGGTTTCCTCCAGTGTGTCGGTGCCATGAGTCACGACGACGCCGGCAATCCCTTCCCGCTCGGCCGCGGTGATCGCGCGGCAGAGATCGGCAACGTCGGCCAAGGTCACGCTGGCACTCGGCTTCAGGGTGAGGTCCTGCCGCTCGACCGCCATGCCCACGGGCCACGGCGCGGTTCTGGCCAGCGCGTCTGCCCCGTCCTGCGGCGTCGATCCGCGGCCTTCCTCACTGCGCATGGCAATGGTGCCGCCCATGGCGATCAGGCGAATACGGAGCGTATTGAAGGTCATGACGTCACCGCTTAGCAGCCTCACGCCGCCGCGTCTTTCCCCATGCGCATCGTGTCGGCTGACCGGTTATCGCCCCTCGGTGGGGTTACGACGTGTGGTGACTGGAGCGGGTAGCGGGAATCGAACCCGCATAGCCAGCTTGGAAGGCTGGAGCTTTACCACTAAGCTATACCCGCCCGCTTGCGCATATGGCGTCGCAGGTTGCGCTTGCCACTAGCAGGGCTCGCTCGTCAACGCCTCATATGCGCCAGGCGCGCCTTTCCTTTCGGTTAGTTTCCGCCGGCCAGGCGCGCACTAGGATGCTGGACGCACCCGGTTTCCAAGGAGTTGTTTCAAATGCAGGTCATCGTCGCAGGCTGGATCCAGATGGCGGGCCCGGCCGCACCCACTTTGCAATCGGCGACCGCGCTGATCGACGCCGCGCTCGCCGAAGAGGGTTGTCTCGCCTACGAATGGGCGGTCTATCCTGACAAGCCCGAGATGATCCTGGTGTTCGAACGCTGGGACACGCTGGAAGCGCTGATCGCCCACCTCAATGCCCAGCCCTATTTCGAAATGGGTGGACACCTGCAGGAGGCGGGTATCGCCGGCGCCGAGGTGCTCGTGCACTCGGTCGGCGGGTTTCAGGACATCTACGGCAACGACGGTCTGATCGCGGCGGAGATCTTCGGCGTGAAGACCCGCTAGAGCGCCATTGTAG
>CAYRLC010000136.1:0-6166 GCA_964424995.1 uncultured Croceicoccus sp.
GAGCGGTCGCGCGTCACCGCCGTCCAGCCATCCTCCAGCAGCTTCACCGCCGGCTTGCCGAGGTTGATCATCGGCTCGATCGTGAAGAACATGCCCGGGCGCAGTTCAGGGCCAGTGCCGGGGCGCCCGGCGTGGATCACTTCGGGCGCGTCGTGGAACAGGCGGCCCAGGCCATGGCCGCAGAAGTCGCGGACAACACCGTAACGCTGGCTTTCGGCATGACGCTGGATCGCGGCACCGATATCGCCCAGCCGGTTGCCGGGCTTGGCCAGTTCGATGCCGATCATCAGGCACTCGTAGGTCACCTCGACCAGCCGCTTCGCCTTCAGGGGGGCATCGCCGACGATGTACATGCGGCTGGAATCGCCGTGCCAGCCATCGAGCAGCGGGGTCACGTCGATGTTCAGGATGTCGCCGTCCTTCAGCGCCTTCGACCCAGGGATGCCGTGGCACACGACATGGTTGATCGAGATGCAGCACGAATGGGCATAGCCGCGATAGCCCATCGTTGCGGGCACCGCGCCGCCGGCCAGCGTCAGGCGGCGGACCTCGTCGTCAATCTGGGCCGTGGTGACGCCGGGGCGGATCAGCGGGACCATCGCGTCGAGGATCTCGGCCGCGAGGCGACCGGCCTTGCGCATCCCTTCGAACCCAGCGGGGCCGTGCAGCTTGATCGTGCCGTCGCGCGGCAGCATGTCGTGTTCGTCGACAACCATGTATTCCGTCATGCTCGCCCATGTAGCGCCTCGGCCCCGGAATTGCGAGGGGCGGATGTGCGGCAGAGCGTCTCGACCCGGCGGTTCAGCGCAGTTCGAAGGCGGCCCGGTATTCGGGGCGCACCGCGTCGAGGATGGCGGGCGTGACTGGCAGGGTCACCTCGTAAGTCCCCTCCGCATAAGGTCCGGCATTGTAGGCGGGGATCAGGAATCCCACCCTGTCGAAGGCGCGACGCCCCGCCGAACCGAGGATGACGGTGGAATTCGCGACCGGTTCGATGCATTCGTCGAAGAAGCCGAGCCCGCCAGCATCCGGCCCACGGCGGCGCGCCCGCTCCTTGTCCAGCGCGGCGCAGAACGCACCTTGCGTCGCGGCGTCGAGCGCGGCGGCCGAGCGGAACATGTCGATCGGAGCGATGGCCTTGCCCGTCTGGCGATCCCAGACCAAGGCATCGAACACCGTGCCGCCATGCGCGCCGCCGGTGTAGCTGTAGATCGGCGCGGAGAGGGACAGGTAGCGCGGCAGGTCGGTCACCACCTGCCAGTCCTTCTGGTAACCGCGGCTGCGGCACGAAACGCAATCGGGCGGACTTTCGATCTTCGCCTTTTCCCACTCGCCCTTCCATTCGGCGAAAGTCTTCTCCCGCTCGGCATCAAGCCGGTCGCGCAAGGCGGCAATGGTGCTCACCGCAGCGGGCCAAGTGTAGGCGAAGTCGAGGGAAGCCCGGCCATCGCTATCGACCACCTTCTGCGCGAAGGGTTTCGCATCGGCCGCTTCGACAGCACTTTCCGCAGCGGAGGCTGCCATCGTCGCATCCGCCGTCGCGGGCGCAATGGACGCCGCCTCTTCCTTTCCCGAGCCGCAGGCGACCAGCGACGAAACCGCGACGAAGAGCGCCAGCCTCGCGACGGTAGCCCAAGATTTTCCTCGCAAAACGACTCTCCCAACGGCTAACGCATTCGGCATGACCGACAAGACCGCGCTGATCCAGCCCGACCGGGGGCAGGATGCCATCGCCATCCACCTCGTCAACACCGAGGGTTTCGAGACCTGGGCCAGGACACTGTCCGCGCCGCAACGCGCGGCGCTGTCGGCGCAGAAGTTCACCGGCAAGGGTTACCAGACCGCCATCGTGCCCGACGGCGACGGCTGGTTCGCCGTGGGCGGCGTTGCCGATCCGGCCAAGCTGTCGAGCTGGTGCCTTGCCAAGCTGGCCGAGGTGCTCCCCGCCGGGACCTATCGCCACGTCGGCGGGCAAAGCGGCGCGGCGCTCTATGGCTGGCAGACGGCGCAATACCGCTTCACCCGCTACAAGGAGGACAAGGACGCCGAAGGTCCGCGGATACTGCTGACGCAGGATGCCGCCGCGATCCCCGCCGCCGTGGCCGAAGCCGAAGCCGCCGCGCTGGTTCGCGATCTCGTCAACGTACCGGCGGAGGACATGGGTCCCGAACAGCTGGAGGCGGTTGCCGCCGATCTGGCGAAGGAATTCGGCGCGACCCTCACCGTGACCCGCGGCGATGCGCTGCAAAAGGGTTTCCCGATGGTCCACGCCGTGGGCCGCGCCGCCGCGCGCAGTCACGCGCCGCGCATGATCGAGCTCGAATGGGGCGCAGCCGACGCACCGCGCGTGGCGATCATCGGCAAGGGGGTGTGCTTCGATTCGGGCGGGCTGGACATCAAGACCGGCAGTTCGATGGCCCTCATGAAAAAGGACATGGGCGGCGCAGCCCACGCCCTCGCCCTTGCCCGCCTGATCATGGGGCAACGCATGAAAGTACGGCTCCATCTGCTGGTCCCGGCGGTCGAGAATGCGATTGGCGGCAATGCCTTTCGCCCCGGTGACGTGCTCGATAGCCGCAAAGGGCTGACGGTGGAGATCACCAACACCGATGCCGAAGGGCGGCTGGTGCTGGGCGATGCGCTGGCCAAGGCGAGCGAGGACGGCGCGCAATTCGTGCTGGATTTCGCGACCCTGACCGGTGCTGCCCGCGTGGCACTGGGGCCGGACCTTCCCGGCCTCTTCGCCCGGCAGGACGCAACCGCGCAAGGGCTGCTCGACGCCGGGCTCGCCAGCGACGATCCGGTCTGGCGGCTGCCGCTTCACGAGGGCTACCGCGAGATGATGGCGAGCGACATCGCCGACCTCGTGAACTCGGCATCGGGCGGGTTTGCCGGGGCGACGACCGCGGCACTGTTCCTCGACCGATTCGTCGGCGAAAGCGTCGACTGGGCGCATTTCGACACATTCGCCTGGCGCCCGACGGCAAAACCGGGCCGTCCGAAAGGCGGTGCCCCCCTCGGTCTGCGCGCGGCATGGCACTTCCTGCAGAAACGATACGACTGATCCGCAGCAGGGCGCGGAAGTGATGGCCCTGACTGGACAGGCGGCGCGTGACATTGATCCAACATCTGAACGGCATAACAAATTGAGTCAGCCGCCCCGACGTTCGCCCGTTCTCGATCCGCTAGTTGCCTAGAGGTCGGTCCAGTCGGCGAATGTCGCGGCCTGACCGCGGCGTTCGCCACGCTCGTCCACCAGGTTCCACACCGTCGCGCCAACGATGCGGAAGCGCTGCCCGGACGCGGCCATCCTGATCCCTGCATAGTCGTCGATGAAGCCGTCGGCCCTGACCTTGGTCAGCAGGTCCTCGCGCTCTTCCCGCTCGGGCGCTTCGGCCGACAGGCGTGAGGGCATGCCGACGAACTTGTCGTACGCCATGCCGAACCGGATCAGCCCGGCGCGGTTGGCATAGAAGAACAGCGGGTCGTCCTCGGTCCCGTGCGCCAGCACCACGGCGGGCAGATGCCACAGGGCATGGGCCATTTCGCCCGGATCGCCTTCGGCCACCAGCCGGCGCCCGGCCAGCGCCTCGAAGCTGCGGACGATCAGAGCGATCCGGTCCAACCCGGCATGTGCCTCGATCGCGATACGCTCGACCTCGCGCTCTCTCATCCGCGCTCTCCCCCAAAGCTTTCGCCCCTCGCCCGCCCATCCCCGGCGGTGCAGCGGCACACGTTCACCCCGACCCCTGCGCCGGTTGCCGACAGCCGCGACCATCTGCCGCCTTGCCTCAACCTGCCGCGCGGTTTAAGCGCGCCTCTTTCCCAGTGACAAGATCGCAAACGACCGCCTTGACCGAAAAGTCCCCCGCCTCCTCGCACGTCGCCAGCCACGCCCTGTCCGGGCCGTCGCGCCATGCGCGTGACGCGCGCCTGCCCGTGCGCGGCGACCTGGCGCATATCCGGCTGGCGGGAGAGGTTTTCGTGCCGCATTACGCGGTGCCGATGCGCCACGTCGCCACAGATGCTGCATCGCTGCTGGCCGCCGCGCGCGACGATGCGGCGCACCTGGCAGAAGTCGATGCCGGCACGGTTTTCGACGTCCTCGACATGGCGGGCCAGTGGGCCTGGGGCGTGGTCGGCGGTGACGGGCTGGTCGGCTATCTGCCGCTGGCCGTGCTGCAAGCCGAAGGGGAGCCTGCCTGATGGCCGCCAAGGTATTCATCGACGGGGCCGCTGGCACCACCGGGCTGGAGATTGCCGAACGGCTCGCCACGCGCGAGGATTTTACCGTGCTGACCCTGCCCGACGACCGGCGCAAGGACGATGCGGCCCGCGCCGAACTGCTGAACGAGGCGGACTTCGCGGTGCTCTGCCTGCCGGACGAGGCGGCCGTGGCGGCCGTCGGCATGATCCGCAACGACCGGACCCGCGTCGTCGACGCCTCTACCGCGCACCGGGTGGCGGAAGGCTGGACTTACGGCTTTCCCGAACTGGTCGGCGAAGCGGCGGTGCGCGAAGCGCGTTTCGTCTCCAACCCCGGCTGCTATCCCACCGGCTTTCTCGCGCTTGTCGCACCGCTCGTACGCGCGGGCCTCGTCCCGGCGGACTGGCCCTATGGCTGCCACGCGGTGTCGGGCTATTCGGGCGGCGGCAAGGCCCTGATCGAGCGGTACGAGGGCGGCGAGGGGCTTTCTGCTGCCCCGGCGTTCCGGGCCTATGGCCTGCATGGCGGGCACAAGCACCTGGCCGAGATGAAAGTCCATGCCGGTCTGGCCCGCGAACCACTGTTCTCTCCCGCCGTCGTGCCGACCTTCCGCGGCATGGTGGTCGAAGTGGCGCTGCCCGCATCGGCGTTCATCGGCCACGATGCCGATACGCTGCACAATGCGCTGTCCGGTTTCTACGCCAGCAGCCCGATCGTCACCGTTCGCGCGCCCGATCCGGACATGAGCGAACTGCTGCTTCCCGCGGCGATGGAGCCTTGGGACGGCATCGATCTATACGTCTTCGGCGGCAAGAAGGGCGAGCAGGCGCGACTGATCGCGGTGCTCGACAACCTCGGCAAGGGGGCAAGCGGCGCGGCGCTGCAGAATCTCAACGTCATGGCGGGCCTGCCGGGCGAGACCGGATTGCAGCTGACCCGCTGATTCTGTGACGCTGAGATCGTGCCCGTTTTTTGAGCACCGCCTCTTATTTGGGCATAAATTGCCCGACCCGGAAACATCGCGGACAGATCGTTTCGCATTCGCGGCAAAATGTGCAGCAAAATGCACCTCCAGCGCCCGCTTACCCCTTTCGCGGGGCGTTTCCCCGGTCTAGGTTGCAGCGCACGCAAGAGTGGCACGATTCTTGTAAAACATTTCATGACGACGCGGCCGCGATCCGCGCAATGGCCTCAAGGGACGGGGGCCGGGATCGCACCGCGCGACGGGATCGACGCAAGACGCGGGGGCGCAAGAAGTACCGACGTGAAAAAGATCGAAGCGATCATCAAGCCCTTCAAGCTCGACGAGGTGAAGGAGGCGCTGCACGAAGTCGGCGTAACCGGCATCACCGTGCTCGAGGCAAAGGGCTTCGGCCGTCAGAAGGGCCATACCGAGCTCTATCGCGGGGCCGAATACGTCGTCGACTTTCTGCCGAAGGTGAAGCTCGAGGTGGTGGTCGCCGACGAACTGGCCGACCGCGTGATCGAGGCGATCGCCGGCGCGGCGCAGACCGGTCGCATCGGCGACGGCAAGATCTTCGTTTCCACGATCGAGACCGCCATCCGCATCCGCACCGGCGAACGCGACGCGGACGCCGTCTGATTTTCACCACGGGGCCGGGCCGGTCCCATCCGTGATGCCATCCCCCGGCAGGTCCGGGCACTTCCAAGTCGAAAGGTATGAAAATGGCCTCTGCAAAGGACATCCTCAAAAGGATCAAGGACGAAGAAATCGAGTGGGTCGATCTCCGCTTCACCGACCCGAAGGGCAAGTGGCAGCACCTCCAGATGCTCGCCGGTCCGCTGGACGAGGATCAGCTTGAGCAGGGCCTGATGTTCGACGGTTCGTCGATCGAAGGCTGGAAGGCCATCAACGAGTCCGACATGATCCTGAAGCCCGACCTCGACGCCGCCTATATCGATCCGTTCTCGGCGACCCCGATGATGGTCCTGTTCTGC
>CAYRLC010000137.1:0-6131 GCA_964424995.1 uncultured Croceicoccus sp.
AACTGCAGAACGCGCAGGACAATCGCAGCGTCGGCAAGGCGCAGATCGTCATCCAGGTGCCCGAACGCCTGGGCGGCAAGGTGATCGAGGCGAAGAACATCTCGAAGGCCTATGGCGACAAGCTGCTCTTCGAGAACCTGTCATTCATGCTGCCGCCGGGCGGCATCGTCGGCGTCATCGGGCCGAACGGCGCGGGCAAGTCGACGCTGTTCAAGATCATCACCGGCAAGGAAGAGCCCGACAGCGGCACCGTCGAGATCGGCCAGACCGTGCACCTCGGCTACGTCGACCAGAGCCGCGATCACCTGAACCCGAAAAACAACGTCTGGCAGGAAATCTCCGACGGCCTCGATTACATGAAGGTCAACGGACAGGACATGTCGACGCGCGCCTATGTCGGCGCCTTCAACTTCAAGGGGCAGGACCAGCAGAAGAACGTCGGCAAGCTGTCCGGCGGTGAACGCAACCGCGTTCACATGGCCAAGATGCTGAAGGAGGGTGGCAACGTCCTCCTGCTCGACGAACCGACCAACGACCTCGACGTCGAGACGCTGGCCGCGCTCGAAGACGCGATCGAGAACTTCGCGGGCTGCGCCGTGGTCATCAGCCACGACCGCTTCTTCCTCGACCGACTCGCCACCCACATCCTCGCTTTCGAGGGCGACAGCCATGTCGAATGGTTCGAAGGCAACTTCGAGGCTTACGAGGAAGACAAGCGTCGCCGTCTTGGCGATGCGGCCGATCGCCCGACGCGCCTCGCCTACAAGAAGTTGACGCGCTGAACTTCGATTCTTGCCGTTCATGTTTCTTAGCTGGAACATGAACGGCATTCTGCGAAGCGGTTCAGTATCGCGACAGACGGCCGAGTCTAAATACACTCCTGCGACCAGAGAGCGCTAGCCAGCGCCCTACGCTTGGAGAGTACCACATGTTCAGGGTTCAGACCTTAAAGGCTGTGACGGGAGTTCTTCTCGCCACCAGCATGCTGGCCGGCGCACCGATCGCGCAGGCAGCAACCGGCACCCGCGGCGCACAGGCCGAGATTGCCACCGCCTCCGCCAACCTTGCCGACCGCGAGCAGCGCGGCAACTGGCAGTCGGGCCGCAACGACCGTTCCTCGGCGCAGCGTGCCGAGCGTTCTTCGCCGCAGCGGGCCGAGCGTTCGCAGCAGCGCCCGTCGGGCGGTTACGAGCGCGCCTCGCGCAGCAGCAGCGAAAGCCGCCCTGTCCGCAGCACCGGCGAATCGCGTTCGGCAGAACGTTCGGGCCGCGACTGGAGCCAGTCTTCGCGCCGCAGCGAGACCGCGCAGACCCGTTCGGGCCGCGACTGGAATCGTTCGGACCGCAGGGGCAGCGAAACGATCCGTCCTTCGCGCACCGTCGAACGTAACGCGCAGACCGATCGCACCTGGTCGGGCCGCACCAATAGCGGCGACGGCGACCGGCTGCGCAACGTCCGCGATCGCAACACCAGCTATCGTGACCGTGACCGCAACGGCAGCTATCGCGACGGATATCGTGACGGCGTCCGCACCGATCGCAACGGCAGCTATCGCGACGGGTACCGCGACGGTGTCCGCACTGACCGCAACGGCAGCTATCGCGACGGACACCGTGACCGGGAGCGCTGGAACACCCGCTGGCGCGACAACGACCGCTATGACTGGCACCGCTATCGCAGCTACAACCGCGATATCTACCGCATGGGCCGCTACTACGCGCCGTACCGCGGTTACAGCTACAGCCGCCTCTATGTCGGGTTCTCGTTGGGATCGCTGTTCTACAGCTCGCGGTACTGGATCAATGATCCGTGGCGCTATCGCCTGCCCGAAGCCTACGGCGGCTATCGCTGGGTCCGCTACTACGACGACGCTCTGCTGGTCGATACCTACAGCGGCGAAGTGGTCGACGTGATCTACGACTTCTTCTGGTAAGGTCAGGGTCGCAGACCTTCACCGGAAGCGACGGCCCCCCGGATTTCGATCCGGGGGGCCGTCTTCGTTTGTGCTCAGCGCTTGCCGAGGCCGGGGATCATCTTGCCCAGTTCGCCGTCTCGATCGAGGAACTGGTGCTTCAGCGCGCCCGCGACATGCAGCAGGATGAGGATCATCATCGGAGTCCACAGCGCCTTGTGCAGGCCGATGATGAACTTGCCGTTGTCGGGGCTGTTCGGCACCGGCAGGGCGGGCATCTGGAACGCGCCGAACATGTCGACGGGGAACCCGAACGACGACGTCGCCAGCCAGCCGAGCAGCGGGATCGAGATCATCAGGATGTAGAACAGCGCATGGGTCGTCTTGGCCAGCATGCGCTCCCAAGGCTTCAGGCTCGCGCTCATCGGCGGGGGCGGGTTCATCAGGCGCCAGATGATGCGAAGGACCGTCAGGATCAGCACGGTGATGCCCAACGCCTTGTGCGGGTTCATGTAGACGGCTGCGGCGGGGCCCTCCAGATGCTCCGCCGCCTCGGCCAGGCGCCAGTTCACGATCAGGGCGATGGCGATCAGCCAGTGCAGGATGATGGCGACCGCCGAATAACGCGGCGTTCGGGTGTTGATTGAGTCCATGATGGTGTGCTTACCCCTTGGCGACAGTTGCCGGGCCAATCCTAGCGAAAGGGTCTGGTTCCGCAACTTTGACATTTGATACGATAGGCGACCGAAAAGAGCGAGCGATGGGCAAACACGGACGCACCGATGAGAGCAACCGCCGCGAGATGGCCGCGATGGTACGCACCGTGCTCGACCGGCTGCACGCCGACCCGGATGTCCAGGTCCTGCACGACGATGGCCTGCTGCTCTTCGGCGTGGCCGACTTCTTGTCGAAGGAAGAGTGCGAGCGGTTGATGGACATGATCGACCGCACCGCCCGCCCCTCGCCGGTCTTCAACGTCGATTACGGCAAGGGCGCGCGGACCAGCTATTCCGGCGACCTCAATGCCGACGACCCCTTCGTGCAATCGCTGCACCGGCGGATGGACGATCTTCTCGGCGTGGCCGAACGCTGGGGCGAGACGATGCAGGGCCAGCGCTATGCCGTGGGACAGGAGTTCAAGGCGCACCACGACTGGTTCGACACGCGCCAACCCTATTTCAAGGGCGAGGTGGCCATGGGCGGGCAGCGGTCGTGGACGCTGATGGTCTACCTCAACGATGTCGAGGCAGGCGGCGCGACCGAGTTTCCCAAGGTCCAGATCGCCATCCCGCCGCAACAGGGCACGCTGGTGATCTGGGCGAACGCCGATACCGACGGCAAGGTCAACATGGATACGCTGCACGCGGGCACCCCGGTCGTCGCGGGCACGAAATACGTGGTGACCCGGTGGTATCGGGCGCGGCCCTGGTATTGAAGCGGGCGACGGCGGCATGAACCCGATCATCACCGGTTTCGCCGCTTCTCCCGACCGTGGCCGCGGCTTTGCCCGCGACATGCGCGTGCGCTGGGCGCTGGAGGAAGTGTGCCAACCCTACGACGTTCGGCTGCTCTCGTTCAATGAGATGAAGCAGCCCGCGCACCTCGCGATCCAGCCGTTCGGCCAGATTCCGACATTCGAGCATGATGGGGTGGCCCTGTTCGAAACGGCGGCGATCGTCCTGCACATCGGGCGCAATTGGCCCGGCCTGTTGCCCGATGACCCCGCAGCACGGGCGCGGACCGAAAACTGGGTGGTGAGCGCCACGGCGACAGTCGAACCGCTGGCTGCTGAACGGGAGTCAGCCGGATTCCTGGAAGCCGACCGGGACTGGTTCGCAGAGCGCATCGCTGTGCTGGACCAGCGGCTCGCCACGCGGCTCGATGCCGTGGCCCGCGCGCTTGACGGCCGGGACTGGTTGCTCGGCGAATTCGGTGCGGCCGATCTCATGCTGGTTGACGTGATCAGGCGACTGGTCGGCAAGCCGCCGCTGGCCCCTTACCCGATGCTGGCGGAATACGCCGCGCGGGCCGAGGCGCGACCAGCTTTCGCCCGCGCCTTCGCCGCCCAGCGCGAAATCTTCCTGCAATCCGGCGGCTGATCAGCGGGAGAGGAGCCGCGCGCTCTTCACCACTTCGAAAACGATGAGCGGGACGACCCAGCACGCCCATGCGGTCGTCGCCTGGATCTCGTCGATCGGCGCTTTCGGGACGTCCACCACGGCGCGAAACGCCGGCAGCATCAGCCGGGCCAGCGTGAACGCGAATGCCATCAGGAAGCTGCGGATCATCCAGTCGCGGTGCAGCTCGATCCGGCGGCGCCGGATCGCCCAGATCGCCATGCCGGTCGCCAACGCCCAGACGATGGCGTTTGCGAACAGGCCGCTGGCATAGGCGAAATACCCCGAGATACGCAGGACCATGGCGATCGCGGCCACGACGCTGATGGCCACCGTAAGCACGTAGACCCAGCCCAGTTGCCGATGGAGCCGCCGGGTGTTGCCGGTCATGCCCAGCCAGATCTGCACGAAGCCGACGATCAGCGCGACCATCCCTGTTGCGATATGCAGGTAGGCCGCCTGCCGCTTCGCCCAGAGGTAGGGTGAATAGGATGCCTCGCTGTAATCGAAGACGAAGTGGCTTCGATCGAGGACGAAATAGAGGCTCGCCAGTGCCGCCGGGGCCAGCCACAGTAGCAAGGATAGGGTCGCGCCTGTCGTGATGCCGCGGCGTCGGCGATCTGCGCCTACGGCGCGGCCTGCGGCGATGCTATCGGTCATGGTCACCCCTCTCCCCGGCAAAGGTCACCGCTAGAGGTGCCGACGCCCTTGGCGGGGAACCTCGCACGGGTGGCCGTTTCTCACAATCCCCCGCCGATGCCGGATCGGATCAGGCCACCGCGTCTTCCAGCGCGTGCATGTCTTCGTCGGACAGGCCGAAATGATGGCCGATCTCGTGTACCACCACGTGGGTGACCAGCGCCTGCAAGGTCACGCCCGTTTCGCACCATTCGGCCAGCAGCGGCTGTCGATAGAGCGTGACCTGAGGCGGCATTTCGCCGCTGTCCCATTGCGACTGTTCGGTCAGCGGGCGGCCCTGATAGAGGCCGGTTAGGTCCCATTCGCTCTCGATCTCGAGCTCCGCCAGTGTCTCGGCGTCGGCGAATTCCTGGATCTGGATGACGATGTCGCTCAGATGCTGTGCGAAGGGTTCGGGCAGCCGGTTCAGCGCCGCGACCGCCAGCGCCTCGAACATAGCGGCATCGGGCGCGACACCGGCCATGTCAGGCCTGTTCGACCCCGGCACGCTCGAGCGCTTCGGCGATCAGGCGGCGACTGTTGTCCACCCCGTAAAGCGCGATGAAGCTGCCCATGCGCGGCCCTTGCGACGATCCGAGCAACGTCTCGTAGAGCGCCTTGAACCAGTCGCGCAGGCTTTCGAAGCCGAACTCCTCGCGCTTGCCGATCTCATAGACCGCGGTCTGCAAGTCCTCTGCCGACGTTTCGGCATCGAACCCGGCGAGCGCCGCATCCAGCGCTTCGAGCGCGCGCGCCTCGTTCGGCGCAGGCGCACGCCTGATCAGCGTCGGCGCGACGAAATCGCGGTTGTAGGCTAGCGCCCTGCCCACCAGCACGTCGAGATCGGGATGGTCGGCCGGATCGGGAACGTGGATGTAATTGCCGAGATAGGACCACACCTGGTCCCGGCTCGCCCCCGCGCCCAGCACGCCGACGAGATTGAGCAGCAGGCCATAAGTCACCGGCAGGCTGTCGCCCGCGCCGGGCAGATCGCCTTCACCATGCCCGCCGTTCGCGCCCAGCAGGTGCCACGCGGCATTGCCCAACTGCTGCTCGACCGGCTGCGTCGGCAGCTTTTCGCGGAACTGCCAGTATTCGTCGACCGCCTTGGGAATGATGCCGACGTGCAACTGCTTGGCGCTCTTCGGTTCGCGGAAGAGGTAGAAGCCGAGGCTCTCCTCGCTGCCGTAGGTCAGCCATTCCTCGATAGTGAGGCCGTTGCCCTTGGACTTGGAAATCTTCTCGCCGTTCGCGTCGAGGAAGAGCTCGTAGATCATGCCCTCCGGCTTATGACCGCCCAGGATGCGCGCGATCTTGCCCGACTGCGTGACACTGTCGGTCAGGTCCTTGCCGCACATCTCGTAATCGACGCCCAGCGCGACCCAGCGCATGGCCCAGTCGACCTTCCACTGCAGCTTGGCCTT
>CAYRLC010000138.1:0-6100 GCA_964424995.1 uncultured Croceicoccus sp.
CAATTCAGGGGATTTGCCATGCAGAATTGGCATTCCAAGGTGCATTGCCGTATGCCAAAGAACGTATGTCTATGCGTGCACTTTCAGGTAAAAAGGACCCTGAAAAAGCAGCTGATGCAATTATTCACCATGCCGATGTACGTCGTATGCTATTGACTCAAAAAGCAGTAGCTGAAGGCGGTCGTGCCATGATTTATCATGCTGCACAATTGGCAGACAAAATGAATGATGCCTTAATGCGTGGCGATACCGCTGCCTTTGAAGCACATGATGACCATTTAGGTTTCTATACCCCTATCTTAAAAGGCTTCTTGACTGAAATGGGTTATGAAGCAGCCAACCACGGCATGCAAGTCTATGGCGGTCATGGCTATATTAAAGAATGGGGCATGGAGCAAATTGTACGTGACTCACGTATTTCAACACTTTACGAAGGTACCACTGGTGTTCAGGCACTCGATTTGATTGGTCGTAAAGTCTTATTAAGCTCTAAAGGCAAAGTAATTCGTGACTACACTGCTGAAATTTTAAAATTCTGTGGTCAACACGCACGTAATAAATACATGCGTCGTTTTGCATGGGACTTGACTAAGCTATGTGCACAATGGAATGCATTAACCGTGCGTATTATGTTGGCAGCACGTAAAGACCGTGACATCGTTTCTAGTGCTTCGGTTGATTTCTTGATGTTCTCTGGCTATGTGATGATGGCTTATTTCTGGGCGCAACAAGCGGCTGTCGCTTCAACCAAATTGGCAGAAGGCAACGGTCAGGAAACACCTGAATTCTATAAAGCCAAAATCAAAGTTGCCGATTTCTACTTTGAGCGTTTATTGCCACGTACCCAAGGTCATGCAGAAGCAATGGTGAATCCATCTAAAACCATGACCGCTTTAGCACCAGAACATTTTAGTTTTGATTACTAAAATTTTCTAAGTAGAAGCAAATAAAAGAGCGCAATATGCGCTCTTTTTTTTATTTACATCACAATATCTCAGATCTGAATCTTTTTCGGCCACGCATCAAAGAAACGCTTCCAATACCGAGTTTAAAAACACATGCCCTTGCTCGGTACATGCCAGTCGGTTTGGATCATTCTGCAATAATTGACGCTGACGCAAAGTGCCTAAAATATCCTGCATATCTGCTAAATTTAAACCTGTACGAGCAGCATACAGTTTTGCATCTACCCCATCATTCAGGCGCAGCGCATTCATCATAAACTCAAATGGCAGCTCTTCTGCGCTAATCGCTTTAAACTGCAAATGCTCTGCAGGCACTTTGGCTAAATAATCTTTTGGCAAACGGGTTTTCTGGAAACGATACACCCCATCAGGCAAAGTCACTTTGCCATGTGCCCCAGCCCCAATCGCTAAATAATCGCCAAATTGCCAATAATTTAAATTATGTGCAGACGGCAGCTCTTTACGCCATGCCGAGACTTCATAATTCACAAAACCTTGCGCAGTTAAATAAGCTTCACCCTGTGCCTGAATCTCTTCCAAAACATCATCTACAGGTAGAATCGGCTGCGTGCGGAAAAATACCGTATTCGGTTCAATGGTCAATTGATACCATGAAATATGCGTTGCACCGTGTTCCACCGCCAGTTTTAAATCTTGCAGCGCCTGTTCTAGTGTTTGCTCAGGCAAGCCATGCATTAAATCTACATTAATACGCTGAAAACCTGCTTCACGTGCCAATGCAATCGCAGAAATTGCATCATCATTGGAGTGAATACGCCCTAATTTTTGTAAATGTCCGGTATTAAAACTTTGCACGCCTATCGACAGGCGGTTAATTCCTGCAGCCAAATAATCTGCAAAAGGATCATGCTCAACAGTACCTGGGTTGGCTTCTAAAGTAATTTCACAGCCATCTTCAAAGGCAATCAGCGCTTGCAATTGTGTAAATAACCATTGATAACCCTGCGCAGAAATCAGTGAAGGCGTGCCACCACCAATAAAGACACTATGAATTTTTCGCGCCTGTGCAAACTGGGTTTGGGTTTTAAAATCTTCCAGCAAAGCCTGTAGATATTCCTGCTCCAAATCTAGACTCAGCTTACCGTCAGGCACAGCATGCGAGTTAAAATCACAATAGGGGCACTTACGCACACACCACGGCATGTGAATGTATAAAGACAAAGGAATATCTGCGGGTATTAAGGGCTTCAAAGCAAGGCTCAGTGCAAAATCAGAACAGTGATACAGATTTTAACATGACTACAGCAGGACACCGCTGTATTCCCTATAATTTGCTTTAGACTAGAAAATCACCAATAAGAAAAAAGCGATAAAATGATGAAGATTTCCAGTCAACTATTCTTACTTTTGCCGCTCGCCATGGGCATTGGGATTGCCATGGCTTTCCAAACCGCAATCAACAGCCAATTGCGGGAATATTTATATTCTCCACTACAAGCTGCCCTTTTCTCTTTTTTGGTTGGTACAATAGTTTTAGCCATTTTGGTTTTTTTCCAACAAGTCGAAAAACCTAGCTTCAGTACCTTGCAACACATTCCATGGTATTTATGGATGGGTGGATGTTTAGGGGTTTATGCAATTAGCATCAGTATTTATAGTGCGCCAAAATTAAGTTTACTCACCTTATCAGGGGTGATTATTTTTGGGCAAATGCTCACTTCTATGCTAATTGATCATTTTGGGTTCTTGGGCACGGAAAAAGTCAGCATTAACTGGCAACGTCTTTTAGGTAGCGTGGTGATTTTTATTGGTGTGCTTCTCACTTTACAACGCTCATAACCGAAACGCTAAGCACCTCATATATTGAGATTTTTGTGTCAAAAATGAATTCTGTGACCAGCACCCGTTTTGAGTTAAAACAACTGTTTCAGCTCATGATTCCAATTTTGGTCACCCAGTTTGCCCAAGCAGGTCTCGGGCTGATTGATACCATTATGGCAGGCCACATGTCTGCTACCGACTTGGCTGCTATTGCGGTGGGGGTCGGGTTATGGATGCCCATTATGCTGCTGTTCAGTGGCATTATGATTGCCACCACACCTTTGGTGGCAGAAGCCAAAGGGGCACGAACCCCTGAAAAAATTGCCACTATTGCCCGCCAGTCCTTATGGATTGCCTTTATTTTAGGCGTGATTGCAGGCCTGATTTTACAGTTCATGCCTGCTCTGCTGCCTGTGTTTGGTGTGCCTGAAAGTTTACAACCCAAAGCAGGTTTATTCTTACATGCCATTGGTTTTGGGATGCCTGCCGTAACCATGTATGCCGCCTTGCGCGGTTATTCTGAAGCATTGGGCTATCCACGTCCCGTCACGGTCATTAGCCTGTTGGCTTTGGTCTTGTTGGTGCCTCTCAACTTTATGTTTATGTATGGATGGGGGCCATTACCTGAATTAGGCAGTGCAGGCTGTGGTTTTGCCACCGCAATTTTACAATGGCTTATGTTCTTTAGCTTAGCTCTGTATATTTTTAAAAGCAGCGCCTATCAAAGCACTCAGGTTTTTAGTCAATGGGAAGCGCTTGACGCGATCTGGATCAAGCGCATTTTGCTGCTTGGCATGCCAATTGGTCTGGCAATTTTCTTTGAAGTCAGTATTTTCAGTACCGCCGCTATCGTCATTAGTCCTTTGGGTGAAACGACATTGGCTGCACATCAAATTGCCATGTCCGTGACCTCACAACTGTTTATGATTCCCATGTCGTTGGCAATTGCTCTGACCATTCGCATTGGTACCTATTATGGCGAACAGAACATTCATGCCATGCGTAAAGTACAGGTATTGGGTTTTGCCACCGCTACCCTGTTTGCATTTTCCACCATGGCACTGATGTGGTTTTTCCGCCCTGAAATTATTTCTATTTACAGCAATGACCCGCAAGTGGCGCAAGTCACTTTATATTTATTGTTGTTTGCTATTGCTTATCAACTCATGGATGCTTGGCAAATCAGTGCGGCAGGTTGCTTACGTGGTATGCAAGATACGCAAGGCCCAATGTGGATTACCATGCTTGCCTATTGGGTCATCGCCTTTCCAATTGGCGTGTATTTAACCCGTTACAGCAGCATGGGTGCAGCAGGCGTTTGGGTTGGGCTGATTGTTGGTTTAAGTATTGCCTGCGTGTTACTCTTAACCCGTTTATATTTTAATAATCAGCGACTGGAACGCCAGTTTGCCCAATAAACACAGCCCTGAAACATGCTCCAACATACCGCAATACCTTTTGGCATGTTGGGGTTGTCATCCACATAAATGCATTAACAATTAAAAGTAGGCATTTTGCTCACGAACACTTATGATCAAAATACAGTAAAGATGATCTTGAGGAACATCGCATGGCAAAAACGGCGCGTACACCCGGTCGTCGCTTTATGAAACTGGCGGGCATGACCGCAAGTATTGCAACTAAAACCGTATCGAATTCAATTAAAAACCTGACAGCAGATGAACAACAAAAAAATGCGGCACGCAGCCAATTGTTTCAAGATATTGGTGTCCAAATTGCCAATACTTTAGGTGAAATGAAAGGCGCAGTCATGAAAGTTGGGCAAATTGCCTCACAATATAAAGACATTTTTCCGCCTGAAGTCGCTAAAGCCATCAGTAAATTACAACGCCAAGCGCCTGCTATGCCTTTTGCCGAAATTAAAGCACAAGTTGAAAAAGAACTCGGTAAACCACTCGATAAAATTTTTAAACACTTTGATGAAACGCCATTTGCAGCCGCTTCGATTGGACAAGTGCATAAAGCCATTTTGCCCAATGGCGAACAAGTGGTGGTTAAAGTGCAATATCCAGGGGTGGATGAAGCCTGTGAAAGCGACCTAAAACAAGTCCGTTTAGCCTTGCGCTTAATGGGTGTGTTAAAAATAGACCGTAAATTGCAAGACCGTCTGTTTCAGGAAATTCAGGAAAGTTTAGACAATGAACTGAATTATCAAATCGAAGCACAAAACCTTGAAGTAGCACGTACATTTCACGCAGCTTTGGATGATAAAATTATTATTCCACAGGTTTTCAAAGACTATTCTTCACGGCACATTTTAACCTTAAGTTTGGAACAGGGCGAAAGTATTGAAACCGCCAGTACATGGTCACAGCGCACCCGTAACACTTTGGGGCGACGCTTACTGCGTGCCATGGGCCAAGAAATCTTTTATTTAAAACGCTTCCATTGCGACCCGCATCCAGGCAATTTTGCCTTCCGTGAAGATGGTTCAGTCATTATTTACGACTACGGCGGTGTGAAAACTCTGTCGAGCGATGTAGTACATCATTTTAAACAACTGATTCATGCCGCACGTGCACAAGACATTGCCGAAATTGAACAGCATTTAGATGCGTTGCAGGCAATTTCTGCGCGGGGTAAATTCCCTGAAGATTTATATCTGCAATGGCTAGAAGTGTTGATGCGTCCACTGACCACACATTATGACTTTGCAGAAAACTCTGCCCACCATGATGGGGTTGAACTGGTCAAAAGTTCGCTGAAATACTGGGATGTCTTCAAACCTTCGCCCGATACCCTCATGGTGAATCGTACCGTATCTGGACATTATTGGAATCTGATTCATTTAAAAGTGCATGACAATTTAAATGATATTTTTGAAGAGTTGGTTCCATCACGAGACTAAACTCAGCGTTTCACTGAACAAGGTGATGTTAAAAATAAAGCCCAGAGATGGGTTTTATTTGCCAAGATTAACGTTATGTTATAACATTTCTTTAAATAAATTTATCATCTCACCTTTTTGTTCGGAGAAATCCTATGCGTCCAGATATCCATCCTGAATATCGTGAAGTTTTATTCCACGACACCAATGCCAATGCCTACTTTGTTATTGGTAGTACCCTGCAAAGCAGTCAAACCAAAGAGTACGAGGGCAAAGTTTATCCTTATGTGACTTTGGATATTTCTAGTGCTTCACATCCGTTCTATACAGGTGAGCAACGTCAAACCAGTAACGAAGGTCGTGTGGCGAGTTTCAATAAACGTTTTGCACGTTTCAAACGCTCACAATAACTTCATATTCAGTTAAGTTTTCTATTTTATAGTTTAATCATAGCCCAATTGCTTAGCCCCAAGCTGAGCAGTTCTCTATCTTCAAAGCCCAAGCA
>CAYRLC010000139.1:0-6096 GCA_964424995.1 uncultured Croceicoccus sp.
CTCATCGCCCCGATGATCGGTATCCTGGGCTTCCTCGCGATGTGGGGCGCGCTCGCTCCGCAGGTCGAGACCTCTCTCGGCGCGCTGCCGGGCCCGGTCGAAGTGTTTGAGCAGGGCATCGCCCTGACCGGGGAATGGTCCGCGGCCAAGGACGCCGAGGCTCAGTTCTACGCTGACCAGGACGCGCGCAACGCTGCCGCCATCGCCGCCGGTAATCCCGGCGCGGTGCAGGACTTCGAGTATTCCGGCCCGCCGACCTTTCCCGACCAGATCCTGACCTCGCTCGAGACCGTGGCATTGGGCTTCGTGCTGGCGACGCTGGTGGCGGTGCCGATCGGGCTACTGGCCGGCCTGTCGCCGCGCTTCAACGCCGCGATCAATCCGCTCATCCAGATCATGAAGCCGGTCAGCCCGCTCGCCTGGCTGCCGATCGTGACGATGGTCATTTCGGCCATGATCACCAGCGCCGATCCGCTGCTGCCCAAGGCTTTCGTGATCTCCGCACTGGTCGTCATGCTCTGCTCGCTGTGGCCGACGCTGATCAACACCGCGGTCGGCACGGCCAGCATCGACAAGGACCTGCTGAACGTGGGCCGCGTCCTTCGTCTTGGCCTTTTCGCCAAGCTCACCCGCCTCGTCCTGCCTGCCTCGCTGCCCTACATCTTCACCGGCATGCGCCTGTCGCTGGGCGTGGGCTGGATGGTGCTGATCGCCGCCGAAATGCTCGCGCAGAACCCCGGTCTCGGCAAGTTCGTGTGGGACGAGTTCCAGAACGGCTCTTCGCAGTCGCTGGCCCGGATCATGTTCGCCGTCGTCGTCATCGGTTTCATCGGCTTCGGCCTCGACCGGATCATGATGGCGCTGCAGGCCGCCGTTTCGAAGAACCGCACCGTCTGATCGCCCGGAAGGCAGGAGACCCGTCATGGAACAGCAGCCGATCCTTTCCCTCCCCATTCTCTCTCTTCAGGGCGTGACCAAGAGCTACGAAGGCAAGAGCGGGGGCGTCAGCCACGTGCTCGGCGGCATCGAGCTCGACGTGGCAGAGGGCGAATTCGTGGCCATCCTGGGCTTTTCCGGCGCGGGCAAGACCACGCTGATCAACACCGTCGCCGGGCTGGTCGAACCGGACGCGGGCCGCATCCTGCTGCGCGGGCAGCAGATCGACGGGCCGGGCCGCGACCGGGGCCTGGTGTTCCAGTCGTACTCGCTGTTCCCGTGGCTGACCGTTCGCCAGAACGTCGAACTGGCGGTGGAAGCGGTGCACAGGGATCGTCCGCGTGCCGAGCGCCAGGCGCTGGTCAGGCAGAAGGTCGAACTGGTCGGGCTGGGTCACGCGATGGATCGCAAGCCCGCTCAGCTTTCGGGCGGCATGCGCCAGCGCGTCTCGGTCGCACGGGCGCTGGCGATGGAGCCGGAGATCCTCCTCCTCGACGAGCCGCTCTCGGCCCTCGACGCGCTGACCCGCGCCAAGCTGCAGGACGAGATCGAGCGCATCCGCGCGGAAGAGAAGCGCACCATCATCCTCGTCACCAACGACGTGGACGAGGCACTGCTGCTGGCCGACCGGGTGGCGGTGCTGACGCCTGCTCCGTCGGCACGCATCGGCAAGATCTTCGAGGTCGACGTGCCGCGCCCGCGCGACCGCGAGGCGGTGAACGACGACGATCACTTCAAGGCCCTGCGCGCGCGGATCGTCCACTACCTTTCGACGCTCAACCAGCAGGCGGCGGGCGAGGACAGCACGGTCGCGCTGCCCGGTGTAGCACCGCTCGACCTATCCGCCGCCGACGGCCCGCCCAAGGCCTATCAGGACGCGGGCAAGAGCGCGGTCGAGAACCGCTACCTGGAATTCTACAAGCTCGACAAGGTCTACCCGACCCCGAACGGCCCGCTGAAGGTCGTCGACGACTTCAACCTGATCATGTACAAGGGCGAGTTCGTCTCGCTCATCGGCCACTCGGGCTGCGGCAAGTCGACCGTGCTGACCATGGCGTCGGGCCTCAACGAGATCAGCGGCGGCGGCATCGTGCTCGACAACCGCGAGATCAGCTCCGCGGGGCCGGACAAGGCGGTGGTCTTCCAGGCCCCCAGCCTGATGCCGTGGCTGACCGCGCGCCAGAACGTGGCGCTCGGCGTGGAGCGGGTCTACCCGCACGCTTCCCGCGCCGAGCGTCGCGACATCGTCGACTACTATCTCGACCGTGTCGGCCTTGCCGACAGCAAGGACAAGATGGCAGCCGAAATGTCGAACGGCATGCGCCAGCGCGTCGGCATCGCCCGGGCCTTTGCATTGAGCCCGCGCCTGCTGCTGCTCGACGAGCCGTTCGGCATGCTGGATTCGCTGACCCGCTGGGACCTGCAGGACGTGCTGGTCGAAGTGTGGAACCGCACCAAGGTCACTGCGATCATGGTCACCCACGACGTCGACGAGGCGATCCTGCTGGCCGACCGCGTGGTGATGATGACCAACGGGCCCAACGCGACCATCGGCAAGGTGCTGAAGGTCGACCTGCCGCGCCCGCGCGACCGCAAGGAGCTGCTCGAGCATCCGCAGTTCTACCAGTACCGGCAGGAGGTGCTGCACTTCCTGGCCGAATATGATCACGGACCGGCGGCCAAGGCTGCCTGATACCGCGGCGGGCGGGTTTCCGCCGTCTGACTTGACGCTCGCGGGTCGGTCCGGCCGATCCGCTCCTTTCCGGCCGGAGGCTCGCTTCCGGCTTCGGGCCGCGCTGTGCTGCGGGGCCTATGCCGATCCCGTCCGCCGAGGCGGATCAAGAGGCTGACTACACCGTGCCCCGACGACGATGCGGGGCAGGGGGCTGGCAACGGCGCCACCCCCGATGCGGACGATCTCTATGCGGCCCGACTCCATCAGGGAGCGGTCCGCCTCCACGCCATGCTGTCGGCAACGATGCCGCGCACGAGCCGAGGGTCGAGGCCCGAGGATTTTCAGGGAAACCGCGCCGTCCGGTCACTCGAAAACGGGGGCCGGCGCCGCTCAAGGAGGTAACGACATGAGGAAATCGATCGTTGTGTGCGCCGCCGTTTCGGCCATGGCCTTTTCGGGAACCGCCCATGCCAAGCCGGGCGAGCCCATCACTCTCGGCGAGGGTGTCACTCTCGACACTATCCTCGAAGGCCTGCTGCGCTACGAGCATGTCGACCAGGACGATATGAACCTCGATGCCGACGCGATTACCATCGGCGTCCAGTTCGGCGCCGAACTGAAGGCGAAAGGCTTCTCGGTCCTGGCCGAAGCCGAAGGCACTGTCGCGGTGGATGACCACTACAACGACACGATCGCGGGCAACAACGGCTACCTCGGCGCCGAACCCTATTCGGTCGTCGCCGACCCCGAGACGCTGGAACTGAACCGCCTGCAGGTCGGCTATGCCGGCAAGAATGGTTCGATTACGATCGGCCGCCAGCGCATCAACCTCGGCAACCAGCGCTTCGTCGGCAACGTCGGCTGGCGCCAGAACGAGCAGACTTTCGACGCGGTCCGCGGCACGGCGAAACTGGGACAGGCCTATCTCGACGCCACCTATTCGATTTCTCAGCGCACCATCTTCGGTCAGGATGCCGGGGCCCGCACCGCGCTCGACGGCGAATTCGTGCTGCTGAACGGCGGGGGCAAGGTGAAGGAAATCGACCTCACCGCCTTCGCCTACCTGCTCGACTACGACCTCGGCGAAGCCTCTCCGTCGAGCCAGACCTACGGCGCGATCGCCGCCGGCAAGCTGCCGATCAGCGGCCCGGTCGCGATCACCTTCGTCGCCAGCTATGCCAGGCAGACCGACTACAAGGGCCACACCGCCGACTATTCGGCCGACTACATCAACGCCGAGCTGGGCGCCGCGATCAAGGGCTTCAAGCTGATCGCCGGCTACGAGAAGCTGGGCAGCGACAACGGCATCGGTTTCTCGACCCCGATGGCGACCCTGCACAAGTTCAACGGCTTTGCCGACGTCTTCCTGAACACGCCCGCCAACGGGTTGCAGGACTACTACGGCGGCATTTCCTTTGCCTTCCCGGGCGTGAAGGCGATCGCCGGCCTCAACGCCAGCGTTACCTACCACAAGTTCGAGAGCGATGTCGGCAATGTCGATTACGGCGACGAATGGGATGCGACGCTGGGCTTCAAGGTCGGCAACTACCCGGTGCTGGTGAAGTACGCGAGCTACAACGCCGATACCTGGCCGCTGTCGGGCGATGTCGAGAAGTTGTGGATTCAGACCGGCTTCGCATTCTGATCGACGGCGACCGATCGCCGACACGCGTCCCGATCTGCAGGAGGATCGGGACGCGGCACTGGCGGCGGCCTCGGGCGGGCATCCCCGGCCGCCGCCAATGCTCCGGCAAGCAGTCGGGCGACAATCTTGCTGCAGTGCAAAAACCGGCTTGCCCGCCACCGGCCGAATCGTTTATAAAGTTCACACGGCAGCGATTGCGTCGTCCACTGGCGGACCGACACGGCAGATCGCAGCAACCCATTTCAACATTGCGTGGCAACGAAGCCGCCCGGAACCATCAAGGGGTTGCTGCTCCTTTGACGGATCTTGGCGGCTTTTTTGCGTCTGCGCGAAAGGACCGAGGATGAACGTGACCGTCGCAACTGAGACAAGCGGGGCTACCGGAGCGCCCTCTCGCGGGCGCAAGCTCGTCGTCATCGGCAACGGCATGGCCGGCTGCCGCGCGGTGGAGGAGATCCTCGCCCGCGATGCCGATCGTTTTGACGTGACGATCTTCGGCGCCGAACCGCGCGTGAACTACAACCGCATCATGCTCTCGCCGGTGCTGGCCGGAGAGAAGACCTTCGACGAGATCGTCATCAACACCCGCGAGTGGTACGATGACAACAACATCGAACTGGTCTCGGGCGATCCGGTCGTCGGCATCGACCGCAAGAACAAGCAGGTCGTCACCCGCGGCGGCCGGGTCGAAGGCTACGACACCCTGCTGATCGCGACCGGCTCCGATCCCTTCATCATCCCGGTTCCGGGCAAGGACCTGGAGGGCGTGGTCACCTTCCGCGACCTCGACGACGTTGACAAGATGCTGGGTGCGGCCGAAAAGGGCGGCGCCGATGGTGAGCCGGGGCGGGCGGTGGTCATCGGCGGCGGCCTGCTCGGCCTTGAAGCCGCGCACGGCCTGGCCCTGCGCGGCATGAAGGTCACCGTCGTCCACCTGATGCCCACCCTGATGGAGCGTCAGCTCGACGAGGCGGCGGGTTACCTGCTGAAGCACGAGCTGGAAAGCCGCGGCCAGACCATCCTGACCGCCGCCAATACCAAGGAGATCATCGGGCGCAACGGCCATGTCTCGGCGGTCCTGCTCGAAGACGGCACGATCATCCCCGCCGACATCGTCGTGATGGCCGCGGGCATCCGCCCGGCGACCGGCCTTGCGAAGGCAGCGGGGCTGGATGTCGAGCGCGGCATCATGGTCGACGACCACATGGTCACCTCCGACCCCGACGTTCTGGCCGTGGGCGAATGCGTCCAGCACCGCGGCCTGTGCTACGGTCTCGTCGCGCCGCTGTGGGACATGTGCCGCAGCCTTGCCGACTATGCCACCGACACGCCCTCGGGCTACGGCGGCTCGGTCACCTCGACCAAGCTGAAGGTGTCGGGCATCGACCTTTTCTCGGCCGGCGACTTCTCGGGCGGCGAGGGCTGCGAGGACATCGTCCTGCGCGATGCCAGCCGCGGCGTCTACAAGCGTGTGGTGGTCAAGGACGACCGGATCGTCGGCGCGGTGCTCTATGGCGATACCGCCGACGGCAACTGGTATTTCGACCTCCTGAAGAAGGAGGAGGACGTCTCCGCCATCCGCGAGGCGCTGATCTTCGGGCAGGCCTTTGCAAGCGGGGGCAACTCGCTGGACCCTAATGCCGCCGTTGCTGCTCTTTCCGATGACGCGGAGATCTGCGGCTGCAACGGCGTTTCCAAGGGGCAGGTCGTCGCGTGCATCAATGGCGGGGCGCACAGCCTCGATACGGTTCGTTCCACCTGCAAGGCTTCGGCCAGCTGCGGTTCGTGCACGGGCCTCGTCGAAAGCCTGCTGTCGCTGACGCTGGGTGCCGACGCGGTC
>CAYRLC010000140.1:0-6067 GCA_964424995.1 uncultured Croceicoccus sp.
AGCTGCCGGTCATCCCGGCCTGGCTGACCAGCCGCGCGCCCCCGGAACCGGAGGATGCGCCCGAAAGCGACCCTTGGGGATCGGACATGTTCGACTTTGCGTGGGAACCATGGGACAGCACCGACGTGAACGCCACGCCGGCCCGGTTGGCAGACGAGAAATGGGCTGCCACCGCAACGAATGGCGAGCCGGCGGTGGACGATTCCATCGAACTGCAAGCAGAAGATCCGACCGATGTCTGGTCGGTGGAGCCTGCTGTCGAAGGCCCGACCTCAGAGGAGCCAGCCATCGAGGAGCCGTCCTTCGAGCCTGAACCCGTCTTCGACGCCAGAACCGCATGCGAAGCCGAAGCGATCGTCGAACCCGAAAGCACCGCGTGGCCGGAAGAAGTCGCTTCCGAACCGGTTGCCGCGACCGAACCCGAAACCCAACCCGCATGGCCTCCAGCGCGTGCCGCCTATGCCTATAACGGCGCGGCCTCGCCGGTCGATGCGGCGCGCCAGCACGCGCTTGTCCTGCGCGAGGTCTTCCCGCCCCATGCCGCACCGGGTCTTTCCTTCTACGGCGGCACCCCGGTAGCACCTGCCGGCTTCGCCTGGCCCCGCGCGCAGACGGAGGGCGGCGAAATCCCGCTCACCTTCATCATGCAGTGGGATTGCGGCGCGCTGGCCGCGCATGACGACACCGGCCTGCTGCCCCGCGACGGCGTGCTCTACCTGTTCATGGACCTCGATTGGTCGCGGCCGATGGCCTACCGCTTTGTCCATGTCGCCGGACCGACCGACGGTTTCGCGCCCGTGGCCATGCCCGAAGACCTGCCGCCCGCATACGGCAGCCAGGCGATCTGGGCCTGGCCTATCTGTGCGGGGACCGACCATGACGTGCGAGGCATCATCCCGCGCCGCCTGCCGCAGTGGGCGTTCGAAGCCTGCGCCGTCACGCTGGACGAGGCCGCCGGCCCCTACTGGCACGCCGGCCACGCCATCGGCGCCCAGCTTTCGCGCATCGACGGACCGGTCGCCCTGTCACAGGATGCGCCGTTCGCCCGGCCCTATGCCGCCTTCCCGCATGACTGGTCGGCGGTGCGCACGGTCTGCGCCTGGCTGCTCGACCTGATGCGCAGCCCCGACCAGCCCGCCGAAGTCATGCAGTGGCTCGATGAAACGCGCATGCTCTACGCGGTCGCCAGCCGCGAGGAACCGTTCGAGGCGGTACCGCAGATCTCCGCCGACGAGATGTGGGGCTGGATGGAAATGCTGCGCCCGACGCTGGAGCCGGTCTTCGCCGATCTCGTCAGCGCGGCGATCAACGCTACTCTCGGTGCACAAGGCCCGGCCGCGAGCGTAATTCCGGGCGACTGGATCGCACGCGCCGGCGCGGCCCACCGCCTCGCCACTCGCGAAGCGCCGAACCGGATGCTCGGCACGCCCAGCTTCGTGCAAGGCCATGTCGGCCCGTTCGTGGAGAGCGAGGTGCTGCTGCTCGAACTCGGCGGCAACGACACGCTCGGCCATTTCTTCGGCACCGGCGTGCTGCAGTTCACCATTGCGCCCGATGCGCTGGCCCGCCGCGAATTCGGGCAAGTGCGGATGACCGTTTCGGCGACCTAACCGCCGCGCAGCAATTGCACTCCGTAATCGCGCTCGAACAGGTAGAGCGCGATGCGGGCCGCCTCGCCACGCGGGCCGGTCAGGCCGCCGTCGCGGTCCATCAGCAGCCGCGCGTCGGCGTGGGCAATCTCCAGCAGTTCGGTGATCTGCTCGGGCGCGGCGAGAACGAAGGCCTGTTCGCCCGACTGCCGGGTTCCCAGGATCTCGCCCCCGCCGCGCAGCCGCAGGTCTTCCTCCGCCAGCCTGAACCCGTCCTGCGTCTCGCGCATCAGGGCCAGCCGCTCCCGCCCGGTTTCCGACAGGGCATCGCCGCGCAGCAGCAGGCAGACCGACTTTTCCGCCCCGCGCCCGACCCGCCCGCGCAACTGGTGCAGCTGGGCCAGGCCGAAGCGTTCGGCCTGTTCGATCACCATCAGCGAGGCATTGGGCACGTTGACGCCGACCTCGATTACCGTCGTCGCCACCAGCACCGCCACCTCTCCGCTGGCGAAGCGGGCCATGTTGGCGTCCTTCACCTCGGCGGGTAGCTGGCCGTGGACGAGGGTGACGGCGTTCTCGCCCAGCGCCGCGCGCAGGGTGTCGAAGCGTTCCTCGGCGGCGGCGATGTCCTCGGTCTCGTGCTCGCGCACCATCGGGCAGACCCAGTAAGCCTGCTTCCCCTCACCCACGTGGCGGCGCAGGCCCGCGACGACATCGCCCATCCGTTCGTTGGCGACCACGCGTGTATCGATCGGCTGGCGACCCGGCGGCAGTTCGTCGAGCTTCGAGACTTCCATCTCGCCATATTGCGCGAGGGTCAGCGTGCGCGGGATCGGCGTTGCGGTCATGGCAAGGCAGTGAGCGGTCCCCCGCGCCTTCTGCTGCAGCAGCAGCCGCTGGTTGACGCCGAAGCGGTGCTGCTCGTCGATCACGACAAGCGCGAGGTTCTTGTAAGCGACGCTGTCCTGGAAGATCGCATGCGTGCCGACGACCACGTCGATGCTGCCGTCGAGCAGTCCCATCAGGATCGATTCCCGCGCCCGGCCCTTGTCGCGCCCGGTCAGAACCGCGATCTCGATCCCGGTGCCTCGCGCCATCTCGACCAGCGTGTCGTAGTGCTGGCGGGCCAGGATCTCGGTCGGTGCCAGCATCGCCGCCTGCGCGCCGCTTTCGACCGCGATCAGCATGGCGTGGAGCGCCACCGCCGTCTTGCCGCTGCCGACATCGCCCTGCAGCAGCCGCAACATCGGGTGATGCTGCGCCAGATCGTCCTCGATCTCGCGCACCGAACGCTTCTGCGCGCCGGTCAGGTCGAACGGCAGCCGCAAATGCCCACGCAGCCGCCCGTCGCCTCGCAGCGGCACCCCCTTGCGCCGCCGGTTGTCGGCCTTCACCAGCATCAGCGCGAGGGCGGAGGCGAAGAGTTCGTCGTAGGCCAGCCGGTCCCGCGCTGCCTTGTCCGGCCCGGCGTGCGCGCGCACGAGGGCCTCGCGCCATGTGGGCCAGTCCCCGCGCGCCACCTGCCCCGCGTCGATCCATTCGGGCAGCTCCGGCGCATCGGCCAGCGCCTGCTGCGCCAGCGCCTGCATCCGGTTCTGGGTCAGCCCGTCGGACAGCGGATAGACCGGCTCCCGCATCGTGCCCATCGCGGCATTGCCGTCCTCGCTCACGTGGTCGGGGTGCACGATCTGCAGCATGTCGCCATACTGGTCGAGCCGCCCGGCGACCCAGCGCTTTTCATTCAGCGGCAGCGCTTTTCTGGCCGAATGCGATGCGCGCCCGAAATAGGTCAGCGACACCACATTGCCCAGCGCATCGCTCGCCATCACGTTGAACGGCCCGCGCCCGCTGCGGCTCTGCCGGTATTGCGTCGGGGTGAGTTCGACGATCACGTTCTCACCCACCGCAGCCTCGTCCAGGTTGGCGATGACGCGGCGATCGATGAAGCGGTCCGGCAGATGGAAAGCGAAATCGCGCACCCGCGTCAGGCCCAGCTTGCCCAGCGGCTTTTCCAGCTTGGGCCCCACGCCCTTCAGGCTGTCCGCACCGGCAAACAGGGGGTTGAGCACTTCGGGACGCATGCGGGTGCTATAGCGCCTTGCGCCCGGCGGTCCACGGGGGTAGGCGCGCGCCATGGTGGACAGCGCTCGTCTCGGCAGGCTCAGGTTCCGTGCGTGGCATCGCGGCACGCGCGAGGCGGATTTCATGATCGGCGGCTTCTTCGACAAGCACCACGCCACGTGGGGCGATGCCGAATGCGACTGGTTCGAGACGCTGATCGAGGAAGACGACGTCCACATCATGGCCTGGGCCATCGGAACCGAACCGACCCCCGAACGCTTCGACGGCCCGCTGATGGAGGCGATGAAGCGGCTGGACTACGTTCACATCCACCGCTGAGCGAAGCGCGTTCAAAACGCCCTTGCGCGGGAACAGGCCGGCGACCAGATAGTCCCCGTTAGACATGACCGATCTCAATCGCATCATCGCCGCGGAAAATCCGCTGGTGCTGTCCTCGCTTGCGCGCGGGGCGTTGCCGCTCGTCCTCGCCGACCTCGCCCGTGCCGCCGCGCATGGCACGGATCCGGCCCGCGCCGTCTTCATCGCGCCCGACGAACAGGCGATGACCGCCGTCGCCGATGCCGCCCCGTTCTTCGCGCCCGAGATCGAGGTGATCGAGTTTCCGGCGTGGGACTGCCTCCCCTACGACCGGTCCAGCCCCGCGCTGTCGGTCAGCGCCCGGCGCCTCGCCGCGCTGCAAGCCTTGCAGGGCAAGCGGAGCGGCCCGCAATTGCTGGTCACCACCGTCAATGCCGTGCTCCAGCGCGTGCTCACCCCCTTCCGCATCCGACAGGCGACCCGGATGCTGGAGATCGGCACCGAGATCGGCCACGAAAGCCTGATCGGCCTGCTTCAGAGGCAAGGATATGCGCGCAGCGACACGGCCATCGACGCGGGCGAATTCGCGGTGCGCGGTTCGATCTTCGACATCGTGCCCTCCGGCCTGAAAGCCAGGAACGACAAGGGCGAATGGGAGCAGGCGGGCCTGCGCCTCGACTTTTTCGGCGACGAGCTGGAGAGCCTGCGCCTTTACGATCCCAACACCCAGCGGACCACCGGCACGGTCGAGCGGCACCTGCTGCTCCCGGCGAGCGAGGCCTTGCTGGACGAGGAATCGATCAAGCGTTTCCGCAGCCGCTACCGCGAGCGCTGGGGCGCGGCGGCCACCGGCGATCCGCTGTATCAGGCGGTGAGCGACGGGCGGCGGCTGGCGGGGATGGAGCACTGGCTGCCGCTGTTCGAGGACAAGCTGGCGACGCTGTTCGACCACCTTTCCAGCGGCGATGTCACGATCATCGACGGCGGCGCCCTGCGTGCGGGTGACGAGCGGCTCGACGAGATCGTCGACTATCACAAGGCTCGCACCGAAAGCGCGCGGACCAGCCCGGGCGCCTATCGCCCGCTGGCGTCGGACGCACTCTACCTCGGCCGCGAGGAGTTCGAGGGCAAGCTGGCCGAGTGGCCGGTCCACCGCACCTCGATCTTCGCCGAACCGGATTCGGCGCGCACGGTCGACTTCGGCTTCGCATCCTCGCGCGATTTCACCCCCGAACGCACGCGCGGCGACAACGTCTACGAAGCGGGCGCAAGGCACCTGCAAGCACAGGCCGACGCGGGCAAGCGCGCGATCCTCGCCTGCTATTCCGAAGGTGCGCGCCGCCGCATCGTCAGCCAGCTGGGCGAAGCGGGCAAGAAGGACCTCGCCGTCGCCGACACCTGGCAGCAGGCGCTGGGCATCGCGGCGAAGAAGACCCCGGTCGCGGTCATCCTGCCCCTCGAATCGGGCTTTGCCGGCGACGACATCGAACTGATCACCGAGCGCGACCTGCTGGGCGACCGGCTCGTCCGCCGCAAGAAGCGCAAGAAGGACGCCGACGCCTTCATGGCGGAGCTGCAGGCGCTGCAGCCCGGCGACCACATCGTCCACATCGATCACGGCGTCGGGCGCTATCTCGGCCTTGAATCGATCCCCGTCGGCAAGAGCCCGCACGATTGCGTCGCGCTCGAATACCACGGCGGCGACAAGCTCTACGTGCCGGTCGAGAATCTCGACGTGCTCTCGCGCTACGGCAGCGGCGAGGAGAACGTGCCGCTCGACCGGCTGGGCGGCGAAGGCTGGCAGAAACGCAAGGCCCGGCTGAAGGAGCGCATCCGCGAGATCGCGCACGAACTGCTGGCGACCGCGGCCAAGCGCGCGTTGCAGAAGGCGCCGGTCATCGCGCCCGATCCGCACAGCTACGACCCCTTTGTCGACCGCTTCCCGTGGAACGAGACCGACGATCAGGAACGCGCCATCGGCGACGTGCTCACCGATCTGGAGGAAGGCCGCGCGATGGACCGGCTGGTCTGCGGCGACGTCGGTTTCGGCAAGACCGAGGTGGCCCTGCGCGCCGCCTTCGTCGCGGCGATGGCCGGGC
>CAYRLC010000141.1:0-6023 GCA_964424995.1 uncultured Croceicoccus sp.
GCCAGGATTTCAGCCTGCCCGGCTTCCACGCCATCGTGGCCGAAGGCGAAATGCCGCTCAGCCTGCTCGCGCGCAGGGTGGACGCTTGGGTGGCGGCGGAAAAGGTGCGGCTGGGCAACGCGTAGGGACGTCGTTAGCTAGGTAGATACGTAACTAGCTTCGCGCATCAAACCTTGGGTTGAGGAGGGTTGCTTCAACCTGACCGCACCTCTGTCTGTTGCCGAACCTGCACAGACATTCCGCTACCGCGACGTATCTCAAATCCGCCCGCCTTTTCGATCAACGTGGTGAGTTTGGCGCAACCGTACGTTCTGGGATCGAACTCCGGGTCCATCATCAGGAGTCTCGATCCTAAACCGCCGAGATGGACCCAGCCCTCGTCGTCCTCGAGCTGTGCGATAGCGCGACGAACCATATCCGTTGCATTGGCCGGCTTACGCAGCGCCAGTTTGGACTCAATGGATGGTTCAAGCCCGACCTTGGACGTCAAAGTCACTGGTTCAGGTGCAGGCAGCAAATTCTCCGTCAACACGAAACGCTTGCATGCCTGCCGGAAGCTTTTGGGCGTTTTGGCCTCTCCAAATCCAAAGACGTCAAGACCTTGTTCGCGAATACGGGCAGCCAGGCGTGTAAAGTCGCTGTCGGATGAAATGAGACAGAAGCCAGCAAACCTGCCACTGTGCAGCAGATCCATCGCATCGATCACCAGCGCAATATCAGCCCCATTTTTCCCTACTGTAAGCGAAAAATTCTGCTGGGGGATGATTGCGTGGTCGGCGAGAATCTTGGCCCAGCCCTTGAGTCGCTCGTCCGCAAAATCTCCGTAAATTCGTCGTACACTTGCTTCGCCCAAAGTCGCGATCTCTTCAAACAACCGTGTTGCGATGCGCGGGGATGTGTTTTCGGCATCAATAAGCACAGCGAGGCGGGGAAGGGTATCGATGCGGTTCATCGCGGCTATCTGCCATGCCAAGTCTTGACAGGGGCCTAATTTATTGTGGTGCAGGTAGTGGTAGGTTTGGCGCGAAAAGAAGAGGCCGATTTCTTGTCTTCAGCACTTTTAGCGCGGGCTTTGGTGTCGCTCCATTAGAATTAGACCACCAGTCCGACCGTCCCGCCGCTTTGGACGGGGCGGTCGTCGCCGGGGTCATGGCTGGTAGAAGAACCACATGACCATCAGCGCCAGCGTCACCGCTGCGGCCGCCGCCAGGAACGGGGCCCAGTTGACGTGGTATTCCGGCATATGAGGACGACGCATGATCACCTCCTGCATGAGGGTCGAAACCCTTCTCGGCGTGTTATGCGGCTCCAACGGCTGGAGCCGTCGATGGCGGCATCATACGCCTGTCGAGAGAGCTTTGGAAGCGACGGGTAGAAGCAACGCGTGCGGCGGGGCGTGGGCTTCCTCGCGTCATCCTTCGCAACCGGTCTCTCACGCAAATCGCGGTCGGCCCGGCTTCGGTGCCGGCAGCATCGCCGATCAGTCGGGGCGGGTCGCTTGCGGCCCGGCAATCGCCATCGCGCGCTGCCACGCGGGCCGATCCATCAGGCGGCGCCCAAAGGCCTGAAGGTTAGCGAACGATGACAGCATGTCCGCATCGCCGAACATCGGCAGTGTGGTCACCGCGAAACCGGACATCAGGTCCGCCAGCGTGAAACCGTTACCGGCCAGGAATTCCTGCCGGCCCAGATGATCGTCCATCTGCCGCAGGAGGCCCTCGGTGCGCCGCCGCACGACGGTGCCGATGATGCCGCCGTCATGCCCGTTGCCAGCCGTTTGCAGCGCACGCTCGACGAAAAAGCCGGTCAGCAGGTTGTTGTTGAACTGCAGCCAGTAGAGGTAGTCGGCATAGCCATCCTCGTCGGGCGCAACGGTCAGCCTGCCGCCGCCGTGCCGGTTCGCGATATACTGGACGATGGCCGTGGATTCGGCCAGCACCAGCTCCCCGTCGCGGATCACGGGGGCCATCGCCGCGGGATGCAGCGCGAGGTATGCGGGTGGCGCCAGCCCGTCCTCGCCGCGGTCGAACCATTCCAGCCGGTAGGGCAGGCCCAGTTCCTCCATCAGCCAGACGATGCGGTCGGATTGCGATTTGCCCAGATGGTAGATGGTGATCATGTCGGAATTCCACGATGAGGGGAGGTCTCCCCCATCATGGCGATCCGCGCCGAAAAGGCAAAGCGCCCTGATCGATGCGCGATCCGGACCGGCGTGTGGCGGCCGGTACAACCGCCGTTTGCCCAGATCAGGCGCGGGTCGGGGCGGATCGGTGCGGGCTCAGCCCTCCAGCCCCTCGACCTCTTCGGCCAGTTCCAGCCAGCGTTCCTCGGCGCGTTCCTTCTCGGCGCGCTTGTCGTCGAGCGCCTTGGTCAGCTTCGCGAATTTCGCCGGGTTGGCGGTGTAGAGCGCAGGATCGGCCAGCGCCGCCTCGTCCGCGGCCATCAGCGCTTCCAGCTCCTCGATCCGCGCGGGCAGCAGTTCGTAGTCGCGCTGGTCCTTGTAGCTGAGCTTGGTCTTCTTCTGCGGCGGGGGCGGCGGCGCGGCGGCGGGCTTCCTCGCGTCCTTCACCGCGGCGACGGGCTTCTTGCGCTTGGCTTCCCAGTCGGCATAGCCGCCGGCGATCACGTCGACCGTCCCGCTGCCGTCTAAGCCCAGCGTCACCGTCACCGTGCGGTCGAGGAAGTCGCGGTCGTGGCTGACGATCAGCACCGTGCCCTCGTAGTCGGCGATGACCTCCTGCAGCATGTCCAGCGTTTCGAGGTCGAGGTCGTTGGTCGGCTCGTCAAGCACCAGCAGGTTCGAGGTGCGGGCAAATTCGCGGGCGAGCAGGAGGCGCGAACGCTCGCCGCCCGACAGGGTGCCGACGCGGGCATCGGCAAGGCCGGGGTCGAACAGGAAGTCCTTGAGATAGGCCTGCACGTGCTTTCGTACCCCGCGCACGTCGACCCAGTCGCCCCCTTCGGCCAGAATGTCACGCAGGCGCTTTTCCGGGCTCAAAAGGCTGCGCTGCTGGTCGATCATCACGCCGTTCAGCGTCTTGGCCAGCGTCACCGTGCCGCTGTCGGGCTCCAGCTCGCCGGTCAGCATCTTGAGCAAGGTCGTCTTGCCCGCGCCGTTCGCGCCGACGATGCCGATGCGGTCCTGCCGCTGGATGCGCAAGTTGAAGTCCTTGATGATCGTGCGATCTGCAAAGGACTTGAAGACATGCTCGGCGGTGATGACCGCCTTGGTCTTGGTATCGTCGGCCACGACCTTCAGCTTGGCTGCGCCTTGCGGGCTTTCCATCGCCGCGCGCTGGGCGCGCATTTCGTAGAGCTTTTCGAGCCGGCCCATGTTGCGCTTGCGCCGGGCGGTGACGCCGCGTTGCAGCCAGTGCGCCTCCAGCTTCAGGCGGGCGTCGAGCTTTTCGGCGGCGCGGGCTTCCTCGGCGTAGACCTGCTCTTCCCAGGCTTCGTAACCACCGAAGCCGACTTCGCGGCGGCGCAAGTTGCCGCGGTCGAGCCACAGCGTCTCCTTCGTCAGGCGGGTGAGGAAGGTGCGGTCGTGGCTGATCACGACGAAGGCACCGTTGTAGCGGTTGAGCCAGCCCTCCAGCCAGTCGATCGCGGCGAGATCGAGGTGGTTGGTCGGCTCGTCCAGCAGCAGCACGTCCGGTTCCATCGCCAGGGCGCGGGCGATGGCGGCGCGGCGCCGTTCGCCGCCGCTGGCGCTCTTCGCATCGCGGCTCATGTCGATGCCCAGCTGCCCGGCGATCGCTTCCACCTCGTGCGGGGCGGGGGCGTCGTTGCCGGCGAGAGCAAAGTCCATCAGCGTCGCGTAGCGGGCGACGTCGGGTTCCTGTTCGAGCATCACGACGCGGGTGCCGGGCTGGACCGAACGCTTACCGCGATCCGCCTCGATCTCGTTGCCGATGAGCTTGAGCAGCGTGGTCTTGCCCGCTCCGTTCCGGCCGATCAGGGCCAGCCGGTCGCGCGGGGCGATGTGCAGGTCGAGGCCGCCGGACGCGCTGGTGCTGTCCGGCCCGCCGAACAGCCAGCCGCCGCCCTGCTGGAGGCCGAGGCCTTCCCACGAAAGGATCGGAGCTTGTGCCATCGCCGCCGCCTAGCCGGGGCCAGGCGCGCCCGCAAGCATGCGTTCAGGGAACAAGCGGCAGCAACCGGGCATTCCGATGGAAGCATTTGGGAGAACCATTGATGAAAAGAATTCACGTCGTCCGGCTGGCGGCCGCCATGGCCGCCCCCGCGTTGACCGCCACGCCCGCTCTGGCGGCGGTCGAGGTCAGCGTCGTATCGCAGGGTCCTGTTGCCGAGATCCAGGTCCAGCAAGACGTGCTGGGCGATCCGGACAAGGCGATCGTCAGCGCCGGGGTCACCAGCCGCGCGCAAACTGCGGTGGCCGCCATGCAGCAGAACGCCGCCGCGATGGACAAGGTGCTGAAGCGGCTGGATGCGCTGAAGATCCCGCGCGAGCGGGTGCAGACCAGCGGCATCAGCCTCAATCCGCAGTACAATTACAACAACGGCCGGGTGCCCACGTTCCTCGGCTATGACGCGACGAACACCGTCACCGTGGAACTGCGCGATCTCGACAATATCGGGCCGGTTCTCGACTGGCTGGTGAGCGAGGGCGCGAACAACATCAACGGCCCGACCTGGGGCGTGATCGACGACACCAGCCGCCGCGACCAGGCGCGCAAGGCGGCGATGACCCGCGCCTTCGCGCAGGCCCGCGACTATGCCCGCATGGCCGGGTATTCCGACGTGAAGCTGCTGTCGGTGGAAGAGACGATGGGCTCCACCCAGCCGTTCTACGGCGCGCCGCCCGCCCCGCCGCCGATCGCGATGGAGGCGAAATCGACCCCGACCCGGCCCGGTCAGGTGTCCACCACGGTGACGCTGAACACCAAGTTCGAACTGGTGCGATAAGGCCACAGCCGGGGCTTGACGGGACGCGAACGCAACATTCACGCCTTGTTCAATGCCCCGGCCCTAGGCATCACCTCATTATGAAGCGCATGACCCGCCTTGCCCTTTTCGCCCCCATCGCCCTCGGCATCCTGGCCGGTGGCCCGCCCGCGCTGGCCGATGGCGGCAAGCGCGACGGGCAGGGCGAGGCGCGCCGCGAACTTCGCGCGGGCAACGTGCAGACCCTGCGCCAGATCGAGAACAGCGTCCTGCCGCGCATGAACGGGATGGACTATCTCGGCATGGACGAGTTCGTGGCCAACACCTACCGGCTGAAGTTCATCAAGGATGGCCGCGTCGTATTCGTCGACGTCGATGCCCGCACGGGCCGCATCATCAACGTGATGAAGTAAGTCGGAGCAGGCTCCGGCCCCCGCGCTGTCTCCTGCCCTTTCCGGTCCGCCACAAATCGTCCGTTCAGGTTGCGGGGAGCTTTTCCTGCTCCCATCTGTTCATGTAGATGAACAAGCCGGGCGCCCATCCCATCCGGGACTGCCCGCCGCGACGGAGAGCCTATGCGAATCCTGATTGTCGAGGACGAGCCGACGCTGGGCAACCAGCTCAAGACCACGCTGGAACAGACCGGCTATGCCGTCGACCTGTCCACCGATGGCGAGGACGGCCACTTTCTCGGATCTTCCGAAGATTACGATGCGGTCGTGCTCGACCTCGGCCTGCCCGAGATCGACGGCCTCACCGTGCTCGGCATGTGGCGCCGTGAAGGTCGCAACTTTCCGGTGCTGGTGCTGACCGCGCGCGATTCCTGGTCGGACAAGGTCGCCGGGCTCGACGCCGGGGCCGACGACTACCTCGCCAAGCCATTCCAGACCGAGGAACTGATCGCCCGCCTGCGCGCGCTGATCCGCCGGGCTTCGGGCAATGCGAGCAGCGAACTGACCGCCGGCGACGTGCGGCTGGACACGCGGTCGGGCCGCGTCACGCTGAACGGCGAACCGGTCAAGCTGACCGCGCAGGAATACAAGCTGTTGTCCTACCTCATGCATCACAAGGGCAAGGTGGTCAGCCGCACCGAACTGATCGAACACATCTACGACCAG
>CAYRLC010000142.1:0-5971 GCA_964424995.1 uncultured Croceicoccus sp.
CGGTCGGATTCAGGCGAAGCTCACGTCAGACGGCATGCCACTTGGGGAATGTATGTTGCGATATCCGGAGACGATGGGAAAGCGACACGAAGCGATTGTCGAAGAGGTTTTGCAATCCTCGTCCAGTGCCGCGCATTCGCTTGTCGCGGCGAGTTGGTGTCGTTCCAGCCTCAAGCACGGCCTCGACGCCGGGGCCAATCGCACGCTGGAGCTCGTCTCCGGTAGCGACCTTACTCAACGGAGACAGCGCCACGAGTTGATGCTGGATGTCGCGCGGCCTCTTCTCGACCAGCTGTTCCAGACCGTTTCCGCGACCGGCTGTGCCGTCATGCTGTCCGATAATGACGGTGTCGTTCTAGAAGCGCGCAGCCTAGCAGGTGATCGCGAACTCTTCGACCGGGTCGGTCTGACCCCTGGCGGGGTTTGGAGCGAAAGCCGCGAAGGCACCAACGGTATCGGCACTTGCCTGATTGAGGGGCGGCCCGTCACGATCCACCGCGACGAGCATTTCGCCACCCGCAATATCGGCATAAGCTGCATGGACGCACCGGTTCGCGATGCGACCGGCCGACTTGTCGGTGCGCTCGACATCTCGAACTGTCGCGACGATCACAGCGCTGCAATGGGCATATTGGTACAGAAGATCGTGCAGGATGCGGCGCGCCGGATCGAGAGCGGCGTGTTCCGCAAGCATTTCGCCGCACACCGGATCATCGACGCCAATTTGCCCGGCGGCGATGCGGCCCTTCTGGCAGTCGATCGCGACGATCTCGTAGTTGGCGCGACCTTTGCGGCGCGACATCGCTTCGGGCTTACGGATGCCTGTCTCGAAGCACGCCGGACGGCTTCGGACATTCTCGGGCGCGACGAAAGCATTTCCTTCCACGACTCGGAAAGAGCCGTGCTGCGGCAGGCGCTGGCGCAGGCTAGCGGGAATGCGACGAAGGCGGCGAAATTGCTCGGTATTGGTCGGGCCACGCTTTATCGCCGAATGGATAAGGCGGGCCTGTTGCGCGATTGATTTGAAAAGCACGGCCCGACTGTCTCAATAGTGAGACAGTCTCACCTCCTCACCAATGGCGCCCTCTGTTAATCCATTAGGTTTGACGGAACCATCATCCTCGCGACCGGGAGGGCCCGGCGATTTCGAGAGGATGATATCATGGACATGCAGACCAATCCCGCCACATCAATGGCGGCACCGTTCGCGGAGCGTTACGACAATTTCATCGGCGGGAAGTGGGTGGCCCCGAAAGACGGGCGCTATTTCGACAACATTTCATCGGTGACCGGCAAACCGGTCGGCAAGATCGCGCGTAGTCAGGCGGCCGACGTCGAGGCGGCGCTCGATGCCGCGCACGCCGCAAAGCAATCCTGGGGCCGCACCAGCGCGGGCGAGCGCGCCCAGATCCTCAATCGCATCGCTGACCGAATGGAGGAGAACCTCGAAAAGCTGGCGATCGCGGAGACATGGGATAACGGGAAGCCGCTGCGCGAGGCGATGGCGGCCGATATTCCGCTGGCCATCGATCACTTCCGCTATTTCGCGGGTTGCATCCGTTCGCAGGAGGGCAGCATTTCCGAGATCGATCACGATACGGTTGCCTACCATTTCCACGAACCGCTTGGCGTGGTCGGTCAGATCATCCCTTGGAACTTCCCGATCCTCATGGCGGCATGGAAACTGGCGCCAGCGCTCGCGGCCGGAAACTGCGTGGTGCTGAAACCGGCCGAACAGACCCCGGCTTCGATCCTCGTATGGATGGAGCTGGTCGCAGACTTGCTTCCCGCCGGCGTCCTCAACATTGTCAGTGGGTTCGGCCTTGAGGCAGGCAAGCCGCTTGCCAGCAGCAACCGGATCGCCAAGATCGCCTTTACCGGAGAGACGACGACCGGTCGCCTGATCATGCAGTATGCGAGCGAGAACCTCATTCCCGTGACGTTGGAGCTCGGCGGCAAAAGCCCGAATATCTTCTTCTCCGACGTGTGCCGCGAGGATGACGATTATTTCGACAAGGCCATCGAAGGCTTCGTCATGTTCGCGCTTAATCAGGGCGAGGTCTGCACCTGTCCCAGCCGCGCGCTGATCCACGAGAGCATCTACGACCGGTTCATGGAAAAGGCGATCGCGCGCACCGAAGCGATCGTCGCAGGCAATCCGCTTGATATGGCGACGATGATCGGGGCGCAGGCATCGTCCGAGCAGCAGGAAAAGATCCTCTCCTATATCGACATCGGCAAACAGGAAGGCGCCGAATTGCTGACCGGCGGTAAGGCCGCTCGGTTCGAAGGTGAGATCGCCGACGGCTATTACGTCGAGCCGACGATCTTCAAGGGCAATAACCGGATGCGCATCTTCCAGGAGGAAATCTTCGGCCCGGTCGTCTCCGTCACCACCTTCAAGGACGACGAGGAAGCGCTCCAGATCGCCAACGATACCCTGTATGGCCTTGGTGCCGGCGTGTGGAGCCGCGATGCGAACACCTGCTACCGGTTCGGCCGCGCGATCGAAGCCGGTCGCGTGTGGACGAATTGCTATCACGCCTACCCTGCCCACGCGGCCTTCGGGGGATACAAGCAGTCCGGCATCGGGCGCGAAAACCACCGCATGATGCTCGACCACTATCAGCAGACCAAGAACATGCTGGTCAGCTACAGCCCGAAGAAGCTCGGCTTCTTCTGAGGCGAACAGCCCGGGCACGGCGACGCGGAGTTTCGCCCGCCGCCCGGCCTTCGAACGATAAAACTACAGGAGAGATGTCATGAGCAAGACCATGAAAGCCGCCGTCGTGCGCGCCTTTGGCGAGCCACTGCGGATCGAGGAAGTTCCGGTTCCCGAGGTCCAGCCCGGCATGATCCAGGTTGCCATTCAGGCCTCCGGTGTGTGTCACACCGACCTCCACGCCGCAGAAGGCGACTGGCCGGTAAAGCCCGAGCCGCCCTTTATCCCGGGCCACGAAGGCGTGGGCTTTGTCTCCGCTGTGGGCAAGGGCGTGACCCACGTGAAGGAAGGCGACCGGGTCGGCGTGCCTTGGCTCTACACCGCTTGCGGTCACTGCACGCACTGCCTCGGTGGATGGGAGACGCTGTGCGAAAGCCAGTTGAACACCGGCTATTCGGTCAATGGCGGGTTCGCCGACTACGTGCTGGCCGACCCCAATTATGTCGGCCACCTGCCGGACAATGTCGGCTTCAACGAAATCGCGCCGGTGTTGTGCGCGGGCGTGACGGTCTACAAGGGCCTGAAGATGACCGATACCCGGCCCGGCGATGCGGTCGTCATCTCCTGCATCGGCGGTCTCGGCCATATGGCGGTACAATATGCGGTGGCCATGGGGATGAAGGTGGTCGCCGTCGACGTCGACGACGCCAAACTCGACCTCGCCCGCAGGCTCGGTGCGGTGGAGACGGTCAACGCACGGACGGACAATGATCCCGCCACGACGGTAAGGCGATTGACCAGCGGAGGCGCGCGCGGCGCGCTGGTGACCGCGGTGAGCGAAAAGGCCTTTGAACAGGCGGTCGGCATGATCGGGCGCGGCGGCACCGTCGCGCTTAACGGCCTGCCGCCGGGTGATTCCCCGCTCAACATCTTCGGCATGGTACTGAACGGTATTACCATACGCGGCTCCATCGTCGGCACCAGGCTGGACCTGCAGGAATCGCTCGAATTCGCTGGCGACGGCAAGGTGAAGGCGACGATCTCGACTGCCGGTCTCGAAGACATCAACTCGGTGTTCGACCGTATGCGGCAGGGCCAGATCGAAGGGCGGGTCGTCCTCGACCTGACCGTATAATGGCGAACGGTGACGAGCAGGACGAGGGAAAAATGGGGCGGGCCGCTTTGGTTCGCCGTGTGATTGCCACCGAGGCGGGAGCGGCGCTGCTGGCCGAAATCGTCGACCGTCACGGCCCGGTGCTGGTCCACCAGTCGGGCGGTTGCTGCGACGGATCGAGCCCGATGATCTATCCGCGCGCCGAATTCCGCATCGGCGAGCGCGACGTGCTGATCGGCAAGGTCGGCGATATCCCGGTCTATATCGGCAGCGCGCAATTCGCGGCTTGGAAACACACCCAATTGATCCTCGATGCGGTCGATGGACGGGGCGGGATGTTCAGCCTCGATAACGGGACCGAGCGCCGTCTCCTCGTTCGCAGCAGGGCCTTCGACGACAAGGAACTCGGCATGATCGACAAAGCCGATACTCTACGCCAGATGCATCATGACATCGCCCGCGACCCGGACGCATTCTGGCTAAATCAGGCACGCCGCCTCGACTGGGAGAGCTTCCCGACCCGCGCGAACGAAAGCAGCTTCGACAAAGCCGACTTCGGCATTCGCTGGTTTGCCGACGGCGAACTGAATGTTTCGGTCAACTGCCTCGATCGCCATCTGGATGCCCGTGGCGACAACGCCGCCATCGTTTTCGAAGGGGACGAGCCGGGCGAGGGGCGAACCCTCACTTACCGCGAACTGCATACGGAAGTCTGTCGTTTCGCCAATGTGTTGAAGGGCCGCGGAGTCGCCAAGGGAGATCGGGTAATCCTGTACATGCCGATGGTACCCGAAGCCGCGATCGCCATGCTTGCCTGCACACGAATCGGCGCGGTACATTCGGTGGTGTTCGGTGGCTTTTCACCCGATAGTCTGTCTGATCGTATTTCCGATTGCGGCGCCAAGCTCGTTATCACCGCCAATGAAGGCAGGCGCGGCGGCAGGTCGGTTCCCCTAAAGGCCAATGTCGACGCGGCCTGTGCAAAGGCGGGCGGGGTCGAAACGGTTATCGTCGTACAGCGGACGACGACCGAGGTCGATCTCAAGGAGGGCCGCGATTGGTGGTGGCACGACTTGAGCAAAGGGGTCGATGCCGATTGTCCGCCCGAGCCAATGAATGCGGAAGATCCGCTGTTCATTCTCTACACCAGCGGATCGACCGGCAAGCCCAAGGGCGTGCTGCACAGCACCGGCGGTTATCTGTTGTGGGTCACGCTCACCACCGATCTGCTGTTCGGCCTGAAGCAGGACGACCTGTTATGGTGCACCGCCGATGTCGGCTGGATCACTGGTCACTCCTATGTCGTCTACGGCCCGCTTTCCAACGGTGTGGCGACGGTGATGTTCGACGGCGTCCCGACCTATCCCGATGCCGGGCGGTTCTGGGAAACCAGCGAGCGGCTGGGCGTCACCGTGTTCTACACCGCGCCCACGGCCATCCGCGCACTGATGCGCGAAGGTGATGCGCCGGTGACGCGGCATGACCTTTCGAAGCTGCGCCTGCTTGGAACGGTGGGAGAGCCGATCAATCCCGAGGCGTGGCAATGGTATCATCGCGTGGTCGGTGGCGGGCGGTGCGAGATCGTCGATACGTGGTGGCAGACCGAGACCGGTGGCGCGCTGATCGCGCCGGTTCCGGGTGCGATGGAAACGAAGCCCGGCTCAGCCACCAGGCCGCTGCCGGGCGTATTCCCCGAACTGGTCGACGCAGAAGGCAAGGTGCTGGACGGCACGACCGAGGGCAATCTCGTCATCACACAGAGCTGGCCGGGCCAGATGCGCACCGTCTGGGGCGATCACGATCGCTTCTTCCAGACCTATTTCAGCACCTATCCCGGCAAATATTTCACCGGCGACGGCGCGCAGCGCGACGAGGATGGGTATTTCTGGATCACCGGCCGGGTGGACGACGTGATCAACGTCTCCGGCCACCGCATGGGCACCGCCGAGGTGGAAAGCGCGCTGGTGGCGCACCCCAGGGTGGCCGAGGCGGCGGTCGTCGGGATGCCGCACGATATCAAGGGCCAGGGCATTTACGCGTTCGTCACGCTCAATGCCGGCGAGGAAGGCGACGCGGCGCTGCGCGACGAGCTGAGGGCATGGGTGCGCAAGGAGATCGGACCGATCGCCACGCCCGATGCGATCCAGTTCGCCCCCGGCCTGCCCAAGACCCGCTCGGGCAAGATCATGCGCCGC
>CAYRLC010000143.1:0-5931 GCA_964424995.1 uncultured Croceicoccus sp.
AGCGTTGGCCCGCACGTCGTCGGAAAGGACGAATGGCGGTGCAATCCGGGTCACAGGCCGCAAGGCGGGACGAATTCAAGCATGGGCCGGAACCCGTGGCCTGCAACGATACGACCGGATCGCCGGGCGCGTCGGTGCGCTTCATGCTGCGCGACCGGACCCGCTCGATGCACGAAGCGACCGAGGAGTCCTTTGCCGCATACGACCTGTCGAGCGAAGAGCATTACCGCCGCTTCCTGCTCGCCCACGCCTCGGCCCTGCCGCGGCTGGAACTGGGCGTCACCGGCCTTGGCTGGACAGGGTGGCACCCGCGCCTCCCCCGCCTTGTCGACGATCTCGCCGCGCTGGCCCTCGCCATACCGGCACCGCTGCTCGCGCCGGTGATCTCGCCGGTCGCGGCATGGGGCGTGCAGTACGTGATGGAGGGTTCGCGCCTTGGCGGGCGGGTGCTGGCGCAGCGGGTTCCCGCCGGACTCCCCACGCGCTATCTCTCTCCCGATCCCGACATGTCGGCACGGTGGCAGGCCTTCTGCGCCGCGCTCGATGCCGAAGCATCGCGTCATGGACCCGACTGGCGCGAAGAGATCGTTGACGCTGCCATCGAAACTTTCCAGACGTTCCGCCGCGCCGCATTGGCGCAAGCTGGGGACCTTCCTTGAACGAAGTCATCTCGGGGTCGCCAAACGTCGACCTGACCAACTGCGACCGTGAGCCGATCCATATCCCCGGCTCGATCCAGCCCTTCGGTTTCCTCCTGACGGTGGGGGCCGACTGGATCATCCAGCGCGCCGCCAATACCGAACCCTATGTCGGCATCGAGCCGAACGCCCTGCTCGGTCGCCCGCTCAACGAACTGTTCCTGCCCCACGCGATGCGCTCGCTTCGCGACCGCGCCTCGCACTTGCGCGGCGACGATGCGCTCGAACGCATCTTCTCGCTCCGCCTGCTCGAGGGCGGCAAGACCTTCGACGTGGCGATCCATTTCTCGGGACGGGCCATCGTCATCGAATGCGAACCCGCGCGCGGCGACGAGATCGAGGTATCCTCGCTCGTGCGTTCGATGGTGACGCGCATCCAGAACGCCGATTCGCTCCAGACCATCCTGCGCGAAGGCGCGCGGCAGGTGCGCTTGCTGACCGGTTTCGACCGCGTCATGGTCTATCGCTTTGCGCCCAGCGGTTCGGGCGAAGTGGTGGCAGAAGCGCTGGAGAAGGGGGTCGACAGCTTCCTCGGGCTCAATTTCCCGGCGTCCGACATACCGAAGCAGGCGCGAACGCTGTACGTGCGCAACGTCTTCCGCATCATCGCCGACGTCAACGACGTGCCGCGCCCGATCGAACCGGTGAGCGAGCCCGAACCGCTCGACCTGTCGCTGGCGCTGTTCCGCGCGGTGTCGCCGATCCACGTCGAATACCTGAAGAACATGGGCGTGCGCGCCTCGCTGTCGATCTCGATCATCATCAACGGCAAGCTGTGGGGGCTCTTCGCGTGCCATCACTACAGCCCGCGCCTGCCCAGCTTTGCCGAGCGCAGTGCTGCCGAACTGTTCGGACAGATGTTCTCGCTGCTGGTGGAAAGCCGGCTCCATTCCGAAATCGCCGCCTACGAGGATCGCGCCCGCCGCGTCGCCGACCGGCTGATGGCCGCTGCCGCGCAGGACAGCGAGCGGCTGAACGATGCGCAGTGGATGGGCGACCTGGTGATCGACGCCATTCCTGCCGACGGGGTCGGTGTCTACGTCGAAGGAAGCCTCTCGCTGTCCGGCCTGACTCCCGACGAGGAGCAGTTCAAGACCCTGTTAGGCGCGCTCAACCGGCGCGAGGCGGGGCAGATCTTCACCACCAACCGCATCACCGAAATCCTGCCCGAGGCGGCGGCCTACAGCAGCAAGGCCGCCGGGCTGATGGCGATCCCGATTTCGCGCCGCCCGCGCGACTACGTCGTTCTGTTCCGCGCCGAGCAGCTGCGCGCGGTGCGCTGGGCCGGCAACCAGGAAAAGGATGTCGAGTACGGCCCCAACGGCCCGCGCCTGACCCCGCGCAAGAGCTTCGAGGAATGGTCGGAACTGGTTCGCGGCGAGGCGCTGCCCTTCCAGGACACCGAAATGCGCGTCGCCGAGGCGCTCCGCTCCACCTTGCTGGAAGTCGTGCTGCGCCTCACCGAACAGGCGAGCGAGGAACGACGCCGTTTCGCCGAGCAGCAGAAACTGCTGATCAGCGAATTGAACCACCGGGTCCGCAACATCCTCGCGCTGATCCGCGCACTGATGGGGCAGACCAGTCGCGAGGCGGACGATGTCGGGACGTTCATCGCCACGCTCGATTCGCGCATCCAGTCGCTGGCCCGCGCGCACGACCAGCTCACCGCCGACCAGTGGGGCCCGGGCCGGCTGGAAGACCTCATCACCACCGAGGGCAAGGCCTATTTCGAGGCGGACCGCCAGTCGATCCGCATGACCGGCCCGGACGTGGCCATCACGCCCGATGCGTTCACCGTCATGGCGCTGGTGATCCACGAGCTGGTCACCAACGCCGCCAAGTACGGTGCGCTCAGCGACAGCGGGACGGTACACGTCGACTGGAAGATCGAGCACGACGGTTCGCTGACGATTAACTGGCGCGAATCGGGCGGCCCCGCTGTCCAGCCTCCCAAGCGGCGCGGTTTCGGCACCACCGTCATCGAGACATCGATCCCCCACGAACTGGGCGGTGAGGCGCATACCTACTACAAGATGCCCGGGTTCGAGGCGTGCTTCGTCCTGCCCGCCCGCTACATCGCCAGCTCCAAGGAGCGCGAGCATGAACCGGTGGCGGTCAAGGTGGATGTCGCCGGCGGCGGGGACATCATTCGCGGCAAGAAGGTGCTGCTGGTCGAGGACAGCGCGCTCATCGCGCTCGATGCCGAGGATTCGCTGCGCGAACTGGGCGCGGGCGATGTCGTGCTGGCGGCCAGCAACACCAATGCCGCGCGCGCGCTCGACGGCGGGGACATCGAGCTGGCCGTGCTCGACTTTAACCTCGGGCGCGAAACGTCGACCCCCACGGCGGAGCGGCTGCACGAGGCGGGCATCCCGTTCATCTTCGCATCGGGCTACGGCGGCGAGGGGACCATCCCCGAACGTTTCGCCAGCGTCCCGATGATCGTGAAGCCCTACGGCACGCGGCAGATGGAGCAGGCCCTGGCCGAACTGGCGGCGCAGCTTTCGGGCGAATAGGCCCGCCGCGTCAGGAGGCGGGCATCTGCTGGCTGGCGCAGTGGAAGCTGCCGCCGCCCGCCAGCACCGCATCGGCCCTGATACCCACGGTCTGCCGGTCCGGGAACAGCGCCGCCACCGCGGCGACCCCGTCGGCATCGTGCACGCTGCCATACGTGGGCACGACGACGAGGTGCGTCGTGATCGCGAAGTTCATGTAGCTGGCCGGCTCGACGAAATCGCCCGAGGTAACCAGGCCCGGCGAAGGTACGTCGACCACCGTCAGCCCGTAAGCGCGAGCCCGATCGCGCGCGTCGTCATAGATTGCGCAGTTGGCATCGTCCGCCCGGCTCGCCACCGGCACCGCCAGCGTCCCCGGCGCGACGAAACGGGCGAGGTTGTCTACATGCCCGTCGGTATGGTCGTTCAGCAGTCCGTCGCCCAGCCACAGGACCCGATCGAACCCGAGGTCACGGATCAACGCGGCCTCGATCCCGGCTTGCGTCATCGACGGATTGCGATTGGGGTTGAGCAGGCACTGCCCGGTCGTGACGACGAGGCCCGTCCCGTCGCCGTCGATGGCCCCGCCCTCCAGGATCCAGTCGGCACTTTCGACCGCAAGACCGGCGTCTTGGGCCAGTTCCGCGCCGATGGTCTGGTCGCCCTCCATCAGGTACTTGCCGCCCCAACCATTGAACCCGAACCGCTGCGCCCGGCGCCCGCCCGCCCCGTCGGTCAGCACCAGCGGCCCGGTATCGCGGAGCCAGATGTCGCCGTAAGTCCGCCGCTCCAGCATGACCGCCGCGCTCGTGAGCTGGCGGGCGCGCATCTCGTTGGCCGCGTCGCGCACGATCAGGCGGACTTCCTGCCCGCTTTCGGCCACGGCATTGGCGAAGGCGGCGATCTCCTCCTGCGCCTGTGCCAAGACGCCGGGCCATTCGTCGCCATCGTGCGGGAAACCGATCCAGATCCAGTCCTGCCGGTGCCATTCGGGCGGCATGCGCCAGGTCGTTTCGGTCATCGTTTGGAAGGCCCTGTCATCGAAGCGGCGCGGGGATGCGCCCTCGCCCGGTGCCAGAGCGGGGCGCGCCGGGCAAGCATCTCGCGGCAGGCATCTCGCGGGTGGGGACGGGTTGTGCTAGGCCGCATGGCATGTCGCACAGCCGCCTTCCGTCCGCCTGCACCGCTCTCGCCGCGATGCTTCTCTCTGCCTGCACGTCGGGAGAGCCGCCCGCCCCGGCTGCTTCCGAAAGCGCCATCGCGGAAACGCCCGCACCGTCGCCGACCGACACCGCCGCCGACGATCCCTTCGTGCCCGACGCGGCTGAGGACGAGCCGGGCTTTCCCACCAGCTTCCGCGCGCTGGGCACCGAACCGTTCTGGGCACTGCACGTCAGCGATGGGCGGATGCGCTACACCACGCCCGAGGATCAGGAGGGCAAGTCGGTCCCTTATACCCGCGAGGAAACCGGGCCGGGGCAGGTTTCGCTGACCGCGACGCTCGACGGGCAGGCACTGGTCCTGTCCGGTCAGATCGCGCCGTGCTCCGACGGCATGTCGGACCGCGAATATCCGTTTACCGTCGAACTGAAGATAGGTGCCGAGAATCGTAGTGGCTGCGGGCGGCCGATCGAACCCTGACGTTTGTGCAACGCAACATGAACGCAATTCAATTTCCTGCATGTTTTAGAGGAAAAGATGATTAGACGAAAAAATGAGCCGCTTATCAGGGGCTTGGTTTGACGATTGCATTTTTTGCAAATTCGTTTGTTCTTTTCGCACTTGCGAGATGGGTCGTTCTGCCCCATCTGGAAGGGGCCTTACAGGCATCCTCTCCCAAACTTACACGGCCCGGTCGGTCTTTCCGCCCGGGCCTTTTTTTTGGCCCGATTCGGAGGGCACCGCAGCGTGCCCCAGTTTGCATCGCGGGGAACCACTCCCCATCTCGGCCTTTGAGATCAACGCCAGCCGGCGGGATCGCACAGAAACGAGGACACCCCATTCATGGCCGATGCGAATGCGTCGATCACACGCGAAGTGAAGCTGCAGGTCGCCGCTTCGAAACAGGAAGAATCCGGACACGGCATCGCCCGTATCCCCCGCACCGCGATGGCTGCCCTGGGCTTGACCGAGGGCGACGTGATCGAGATCGAGGGCAAGCGGATCACCCCTGCCCGCGTATTGCTCCCCTATCCCGAGGATGAAGGGCTGGACGTGATCCGGCTCGATGGCCTGGAACGCGGCAATGCCGAAGTCGGTTCGGGCGAGCACGTGATGGTCCGCCGAGCCGAATCGCGCCCCGCCACCCGCGTCGTCTTTGCTCCCGCCCAGCGCGAAATGCGTCTGCAGGGCCCGGCAGAGGCGCTGCGTCGCAACTTCTTCGGCCGGCCCATCGTGTCGGGCGACCTTGTCGCCACCCGCGGGCAGCAGCGGGTGCAGGACATGCCGCCCGAAGTCGCGCGCATGTTCAACGCGCCCGCCTATGCGCTGACCCAGATTCGCCTTCAGGTCGTGTCGACCACGCCCAAGGGTATCGTCCACATCGACGAGAATACCGAAGTCGAGCTGAAGGCCGAGTTCGAGGAGCCGCGCGACGCGCGCGCCGGGGTCAACTACGACGACGTCGGCGGCATGAGCGATACCATTCAGCAGCTTCGCGAGATGGTCGAGCTGCCGCTGCGCTATCCCGAACTGTTCACCCGCCTTGGCGTCGATCCGCCGAAGGGCGTGCTGCTGCA
>CAYRLC010000144.1:0-5389 GCA_964424995.1 uncultured Croceicoccus sp.
AGATCTCCGGCTCGCCTTCGGGCGAGAGGTCGATCATCTTGGCGTAGCAGCCGCCTTCGAAGTTGAAGACCGCATCGTCCGACCAGCCATGCTCGTCATCGCCGATCAGCGTGCGGCTGGCATCGGCCGAAAGCGTTGTCTTGCCGGTGCCCGACAGGCCGAAGAAGATCGCGGTCTTGCCATCCGCGCCGATGTTGGCCGAGCAGTGCATCGGCATCACGCCCTGTTCGGGCAGCAGGTAGTTGAGAAGGCCGAACACGCCCTTCTTCATCTCGCCCGAATATTCGGTGTTGGCGATCAGGATCAGCTTTTCGGTGAAGCTGACGGCGATCATCGTGTCCGAACGGCTGCCGTGACGCTCCGGGTCCGCCTTGAAGCTGGGCAGGTTGATGATCGTGAATTCGGGAACGAAGCTGGCCAGTTCCTCCGCCGTCGGGCGGACCAGCAGGGTGCGCACGAACAGCGAGTGCCAGGCCATCTGGGTGATGACGCGCACGTTGACGCGGTATTCCGGCTGCGAACCGCCGAACAGGTCGGCGACGTAAAGCTCGTCCTGCCCCTTCAGCGCTTCCATGAAATCGGCCTTGAGGTTCGCGAAATGCTCCGCGCTCATCGGCTGGTTGATCTTGCCCCAGTTGATCGTGCTCTCGGTCGCATCGTCGCGCACGACGAACTTGTCCTTGACGCTGCGACCGGTGAAACGGCCGGTGTCGACGACAAGCGCGCCATACTTGCTGAGGCGGCCTTCGCCGTTGTCGAGGGCCTGTTCGACGAGCGCGGCGGTTCCGAGATTGGCATGAATTTTCGCACCAGTTTCAATGCCCTGGGCGGCGAGCGGCGTAGTGAGCGACACGTCTGTCTCCTGTCAGCGCCCTGCCGGTCGCTGGTGCCGGGCGGCACAACGACGGCGGGCAATCCGATCCCCGATCCCCTCGGGCGGGCGGCCGGCAATTCTCCCTCTCGCAGCCATCCCTCCGGCATGAGCCGGAACCGGTTTTGCGCATAGTCGAGCATCGGGAAGAGGTCAAACGGCCTGTTTATCGGTGCACATGCGAGATGAATAACCGTGTCGAACCATCGTTTTACCGCATCCGCGCCTTAACGAATCGGGGGCTTTCGGGGGCGAATCCGTTTACCTTTGGCCAAGCCGCTGGCATGAGGCATCTTCATCCAGACGCCACGCGCAGGGGAGACTGATGGCGCAGGTTATCGCGCTGGTCGACGACGACCGGAACATCCTTACCGGCCTATCCATCGCGCTGCAGGCCGAAGGGTTCGAGACACGCGTCTATTCCGACGGGTCAGCCGCGCTGGAATCGCTGATCGAAAATCCGCCCGACCTTGCAGTCTGCGACATCAAGATGCCGCGCATGGACGGGCTCGAACTGCTGCGCCGCCTGCGGGAGAAAAGCTCGCTGCCCGTCATCTTCCTCACCAGCAAGACCGACGAACAGGACGAGGCGATCGGCCTGGCCATGGGCGCCGACGACTATATCGCCAAACCCTTCAGCCAGCGCCTGCTGATCGCCCGCATCCGTGCGCTGTTGCGGCGCGAGGAACTGGTCCGCTCGCGCCTGTCAGGCACCAGCGAGGAGCCGCCGGCGGAACTGATCACCCGCGGCCGCCTGTCGATGGAACCCGAACGCCACCGCGTCACTTGGGACGGCGAGCCGGTTTCGCTGACCGTCACCGAGTTCCTGATTCTCGAGGCGCTGGCCCAGCGGCCGGGCGTGGTGAAGACCCGCAACCAGCTTATGGACGCGGCCTATCAGGACGACGTCTTCGTCGACGACCGCACGATCGACAGCCACATCAAGCGGCTGCGGCGCAAGTTCCGCGAGGTCGACCGCGAATTCTCCGGCATCGCGACGCTTTACGGCGCAGGCTACAGCTTTGCGGGCGACTGATCCCCTTTCGGATCCAGCATACAAGGATCGCGGGCAGGACCCGCTGGCAGAGGCGGGGATCGTCGCCCCGCGCGATACGGAACCCGCGCCCGACCGCCTGTTCTGGACCCGGCGTTTCTCGCTCACCACTCGCATTCTGGCGGTCAACGTCCTGATCGTCGGGCTCGTGCTGGGCGGTCTGTTCTTCCTCGATACCTATCGCAAGCAGCTGATCGCCGAACGCTTCAAGCTCGCTCGATCCGAAGTGGAGATCATCGCCAACGCGCTGGCCGAAGCCCCGTCGAGCGAGCATGCTGCCCTGCTCGCCCGCATCGGTAGCGAACAGCGGTTGCGTCTGCGCACGTTCAACGCTGTCGGCGAGCTGCAGACCGACAGCTTCGTCGTCGGCGCGCCCGCGTTCGAATTCGTCGATCCCGAGAGCGAACCCTGGGTGCAGGATTTCGCGCGCTGGCTCGACCGCACGGTCGACTTCCTCGTCGGCGCGCCGCCGGTGCCTCCCTATGATCCGGCAGACGACGCCGATCCGGCAAAGAAGTCGGAATGGCCCGAGATCTTCGTGTCCGAACAGGCGGGCCAGGGCGCGGTCATGCTCCGCTATGCGCCCGATCGCACGCCGGTCATCACCGCCGCCGCGCCATATGGTCCGCAAGGCGAAACGCTGCTGACGATGCGCAATGCGGGCGACATCACCCAGTCGGTCCGCGCCGCGCGCCAGACGCTGCTGATCCTGCTGGCGCTGGGCATCCTGTTCTCGATCCAGCTATCGCTGTTCCTCGCCCGCACCATCGTCCAGCCGCTGCAATTGCTGGCCCGCGCTGCCGCGCGCGTGCGCCTCGGCCGCGACCGCGAGGTGGTGGTGCCGCGCCTCCCCGAACGCGGCGACGAGATCGGCCTGCTGGCCCGTGCGCTCTCCGACATGACAGGCGCGCTGCGCGAACGGATCGACGCGGGCGAAGCCTTTGCCGCCGATGTCAGCCACGAGTTGAAGAACCCGCTCGCCTCGCTGCGCACCGCGCTCGACACACTGGAATCGGTCGACGATCCGAACCTCAAGAACCAGCTGGTGGACATCGCCAAGGCCGACGTGCGCCGGCTCGACCGGCTGATCACCGAAATTGCCGAGGCGACCCGCGTCGATGCCGAGCTCTCTCGCGTCACCTTCACCCCGGTCGACCTCTTCGCGCTGGCCCGCAACGTCATCGGCGGGCGCACGATGGCCGCCCGCATCGGCGAGGAGCGCGACCTGACGTTCGAGGTCGCCAGCGCGCCCAGCAGCGCCACGATGGTGATGGGCGACGCGGCACGGCTCGAACGTGTGCTGGAAAACCTCGTCGACAATGCAGCAGGGTTCTCGCCGCACGGCGGCCGCATCGTCGTCGCCTTTGCCGAAGTGGCAGGCATGGTCGAGATGACGGTGACCGACGACGGCCCCGGCATCCCGGCGGAAGAACGCGAGGCGGTGTTCGAACGCTTCCATTCGGTGCGCCCCGAAGCCGCGTTCGGCAACCACAGCGGCCTCGGCCTTGCGATTGCGCGGTCGATCGTGGCCGCGCACGACGGCACGATGGCGGTCCGCGACCGGGCCGACGGAGCCAGCGGCGCGGTCATGGTGGTGTCGTTGCCGATGATGGACGCGGGCAAGTGAGCGCGAAGGCGCACCAGGCCACCTGCGTCGCCATCGACGGGCGCGCGCTGCTGATCGAGGGGGAGCCGGGCAGCGGCAAGACCAGTCTCGCCCTCGCGCTGATCGACCGGGGCGCGACCCTCGTCGGCGACGACGGCGTCCTGCTGGAAGAGCGCGGCTGCCGGCTCTGGGTCCTCCCCCACCCCAACACGCGCGGGCTGATCGAAATACGCAACGTCGGCATCGCCGCCATGCCCTGTACCGAGGCGCCCGCCGCGCTGGTGCTGGTTCTGGACGAGGGCGCGCCCCGCCATATCGATGCCCTGCCGCAGGTGTCGCGCCACGGAAGCGCCCTGCCCTGTCTCGCCTTCTGGCCGGGCAGCCCCGTTGCCGCGATCCGTGCCGAGATGGCACTTCGCCTCCACGGGCTGACCTCCTGAGCGCGAAGGAGCATAGAAGACCGCGATGCTGAGCGATTCGCCCACCCGGCCCACCCGCGTCCTGCTCGTTACCGGGCTGCTCGGCGCGGGCAAGACCACGGCCCTGCGCGCGCTGGAGGATCTGGGCTGGGAGCCGGTCGACAATTTCCCCGTCCGCATGATCGGCCGCCTGCTGCAGACCGCCCCCGGGCCGGGGCACGATGGCAGCGGCGACGGCAGCGCCCCGCTCGCCATCGGCTTCGATGCGCGCACCCGCGGGTTCGATCCGCGCGCCATCGTGGCTGAAATCGCCGCCGTGGCGGAGGCGGAGGACATCGCCTACTCGCTGCTGTTCCTCGACTGCGGGTCGGAAGAGCTTGAACGCCGTTATAACGAGACGCGCCGCCGCCATCCTCTGGCGGGCGACCGGCCCGTGGCCGAAGGCGTGGAGGCGGAGCGCGAGATGATGGAGCCGCTGCGCCGCATCGCCGATGTCGTCATTTCCACCACCCGCTTTTCCACCAACGACCTGCAGCGCACGATCCGCGAACTCTACGCCCCCACCGCGCCGCAGGACATGACCGTCACGGTGTCGAGCTTCGGCTTTTCGCGCGGGATGGTGCCCACCGCCGATCTCGTCTTCGACATGCGCTTCCTCGACAATCCGCACTGGGACGAGGCGCTGCGCCCGCTGACGGGACGCGATGCGCCGGTCGCCGATCGCATCCGGCAGGACCCGGCCTGGGCCGAGGCGTTCACGCGGATTCGCAATCTCGTGCTGATGCTGCTGCCGCGGTACAAGGCGCAGGGCAAAGCCTACGTCAACGTCGCCTTCGGCTGCACCGGGGGCAAGCACCGTTCGGTATTCGCCGCGGAAAGCCTGGCCGAAGCCTTGCGCGCGGCGGGCCATTCGCCCACGGTGTTCCATCGCAACCTTGACTCGGGCACCACCGATCTGGTCGAAGGCGCGACCCGCGCGTGAACAGGGCAACCCCCGGGGGCCGGACTGGCCACTCCCGGTTCATCGGCATCGGCCATGATGGCCGGGTGTCGCAGCGGACACGGACTGCATAGGGACCACATGATCGGGCTAATTCTGGTAACCCACGGAAACCTCGCGGAAGAATTCGTCCGCGCGATGGAACACGTGGTCGGTCCTCAGGACAAGGTCGTGCCGATCTGCATCGGTCCCAGCGACGACATGGAACAGCGTCGCAACGATATCCGCGACGCCATCGCCGCCGCCGACTCGGGCAAGGGCGTGATCATCCTGACCGATCTGTTCGGCGGCACCCCTTCGAACCTCGCCATCTCGCTGCTGCAGGCCGGCAAGGTGGAGGTGATCGCCGGGATCAACCTGCCGATGCTGATCCGTCTGGCCGGCGCGCGCGTCGACCTTTCGGTGGTACAGGCGGTGAAGGCCGCGCGCGAGGCGGGGC
>CAYRLC010000144.1:5399-5886 GCA_964424995.1 uncultured Croceicoccus sp.
GCAACTACATCACCATCGCTTCCGAATTCCTGGGGCAGGACGCATGAGCGATACCGCGGACGAGCTCCGCCGCCGGGTCACCATCGCCAACCAGCGCGGGCTGCATGCGCGGGCCAGCGCCAAGTTCGTGGGCATGGTGGCCGCGCTGCCCGCCGGAACGCAGGTGCGCGTGATCCGCGACGGGAACGAGGCGGCTGGCGGCTCGATCCTGGGCCTGATGATGCTGGGCGCGGCCAAGGGCGACGAGATCGAGATCGTGACGTCGGGCACGGCGGCATCGGATGCGATGAGCCAGCTCTGCACGCTGGTCGAGGATCGCTTCGGCGAAGAATGAGGACCCCGGGCGGATGCGCCGCATAACCGGTCTTTCCAATCCCACCGTCAAATACCTGCGTTCCCTGCGCGACAAGAAGCACCGCAAGCGTGAGCGGCGCTTTCTGGCCGAGGGGCTGCGCCTGCTGACCGACGCGCGCGAGACCGGGCATCT
>CAYRLC010000145.1:0-5632 GCA_964424995.1 uncultured Croceicoccus sp.
ATCTACGAGAACATCGCCTACGGCCCGCGCATCCACGGCATCGCCGAAAGCAAGGGCGACCTCGACGGCATCGTCGAACAATCGCTGCGCCGCGCCGGCCTGTGGGAAGAGGTGAAGGATCGCCTATCGGATTCGGGCACCGCGCTTTCGGGCGGCCAGCAGCAGCGCCTGTGCATCGCGCGGGCCATCGCGGTCGATCCCGAAGTGATTCTGATGGACGAGCCCTGCTCGGCGCTCGACCCCATCGCCACCGCGCGTATCGAGGAACTGATCGACGAACTGCGCGGTCGCTACGCCATCGTCATCGTCACCCACTCGATGCAGCAGGCAGCCCGCGTTTCGCAGCGCACCGCGTTTTTCCACCTCGGAAACCTGGTGGAATACGGCCGGACCAGTGACATTTTCACCAATCCGCGCGAAGAGCGTACCAAGGATTACATCACCGGACGCTACGGGTGAGCATGGAACATACCGTCAAGGCCTTTGAAGAAGACATCACCCGCTTGCGCGGCCTCATCGCGGAGATGGGCGGCCTCGCCGAACTGTCGGTGCAGGAAGCGCTGGACGCCATCGTCAACGGCGACGACGACATGGCCGAACGCGTCATCGCGCGGGACAAGGAGATCGACGCGCTCGAGGTGGAGGTCGACCGCCTTGCCGTCCGCATCATCGCTCTGCGCGCCCCGATGGCCGACGATCTGCGCGAAGTCATCGCCGCGCTGAAGATCGCCGGCGTGGTCGAGCGGATCGGCGACTACGCCAAGAACATCGCCAAGCGCATCGGCAAGATCGAGGGCCGCCGCAAGTTCGAGCCGCTGACCCTGATCCCGGCGATGGGCGAAGTGGCGGTCGAGATGGTGCACAACGTGCTGACCGCCTATGCCGCGCGCGACCCGCAGCTGGCGCGTGAGGTCATCGCCCGCGACGCGACGGTCGATGCGTTCTACGACAGCATCTTCCGGAACCTGGTCACCTACATGGTCGAGAACCCGGCCACGATCGGCTCGGCCGCGCAGCTTCTGTTTGTCGCGCGCAATGTCGAACGGGTCGGCGACCATGCGACCAATGTCGCGGAAATGGTCCACTATGCCGCGACCGGCAAATACCCGCCCGATCGGGAAGAGCAGAAGCTCTGACCGATGGCGATGACACCGGGCATTGATGCACGGCGGTAACGGTCAGGCTGCCGTCGCATCATTGTCATAACGGGGTAACATTAAGGGTGTGAAGGCAAGGTCAGTCAGGCACGACCAGTAACGAAAGGCCCGCATCTTGCCATCCGTCCGCCCCTCGCCCCGGCTCCTCCTCGTCGAAGACGACACCGCGCTCGCCGAATTGCTGCAATACCGGTTCGAAGCCGAAGGCTACGAGGTCGTCTCCACGCCCGACGGTGACGAAGCGCTGCTGCTGGCCGCCGAGCAGGCACCCGATCTCGTGATTCTCGACTGGATGGTCGAAGGCACCAGCGGGATCGAGATCTGCCGCCGCCTGCGCCGCGACAAGGAAACGGCCCACGTTCCCATCGTCATGCTGACCGCGCGCGGGAATGAGGACGATCGCATCCGCGGCCTGGAAACCGGGGCCGACGACTATCTGACCAAGCCGTTCAGCCCGCGCGAGCTGATCGCCCGCGTCTCCGCCGTCCTGCGCCGCGTGCGCCCGGCCCTGGCGGGCGAAGTGCTCGAAGTCGGCGATATCGCGATGGATGTGACCAGCCACCGCGTCACCCGCCGCGGCCAGTCGCTGCAATTGGGCCCGACCGAGTTCCGCCTGCTGAAGTTCTTCATGGAGCATCCGGGCCGGGTGTTCAGCCGCAACCAGCTGCTCGACGCGGTCTGGGGCATGGAAAGTGATATCGAACTGCGCACCGTCGACGTGCACATCCGCCGCCTGCGCAAGGGGATCGCCGCCGACGGCAACAACGATCCCGTGCGCACCGTCCGTTCGGCGGGCTACTCGTTCGAAGCGGTCTGACCGCTCACCCAAAGGCTCCAGATCAGTTTTCGACCGGCGCGACACCCGCGCCGTGGGCGACCTCGTGCTCGACCACCTCGGCCTCAGCGGCTGACTTCTTGGGCAGGCGGACAAGCCAGATGAAGGCAGCACCCAGCGCGAAGACACCCGCGATCACGAAGAACATCGTCTCGGGGCTGTTGCCGCCGGTGGTCTTCGCCGCGACCCATGCCCCCAGCGGACGACCGAAGTTGCCGATCGCCATGTAGATCGTGAACTGCGTCGCCGCGACCGCGGGCGAACAGAGCTGCATGGCAATCGGGATCAACGCGATGGCCAGCAGGATGCCGAGAAATTCGTTCACCCAGATCACCGTCGTCATGAACCAGGACTGCGACCATTCGGCGGGTGAAAGCCCGATAGCAAGCAACAGCGCCACGAACATCGGCAACAGCAGGCCGACCGAACGCTGCGGCCCGACCTTGCCGATGATCCAACCGCCCAGCACCAGGCCGAAGATCGCCGCTCCCAGCTGCGCGGCCGAATTGACGTTGGTGTAGTCCGACGTGCTCCACCCGGTGATCGTGGTGGTCAGGATCGGATAGTAGACCTCGTTCGCGCCCGCCGGCATCGCCCGCATCAGCAGGTAGGGGATCATCAGCAGGCTGGAGATCGCGGTGATCGCCTTGAAGCTCTGTTTCAGCAGCGGCCACCATGCCTCGACCTGGATGTCGAGATTGCGCGGATGGGCGACGCCATGGCTCCACGGCATGCGCTTTTCGCCCTGCCGCTCGCGCACCACGACGACATAGGTCGTGATCGTCGCCAGCACCGCCGCACTGAGCAGATAGGCGCTCGCCACGCCAGAGTGCTCGATCATCCAGCCGTTCACCGCCGTCGAGGCCGCCATGCCCAGCGCCTGCGCGCCGAACATGATACCGCCCGAACGCGCCTGCTCCTCATCGGTCATGATGTCGACGACCAGCCCGTCGATGGCGACATCCTGAAACGTCGTCGCCGCCGAAATGACGAAGGCCAGCACCGACAGCAGGAATACGTCGGTCCCGCCCGGTGCCAGCACCGCGCCGGTCACCATCCCGCCGATCATCACCGCCTGCGCGCCGACGATCCAGATGCGACGGCGGCCCATCGGCAGATAGGTATAGCGGTCCATGATGAAGCCGTTCACCAGCTTCAGCGACCACGGCAGCGAGGTCATGCCGATGACGGCCGCGATGTCGCCGGGCGTCGCGCCGGCGTTCGCCATGTAGGCCGGAATGGCGAGGTAGAAGAGACCGAGCGGAATGCCCTGGCAGAAATAGAACAGGAGGACGGTGAGTTGCCGCAACAGGCTGCTTTCGGCCAGCACCGCCTGCTTTGCCCCTGCCGTCGATGCCATGTGCCCTGTCCCCCGTGTTCCCGAACGGCAGGTGTTAAGCCATGGCAAGGGACCTGCCAAGCGGGAGGTCATCGGTGCCCACGGCCGGCCGCATGGTTGGCAAGGTCGCCATCATCGGCAATATCCGCCCATGCCCCGCGCTGCCTGATCGAGATGCAGGTGATCGGCGTGCAGCGCGTTGTAGTCGGGCGACAGGGTCGTCCCGAAAACGTCGCAAGCCCCATCGCGAGCGGCGCGCAGGAAACGGGCCTCATCGCCCTCGCCCTTCCAGTCGCGCAGGACCGACACGCGCCGCCCGTCGGCCAGCACGAAGCCCGCGATGTCGATGGCATTCCCCGTCGCGTGTTCGCTCCACCCGCCGGTGTCGGCCCCGTTGATGCGGCGGCAGCTTGCGGTGCCCAGTTGCTCAATCCGTACGACCTGACTGCCCAGGATCGCTTCGGCCTCGGGCTGGACGCGGTGATAGAGCCACCAGGCCAGCCCGGCATGAACCGCGCAAGTCGCCGTCGCGCGGGCCGGAGAGAACGCCAGCCCCGGCACGGCACCGGGCGCGGGCAACACGCGGTCGTCCTGAAGGCATGCGCCCTCGCCCTCGGCTGCGAAACTGTCGAACGCGACGCCCGACCGGTCCAGAACCGCCCGGCACGCCGCCGCATCGCCGCGCAGGGACGAGAGCTTGGCAGGCGTCGCCCACCCTTCCTCCTGCCGGATCAAGAGCGGCGCGCGCGGATCGTGTTCGGGATGGCGGGCCAGCCAGTCGATGCCGTAGAGCGCGATGCCGCCCATCAGGAACAGGATCGCCAAGGCATAATCCAGCCCGAAGGCACGGGCGGGCAGTGGCGCGAAACGCAGACGGTTCGATCGGGGCATCGCTAGTGAAAGTCGCGAGACTTCGGAAGTATCCGGCGCGCATCCTTCGGGATCACGCGAATGTCGCGCGGGTGCCGGCCCTGGAAACCGCATTCCCGGTTGCCCGACGGCGGCGGCTCCCACGGGTCGAGCGGGCCGAATGCGGCGGCGGGATCGGGCACCGCCCCATCGGGCGCGGAAACGTATGGGTCGTCGGCCCCCTCGCGCAGATTGTCCCGCGGGTTGAACTTCGCGGGCAGCGGGCTGGCGACATGGTCGGCGCGGGCCAGGGTCATCGGCAGCATATCCTCCGACAGCATGTCGAGCCGGTGGGTCGCATCCTCCATGTGGGCGACGATGACGTGGATCACCTCGTCGTCGTATTCGACCCGTCCGCGCACCTCCATCAGCCGCGCGCCCATGACGACCTTGCGATATTTCTCCTTCAGATGCGGCCAGACGACGAGGTTGATGACCCCCGTCTCGTCCTCCAGCGTGATGAAGCACACGCCCTTAGCGCTGCCGGGCCGCTGCCGGATCAGCACCACGCCCGACACCTGCACCATCGAGCGGAACTTGCGCCCGCGCAGGTCCGTCGCCCGCACGAAGCCGCGCTCGGCCAGATGCGCGCGCAGGAACGCCATCGGGTGCGCCTTCAGCGACAGGCGAGTGGTCTGGTAATCGGCGACGACCTCCTCCGACAAAGGCATCGACGGCAGGCGGGCGGGTGCCGGTTCCGCGCCCTCATCCCGAGCTTTGGCATGGTCGAACAGCGGCAGCGGCGGTGCGGCGACAAGGCTGCGGGCATCCCACAGCGCCTGCCTGCGCGACAGGCGGAGCGAGCCGAAGGCGTCGGCGCTGGCAAGCCGCTCGACATGGGCGGCGGGAATACGGCTGCGTTCGCGCACTTGCGTCACGTCGGCAAAGGCGCCGCCCGTATCGCGCGCGTCGATCAGCATGGCGGCGACGTGCTCGGGCAAGCCGTCGATCATCCTGAGGCCGAGCCGCAGCGCCACCCTGTCATTGCCCAGCGGCTCCAGCGTGCAGTCCCATTGGCTCGCGTTGACGTCGGCGCTGCGCACCTCGACCCCGTGCTCCACCGCGTCGCGCACGATCTGCGCGGGGGCGTAGAACCCCATCGGCTGCGAATTCAGCAGCGCGCAGGCGAAGGCGGCGGGGTAATGGCACTTCAGCCAGCTCGACACGTAGACAAGGTGCGCGAAGCTGGCCGCGTGGCTTTCGGGAAAGCCGTATTCGCCGAAGCCCCGGATCTGGTTGAAGCAGCGCTGCGCGAAGTCGCGGTCGTAGCCGCGATCGACCATGCGCTCGACCATCATGTCCTGCAGTTCGTCGACCATGCCCCGGCTGCGGAAGGTCGCCATCGCCTTCCTCAGCCGGTTCGCCTCCACGCTGGAGAACTTGGCCGCGTCG
>CAYRLC010000146.1:0-5631 GCA_964424995.1 uncultured Croceicoccus sp.
TGGAAATGCAGACGAGTGCGTCGACGCAATGGGCGTTGGCCATGTATTCCACGCTGTCGGCGATCAGCTCGCGGGACGGCAGGCTGTAGAGCATGCCGTCGTGGCCCATGGCGATGCCGTCATCGACGGCGATGGTGTTGAACTCCTTGGCCACGCCGCCGGCCCGCTCGATCTCACGGGCGACCAGCTGGCCCAGGTCCTTCAGGTGGACGTGGCCCGGCACGAACTGGGTGAAGGAGTTGACCACCGCGATGATCGGCTTGCCGAAATCGCCGTCCTTCATGCCGGTGGCGCGCCACAGGCCGCGGGCGCCGGCCATGTTGCGGCCGTGGGTGGTGGTGCGGGAACGATAGGCGGGCATGGACTGGCTCCGTTCGGTCGATCTGGTTTGCGGGCGGGCGACATCTGCGGCCCGCGCCGTCTGGCTTTGCTGGTTCCCTAGCGCCGCGATGCGACAAGTCCAGCGGCGAATCGGCTGTCCCGGCGCGGGAAGCGGCCCGATTTCGCGCAGCGGCGAGCCTGTGATACACTGATCGGCAATGGACGACCTACCGCAATTCCGGCTGGAAGACCCCGAGCGCGAATGGCTCGAGGAATCGCGGGCATGGATCAGGGGCCACTACGACCACCACGACAGCGCCGATTTCGACGAGGCGGATGCCAAGCTCGCCGTCGTGCGCGCGAACCTGGCGCAAGGGTGGGTCGGGCCGGACGACACGTGGAAGCTGCAGGCGCTGGGCATCGCGCTGGGCGACGCGCTGGCCGACGACCTGATGCTGGACTGGATCACGGTGGACGACGACTATGGCCGGGTCCCGGCGCTGAACTGGCCGGGCACCTCGATCGTTCTCTATCCCGTCACGATGATCTCCCAGCGTATCGAGGCGGGAGAGGACGTGGACATCGACCTGATGTTCGAACAGACCCGCGAGAAACTGCAGGAGATCGCGTTCAGCGGCGACGTCCAGTGAGGCAGACTTCCAGTAGCAAGGACCCAAGCCGGGCATCTGATGCCGCTCATCGGCGGTTCAGCCGCGCGGTGACAGGCGCGGCCCGCTTGAGCCCCTCCCCCTGCCCAGCCACGAAACCCTTTGCCCATTGCCCCCGGTCCGACCTAGAGACGGACCGGCCGCTCAACCGGCCATTCCTCAAACCGGTCATGCCCCGGAGACTGCCTGATGACGTCGAAGAATGCCACGGCGCTGCGTACCCTGCGCGATGAAGGCCGGACATACCGGGCGACATGGTCCGACCGGGCCTATCGCTATGCCTTCGGCGCGATCGGCTGGCCCTGGCTGCTCTACGGCCTGTGGGGCGGCACGAAGGCGAGCAAGCGCGACCTCCTCCACCGGCTCGAGCTGCCCGAGGATGCGCTGCCCAATCTCGGCAGCTGGAAGGCGGACACGGTGTTCCTGCACCGAATCGTCGACGCGATCGAGGAACTGCGCCCGGCGCATGTGGTCGAACTGGGCGCGGGCGCGTCCAGCCTCGTCGCGGCCAAGGCGCTGCAACTGAACGGCGGCGGCCAGCTTCACAGTTTCGACCAGCATGCCCAGTTCGTCGCCGCGACGTCGGAATGGCTCCACGATTTCGGCGTAACGGCGCAGATCCGTCATGCTCCGCTGGGCGCGCAGGTGCGCGACTGGCCGGGGACCTGGTACGATCTCTCCGACGTTCCGGCTCAGATCGACCTCCTCATCATCGACGGGCCGCCATGGGCGATCCACCCCTACGTCCGCGGCGGGGCCGAGGTGCTGTTCGACCGGCTTTCGCCCGGTGCGATCGTGCTGCTCGACGATGCGGCCCGGCCCGGTGAGCGGGTGGTCGCCAGCCGCTGGAAGAAGCGCTGGCCGCAGATCGCCTTCACCCGCCTGTCGGGCGGCAGCAAGGGCACGCTGCACGGCCGCAAGAGCACGGGCAAGGTCCTCGCCTTCCCCGACCGCCACAGCCGCCCCGCCGCCCGCACCTGGCGCCGCGCGGCGGCGGCGGCGGCACTGCTCGCCACCGGCTGGTTCGGGCACAGCGCATTGGGCGACTTCACCGGCCCCGCGCACGCCGCCAGCTTCGTGGACGAGGCGAACGCATCCTATTCGGCCAGCATGGCGCGGCAGCGGATGGTCTCGCAGATCGAGAGCGTGAGGCTGGACCGCGCCGAGATCGCCCGCTCGGTCGGCATCGCGCTGCCGGGCGTGCCGCTGGGCTGGACGCTCGCCGACGTGCAGGTCTTTCCCTCCGATGGCGGCAATTCGGTGGTGCTCGTGCTGAATACCGACCGCAACGAGCGGGTCATGCTCTACGCCCGCCGCGCCGAAACCCCGGCCGAGGCGGTGCCGCTCAGCGAAAGCCGCGACAACCGCACGCTGGCATATTGGGAGACCGGGCCTTTCGCCTATGCCCTCACCGGCGAACTGCCGTCCGACCGGATGCTGCTTCTTGCCTCGACGATGGCGTCGCAGGATGGGGCATCACAGGATGGGGCGTCACAGGATGGGGCGTCACAGGATGGGGCATCACAGGATGGGGCGTCGCCGGTCGATCCCCGGACATCGTGACCGCGCCCCCTCCGCTGACGCTTCGGGCCGGGTTCAGGTAGCCGGTGTCTCGGTCTCCACGATGGTGAAGGTCGGTTCCTCGGGCAGAAGTTCGGTGCCCGTGCCGGTGCCCGGCGCCGCGGGTTCGATGGAGGCGCTGCCGGGATAGGCCTTGCCATCGTACTTCAGCACGACGGTGCCCGACGGGCCGCCGCCGCCCGCGATGTGGACGGTAAGGTCGCTCCACCCATTGCTCTTGCTGTCCAGCACGGTGACCGGCGTGCGGCTGGTGCTGACGTTGCCGGCCTTGCTCCACGTCGGCCCCGCCTGCGTCAGTATCAGCAGGGAGCAGCCACCGGTGCCGCAGAAATAGGGTCCGGCCAGGTAGACGACCGCTTCTTCCGTCCCGTCGGCGTTGAGGTCCCTCCACGCCAGCGCGTACATGATCTTGCCCGCGTCGGGGTATTCCTTCAGCAGGAAGATCCTGATGGCCTCCTCCGCCTCGGCACGAGCGGGCGACGGTGCCGCCACCTCGGTTGCCGCCATTCCGCCCGCCGCCGTTTCGGTCGATTCGGTTTTCGGTTCAGCCGTGTCGGGCGTGCTGCAGGCGACCAGCGTGCCGACTGCCGAGAGGGCGGCAATCGCATGGGCAATCGACTTCATGGCGTCATCCTCCGCGAGGAACCGGCAGCAAGCTGCGGGGGCGCGCTGCAAGCTGCACGCCCCCCGGCAGGCAACATCGATCGATCAGTGGCACTTGGGTTGGGTGTGGATGTCGTCCGCGCTGAGCACCTTGTCATCGGCCATGGTCAGCTGGGCGCAGAGACCCGAACCCTTGTTGTAGTAGATGCCGTACTGGGTGTTCGCCATGCTGAAGCTGTCGACATTGGCGAAACCGCGCGCACTCATCGCATCGATGGCGGCGATCGCGTTCATCCCCTTGATCCCCGACAGGCCGCTCGCGTGGGCCGGCAGGTGCATCGCAGGCGCGCTCTAGCCGCACTTCGCGGCAGGCACGGTGGTGATCGCGGCGACGCGCCCGTTGGAGGTCGAGACCGCGGCGCGGGTGTGCTGGGCCGCGTTTCACCAATACTGTGCGCCCTGCGCCTTGTGGAGGGTGTAGCCGTGCCCGGTCATTTCCTTGTCGATGAAGGCGCCGCGCATGCCGATAAGGTCGACAAGATCGGCGGGAGTGTGCGCGATGGCCCCCCCCCGGCCGACAGGCCGAGAGCGATCGCCGAACCCCAGGCGATGACTTTCCGCATTTTTAGCGACCCTTTTCTTGAATGCTCCGGCCAATCGCAAGATCCGCCCGCACGATTAGTATGCCAGCAGCTTGGCGACTTCCATCCGTACCGCGCAAGACAAAGCCACATGCGACGCGTGGTCGACAGCGGGATTGCCGCCTAGTCCAGCGCTGCCACCGTCCTGCGCGCAACATCGTCGATCAATGCGGCCCAGCGCGCCTGTCCTTCGGCGTCGGCGATCTGGTCGTTGCGCACTTCGATGGCGAGGTAGTCGCGGCCGTGCGCCTCGGCATGGCGGTTCATCGTCGCGTTGAGGTCGCGGCCCGAATAGGGCTCGTTGTCGCCGACGATCAGGCCGTGTTCTCGAAACAGCTTCATCGCGTGGAAGGCCGGGTTCGCCTGCTGATTGTAGAGCAGCGAAACCTGCCATGGACGCGCTTCTTCGGGCCGGGTGTCGAGCCGCGGGGTGAAGCTGTGCAGCGAGATGATGAGGCGCGGCGCGGCGGCGGCGAGCCATTCTTCCAGCGCGTCGTGGTAGGGGCGATAGAACGCATCGATGCGTTCGGCGCGATCGACGCCAGCGTTGCCGGGGATCAGGTGGCCGTCGCTGGTTTCGGGGATGAGGCCCGGATGATCCTCCTCGCGGTGGAGGTCGATGACGAGGCGCGAAAGCGTCGCCAGGTGCGCCGGGATCCCGTGGTCGGCCGCAAGCCGCTCGGCCACGCCCTCGACCCCGATGTCGACGGCGACATGCTGGTCCATCACGCCCGGTGCGACGCCGAGATCGATGACCGGCGGCACGGCATTGCTGGCATGATCGGCGACAAGGACGATACCGCCCGGCGCGGGCTGCCCGATGGTGCGATAGGGTAGGAAGTTCAACATGGCATCCGGTTAACGCAGGACTCCGCTCATCCACCACCAGTCCGGCGCGCGGGCGGTCATGGCGGCGGCGGCGCGGTCGCGGCCTTCGGTGTCGGCATACAACGCGAAGCAGGTCGCCCCCGATCCCGACATCCGCGCCAGCCACGGATCGGTCGCCCGTAGCGCATCGAGCACGTCTGCGATAACCGGGCAGATCGCGATGGCGGGCTCCTCCAGATCGTTGCGCCCGGCGAGCGCCACTTCGCGGGCGGACCCTGTCGGCAGCGCGCCGCGATCGATCTGGTCCCACGCCTCGAAGACAGGGCCGGTCGGCACCGGCTGGCGCGGATTGACCAGCAGGATCGGCGTGCCCTTCAGGTCGTTCTCGATCTTGGCGAGGTCGGTCCCGGTGCCACTGCCGACGCGCATTTCGGACCAGACGCAGGCCGGAACGTCGGCCCCCAGCGCGGCGGCGCGCTGCATGACGTCGCTCGGCACCGACTGCTCTGCCGCAATCATCCGGATCAGCGCGCCCGCATCGGCGGAACCGCCCCCCAGCCCCGCCGCGACCGGCAGGTTCTTTTCGAGATGCACGTGCCAGCCCTCGCCGCGCGGAAATTTCGTGAGCGTCCTGGCAAGGATGTTGTCGAACGGGTTATCCAACGCGCCCGCGAATTCGCCGGAAACGGTGATCCGGTCCTCGTCCGCGAACTTCGCGGTCAGCCTGTCGCCATCGTCGACGAAGGCGAACAGCGTTTCAAGCTCGTGATACCCATCCTCCCGCCGCTGGCGGACATGCAGCGCGAGGTTGATCTTGGCGAAGGCGGTTTCGTTCATTCCGATTAGCTAACAGGCACCGAAGTCCGTCGGGACGCGATGCGATGCTTGTTCACAAACGCAAACGCCGCGAAACCCGTCATTATACAACCGAAGACGGTTGGAATGTGAACCTGTGACTGTGCGTCCGGATACAAATTGAAGAACAATCC
>CAYRLC010000147.1:0-5616 GCA_964424995.1 uncultured Croceicoccus sp.
CACATCGGCAACGGCTGGTTCGGCGGCTTCCTGCCGACCACGGCCTTCGCGATGGTCGCCGCGACCGGCGATATCTACTACGGTCTGTGGTATCCGGTGCTGGTGGCCGCACTGACCGTGGTGGTCGGCCTGCTGTTCCTGCCTGAAACGTTCAAGCGGAACATCGACGACTGATCTCGCGCTGATCGCCGCGATCGCAAAGGAGCGGCGCATCCGGGTTCCCTGGCCGGATGCGCCGCCGACTTGTTCGACTGGCAGGGACGGGTCCATTCGGTGGGGAGAGTTACGGTGAGCCAAGCCTACGAAGACGCCTTGCGCGAAAGCCTGGAGAACGGATCGGCGTTCTGGCTGAAGGCCGCGGCGAAGCTCGACTGGATCACGCCGCCGCGCACTGGCCACGATGCCGAAGAAGGCTGGTTTCCGGGCGGGACTCTCAACACCTGCCATAACTGTGTCGACCGGCACGTTGCGGCAGGGCGCGGCGACCAACCCGCCATCGTTTACGACAGCCCCGTCACCGGCACCGTTCACAGCTATTCCTATACCGACCTGCTGGTCGAGGTGGGTCAGGTCGCGGCGATGCTGGTCCGCCTTGGCGTAGAGAAGGGCGACCGGGTCGTCATCTACATGCCGATGGTGCCCGAAACGCTCTTCGCGATGCTGGCCTGCGCGCGTCTCGGTGCCGTTCATTCGGTGGTTTTCGGCGGCTTCGCGCCGCTGGAGCTCGCCAAGCGGATCGACGACGCGCAGCCGCGCGTGCTGCTGTCGGCATCCTGCGGTATCGAGGGCAGCCGGACCATCGCCTACAAGCCGCTGGTGGACGAGGCGCTGTCGCTCGCCTCGCACAAGCCGGAGGCGGTGGTCGTGCTGCAGCGTCCGCAGGTTCCGGCGGCGATTTCGGATGAAGGACAGCACGACTGGTATGCCCTGCACGAAAAGGCCGCGCACGATCCTGTCCCGCCCTGTGCGGACATGGCGGCGAGCGATCCGCTCTATGTCCTCTACACCTCCGGCACGACCGGGGTGCCAAAGGGCGTGGTGCGTGACAACGGCGGCCATGCGGTGGCACTCGCCTGGTCGATGGGGGCGATCTACGGGATCGACGCGGGCGATACGTTCTGGGCCGCATCCGACGTGGGCTGGGTCGTCGGACACAGCTACATCACATATGCCCCCTTGCTGGTCGGCGCGACGACCGTGCTGTTCGAGGGCAAGCCTGTCGGCACGCCCGATCCGGGCACCTTCTGGCGCACCATCGTCCGGCACGAGGTGAAGACCTTTTTCACCGCGCCCACCGCGATCCGAGCCATCCGCAAGGAAGACCCCGATGGCCGCTACATCCGCGAGATCGGCACCGGCAAGTTGCAGGCCATCTTCCTCGCCGGCGAACGCGCCGACCCCGATACGATCCACTGGCTGGAGGCGCAGACCGGGCTGCCGGTAATCGACCACTGGTGGCAGACCGAACTGGGCTGGCCCGCTATCGCCACCTGTTTTGCCTTGGGCGATACGCGCCGGCTGCCGGGCAGTGCCGGCTTTCCGGTGCCGGGATCGAACTTCGTCGTTCTGGACGAGGCCGGACAGGAACTGCCGCGCGGCGCCAGCGGTGCAGTCTGCATCCGCGAGCCCCTTCCGCCCGGTGCGTTCCGCACGCTATGGCGTAACCATGCGGGTTATGCGAAAAACTTCGCAACCTTTCCGGGCCATTACGAAACGGGAGACGCCGGACACATCGATGCCGACGGCTTCATCCACATCATGGGTCGCACCGACGACATCATCAACGTCGCGGGCCATCGCCTGTCGACCGGGCAGATGGAGCAGATCGTCGCCCGTCAGGACGGCGTCGCGGAATGTGCCGTCGTCGGCGCGGCAGACGCGATCAAGGGCATGACGCCCGTCGCCTTCGCGGTCCTGCGGGCAGGGGCGGGCGATGCCGACGAGGTCGCGAGCGCAATCGTCGCAGCGGTCCGCGGCGAACTGGGTGCGGTGGCCGCGCTGAAGAGTGTGCTGATCGTGCCGGGTCTGCCCAAGACCCGTTCGGGGAAGATCCTGCGCAATACGCTGCGCAAGCTCCTGGACGGTGAGGATTTCATCACGCCCGCGACGATCGAGGAACCCGGAGTGCTCGATACCATCCGCAGGATGCTCGTCACGGCGTGATAGGCGTCGCCGGATCGCGACGGCGAACGCTTCGCGCGGCACTCTACATTGCGCCAGTTATCGCGTCCTGGCGGGCGCGACATCCTGCGTCCTTCCACGGGGCGACGTGAACCGCCCCGACTGCTTTGGGGGAGCATGATGGACGCAGACTCGATCGAAGGGCTTGCCGCGCGCGCGGCGATCACCGACTTGCTGGCCGATTACGCCGCCGCGATCGACTGGTTCGACTTCGAAACGATGGAGCGGTCGTTCTGGCTCGACTCACGCTTCGACTACGGGCTTTTCAAGGGTGGGTTTGACGCCTTTCGCGACTGGGTCGTCGACTTCGAATCGCAATACGAACGTCGCCTGCACATGTTCGGATTGCCAGTGATCCGCATCGACGGAGAGAGCGCGCGTATCGACGCGACCTCGGTCATCCTCTGCCGCAAGGACGGGGCCGACGAGTATTTCTGGGGCCGCTATCTGTTCACCGCCGCCAAGCGCGAAGGGTTATGGCGTTTCTCGGGGATTACCTACGTGATCAACCTGCTGTCCCGCGCTCCGGCGACCGAAGGCGACGATGCCATTCCGCTGCACTGGGCGTACGATTTGCGTGCCGATCATCCGTTGTCGCAGCGTGGAAGGGCCGGGCTCGCCTCCGCCTGATCCGAACTATCGGTCGACCACCGTGGTGATGCGGTGCTGGAAAGGATGGTTGGGCGAGGCGCCGTGCTTACCCGGTTGAACATTCCGCCGCATAGCACCGGCAGGCGTGCCTCGACGATCGGGATGTCGTGCCCGTCGCGCACATCGATATGCGCACGGAGGGCTCCGTGGAGATCGAGCGTGACGGACGTGGCTTGCGGAAATTCGGCGGCCAGCATGTCGCGGATCTGGCCAAGCTGTTCGGTGACGCCCCTAGGCACGACATCGCGGGGAAAGGGTTCGACCTGCCCGGTCGGTTGATGCGCCTGACCCATCACGAAAGCCCCTTCATGCCGTTCGATCCCTGAGCAAGGATCGTATCGCAAGTGCAGCGATTCGCCGAAATCTTCTCGCGGATGCGGCATGAAAATGAGGCGATGTGGCAAATCAGCCGCGTCCTCATGCCGAATTCCGTCGAACCTTTTCGCGTTTGATCGCCATACTTGTCCACTACGGCCCAAATGCCATCGCTTCGTCTTGCGCAGCGCCGGGTTTTATGATTCTGCTAACCCTATGGCCGGAAACAATCTCATGCAGCTGGGCCGTCGCCGCAAGATGGCGGCAAAGCCCACTTTGCCCAAGCGTCGCTTCGGGCGTGTCGCCGCCGTGTCGGCGCTGGCCATCATGGGCGCAATGGCGCTCGTCGGCCCCACCGGCGTTCGCGCGTGGAGCGAATCCGCGCGCGTGCTGGAACTCCGTCAGGAACAGCTCGCCGAGCTGAAGGCGGAAAAGGCGCGCATGGCCAATCGGGTCGAGCTGCTCGATCCCGCCAACGCCGATCCCGATCTGGTCGGCGAACTTCTGCGCAGCAATCTCAACGTCGCGCACCCGGACGAGGTCGTCATCTCTCGCGAGGATTGACGGCCTTATCGAAGGTTTGATGGCCTTATGGCCGCCGATGGTCATATCGGCGCTTGTATGCCGGGGCATAGCAATCTTATACGGTCTCTGAACGCGGGCCTCTCCCTCCCTCTCCGGCGCGCGTGAAGACAAACGAGGTACATCGATTGGCTACTGAGAAGTCGACCGGCGGCACGTCAAAGGCGGCCGCTTCGGGTTCGGGCGACAACCCCGATTTCGCCCTTCGATCGCTGCAGGACAAGTACGAAGGGCAAGGCTCGTACAAGGCCAGCGACGAGGAACTGCTGACGTTCTACGAACAGATGCTGCTGATCCGGCGGTTCGAGGAACGGGCCGGCCAGCTTTACGGGCTCGGCCTCATCGGCGGGTTCTGCCACCTCTACATCGGGCAGGAAGCGGTCGCCGTCGGCCTGCAGTCCGCCCTGGCGGAGGGCAAGGACAGCGTCATCACCGGCTATCGCGATCACGGGCACATGCTGGCCTACGGCATCGATCCCAAGGTCATCATGGCCGAACTGACCGGGCGTGCCGCCGGCATCTCGCGCGGCAAGGGCGGCTCGATGCACATGTTCAGCACCGAACACGCTTTCTACGGCGGCCACGGCATCGTCGGCGCGCAAGTGCCGCTGGGCGCAGGGCTGGCCTTCGCGCACAAATACCGCGAGGATGGCGGCGTGTGCCTGGCCTATTTCGGCGACGGTGCGGCCAACCAGGGTCAGGTCTATGAGACGTTCAACATGGCGGCCCTGTGGGACCTGCCGATCGTCTTCGTGATTGAGAACAACCAGTACGCGATGGGCACCAGCACTGCGCGGTCGAGCGCGGAAACGCACTTCCACCGCCGCGGCACCGCCTTCCGCATTCCCGGCATGTTCGTCGATGGCATGGACGTGCTCGCCGTACGCGGCGCGGCCGAAGTGGCGCTCGAACATGTGCGCGGCGGCAACGGGCCGGTGCTCATGGAAATGAACACGTATCGCTATCGCGGCCACTCGATGTCGGACCCCGCCAAGTACCGCACTCGTGACGAGGTCAACGAGATGCGCGAAAAGCGCGATCCGATCGATCACCTGAAGGCCACGCTGATCGAACGCGGCGTCGACGAGGGCAAGCTCAAGGATCTGGAAAAGGGCATCCGTGCGCAGGTCGGCGAAGCGGCCGACTTTGCCGAAAGCTCGCCGGAACCCGAACTGGCCGAACTCTACACCGACGTGCTGGTGGACAATTACTGATGGCAATCGAACTGAAGATGCCCGCGCTCTCTCCCACCATGGAAGAGGGCACTCTGGCCAAGTGGCTGGTGAAGGAAGGCGACGCAATCGCCCCCGGCGACGTGATCGCCGAGATCGAGACCGACAAGGCGACGATGGAATTCGAGGCCATCGACGAAGGCACAATCGGGAAGATCCTGGTCGAGGCCGGGACGGAGAACGTGAAGGTCGGCACCGTGATCGCGGTGCTCGATGGCGAGGGCGATGAGGCCCCGGCCCCGGCTGCCGCTTCTGCCGAACCGAAGGCCGAAGCTGCCCCGACGCCGCCGACCAATCGTGCCGAACCGGCCAAGGCTGCACCCGTGGCCGCCCGCGATCCGGACCTGCCGGAAGGCACCAAGATGGTCTCGCTGACCGTGCGCGAAGCGCTGCGCGATGCCATGGCCGAGGAAATGCGCGCCGACGACCGTGTCTTCGTGATGGGCGAGGAAGTCGCCCAGTACCAAGGCGCGTACAAGGTGACGCAGGGCCTGCTTGACGAGTTCGGGCCTAAGCGCGTGATCGACACGCCGATCACCGAATACGGCTTTGCCGGCATCGGCACGGGCGCGGCGATGGGCGGCCTTCGCCCCATCGTCGAGTTCATGACCTTCAACTTCGCGATGCAGGCGATCGACCACATCATCAACTCGGC
>CAYRLC010000148.1:0-927 GCA_964424995.1 uncultured Croceicoccus sp.
TCGCCGGCCGGATCGCCGCGCGGCTCGGCTCGCCGATCCTCGTCGACGTCGTCGGCCTGTCGATCGAGGCCGACCGCGTCGTCGCGGACCACTCGGTCTTCGGCGGCGCGTACACGACGCAGGCATCCGCGGAGGCGGCCGGCGTCCCGACCGTCGTGACGGTGCGCGAGCAGGCGCTCGAGACGGCATCGCTGCCGAACGGAGTGCTCATCCCCGCCGCGTCGCTCGCCGACGGCGTCGCCGCGAGCGACGTCACGGTCGAGGCGACCCAGGCGGTCCCGACCGACTCGAGCCGGCCGGACCTCAAGTCGGCGGCGATCGTCGTCTCGGGCGGCAAGGGCGTCGGCAGCCGTGAGGACTTCGCGATCGTCGAGCGGCTCGCCGACGCGCTCGGTGCGGCGGTCGGCGCGAGCCGAGTCGCGGTCGACTCCGGCTACGCACCCCAGTCGGCGCAGGTCGGGCAGACCGGTGTCCTCGTCAGCCCCGACCTCTACATCGCGCTCGACGCGGTGGTGAAGCAGCTGGACGACGCCGATTTCGAAAAGGACGAGAAGACCAAGGCGATCACCCTGACCGAGGACGGGACCGAGAAAGTCGAGCAGATCCTGCTCGCCGATGGCCTGCTCGAAACCGACAACCTCTACGATTTCGTGAATACGCAGGTCGTCCACCACCTCGACCAGGCGCTGCGCGCGGTGCACATGTTCAAGCGCGACACCGACTACATCGTCAAGGACATCAGCCTGGCCGACTGGGGCCGCAAGGAAATCGAGATCGCCGAGACCGAAATGCCCGGTCTGATGGCGACCCGTGAAGAGTTCGGCCCCAGCCAGCCCCTGAAGGGCGCGCGGATCGCCGGCTCCCTGCACATGACGATCCAAACCGCGGTGCTGATCCAGACCCTGGAAGCCCTCGGCGCCGAAGTCC
>CAYRLC010000148.1:937-5531 GCA_964424995.1 uncultured Croceicoccus sp.
CATGTATCCCAAGCTGGCCGGCATGACCGGCACCGCCGCGACCGAGGCGGCGGAATTCTTCGACATCTACAAGCTCAATGTCGTCGAGATCCCGACCAACCTGCCGGTGCTGCGCGTCGACGAGGAAGACCAGTTCTACAAGAACACGCAGGACAAGTTCCGCGCCATCGCCCGTTCGATCCGCGAGCATAACGAGCGCGGGCAGCCGGTGCTGGTCGGCACCGTATCGATCGAGAAGTCGGAACTGCTCAGCCAGTTCCTGACCGAAGAGGGCGTGAAGCATGCCGTCCTCAACGCCCGTTTCCACGAAATGGAAGCCCGCATCGTGGCGCAGGCGGGCCGTCTGGGGGCGGTGACCATCGCCACCAACATGGCGGGCCGCGGCACCGACATCCAGCTGGGCGGCAACCTCGACTTCCGGATCGAGGACGAACTGTCCGAAACCCCCGAAGGTCCGGAGCGCGATGCCGCCATCGCGAAGATCAAGGCCGAGATCGCCGCCGAGCGCCAGCAGGTGCTTGATGCGGGCGGTCTGTTCGTGCTGGGCACCGAGCGTCACGAATCGCGGCGCATCGACAACCAGCTGCGCGGCCGTTCCGGTCGTCAGGGCGATCCAGGCCTGTCGCGCTTCTACCTCTGCCTCGAGGATGACCTGCTGCGCATCTTCGGCCCCGACACGCTCTTCGCCAAGATGATGAATTCCAACCTGGAAGATGGCGAAGCGATCGGCTCGAAATGGCTGTCGAAGGCGATCGAGACCGCTCAGAAGAAGGTCGAGGCGCGCAACTACGACATCCGCAAGCAGGTCGTGGAATACGACAACGTGATGAACGACCAGCGCAAGGTCATCTACGAGCAGCGCGAAGACATCATGGATTCGGAGACCGTCGACGACGTCGTCGTCGACATGCGCAACGACACGGTCAATTCGCTGGTCGGCAACGCCTGCCCGCCGGGATCGTACCCCGAGCAGTGGGACGTTGCGGGCCTCAAGGCGAAGATCGAGGAAATCCTCGGCGAACCGGCGCCCATCGACGAATGGATGGAAGAAGACGGCATCGAGCCGGAAGACCTCGAGCAGCGCTTGGCCGCGCTGGCAGACGCGCGGATGGATGCGAAGCTGGCTGAAACCGATCCGGGAATCTGGCGTCAGGTGGAGAAGTCGGTGCTGCTCGAGCGGCTCGACCACCATTGGAAGGAACACCTCGCCACGCTCGACGCGCTGCGCCAGGTCATCGGGCTTCGCGCCTATGCGCAGAAGACGCCGATCAACGAGTACAAGCAGGAAGCCTTCGGCCTGTTCGAGCGCATGCTGGAACAGATCCGCGAGGACGTGACCCGCATCCTGCTGACCAGCCAGCTTCGCATCCAGCAGGAGGAACCGGCGCAGCTTCCCGAACTGCCGAGCTTCCTCACCGGCCATATCGATCCGTTTACCGGCGAGGACAACTCGAACGACGGTGACGGTTCGGCCCTGCAGCCCGCGCTGTTCGGCGCGCTGGCGGGTTCGACATTCGCTCAGGCAGGGCCGGGCGGTTCGGACACCGAGAATCCGTGGGCGAACCTCGACATCAGCCGCAATGCGCCTTGCCCGTGCGGCAGCGGCAACAAGTACAAGCACTGCCACGGCGCGGCCTGATTGGTCGCCCTTTAACTGGGCATAGAAAAAGGGCTCCGAACCGCTGAGGTCCGGAGCCCTTTTTCGTTCAGGCGGCTAAGTCAGATGTCGTTGCCGAGCGCGCCTTCGACTTTGCCCTTCAGCTGCTGGGCCTCGCCCTTGGCTTCCTGATCGCGACCTTCGGCGCGCGTTGCGGGGTTGGCGCTCTGCTGCTTCACGTTGCCGATGGCTTCGTTGACGTTGCCTTTGATCTTTTCGCCGAGCTCACCCATGTGGCTTCTCCATTCATCTGATAACGAACGACTTTCGTCCGTTTTTGATGAATGAACGCGCAGGGATGTCGATTGGGTCCTCCCGGGATCGGCAAGTCGGCGCTTGGCTGGCGCGGGTGGTCGCACGAATGTGGCTACAACGCGGCAGCGGCCCGGTTTCGGGCGAGGCGGCGGTTGTTCCGGCGATGTCTGGAAAGTGGCTCCCCGAGTAGGATTCGAACCTACGGCCATTCGATTAACAGTCGAATGCTCTACCGCTGAGCTATCGGGGAGCAGCCCATCTAGCGGGCAGGTGTGCGCCTATATGGGGGGCGAACGGGCTTGGCAAGCCTGTTCGGCAAGGTTTTTTGACCCTGCCGAAAATTGCCCGATCAATATGCGAACTGTTCGCCGACGATGCGTTCGTCCAGGCTGTGACCACGGTCGAACATCAGCGTCAGGTCGCGTTCGTGCGCGACTTCGACCCTGATCGATGCGACGTCGCGAATCTCGCGCTGGTCGGCCACGGCAGAGACCGGGCGCTTGTGCCATTCGAGGATGCGGATCTCGATCGGCAGGTGATCGGGCAGGATCGCGCCGCGCCAGCGCCGCGGGCGGAAGGCCGAGATCGGCGTGAGCGCGAGCAGCCCGCAACCCAGCGGCAGGATCGGGCCATTGGCGCTGAAATTATAGGCGGTGGACCCGGCGGGCGTTGCGACCAGCGCACCGTCGCACATCAGTTCGGGGATGCGCACCTTGTCGCCGACCTTGATCTCCAGCTTGGCGGTCTGGCGGGTTTCGCGCAGCAACGACACCTCGTTGATGGCGCAGACGGTGATGATTTCGCCGCCGCGCGTTTCCGCCGTCAGGCTGAGCGGCGAGACCTCGAACGAGCGGGCGCGGTTCACCCGGTCTCGGATGTTGGCGCGGCTCGCCTCCCGCTTGTTCATCATGAAGCCGACGGTGCCCAGGTTCATGCCGTATGCGGGCAGGATCCGCCCTTCGTCGATCATCTGGTGCAGGGTGCTCAGCATGAAGCCGTCACCGCCCAGCACGACGATGGCATCGGCCTCGTCTCGCGACACGAAATCGTGCGTCTTGACCAGCTTGTCCGCCGCCGCCTGCGCCTTGTCGGTGGGCGAGACGCTGAGCGCGAGTTTTTCGTACTTGGCCAAGAACCTGCCCCCGGTCGGTATTCGTGGCGGACCCTATGTCGCGGGCCCGGCAATGGCAACGCGTCAGGGACCGGTGGATGAAAAGATCAGGCGGGCTCCTTCGCTGCCGCATCCGCTTTCGCTGCGCGCCGGGCAATGGCCGAAAGCCCCTTGGTCAGCTGAAACAGGCCGTTGAGCCGCGACTTGGGATCGCCCCAGTTGCGTTCGATCACCAGCTTCATGTCGGGGCGCAGGCGCGCGGTGCCCTTCAGCCGCTCGACATAGGCGAGGAGGCCGGCCGGATCGGGGAACTCGTCCTTGAAGAAGCCGACAAGCGCGCCGCGCGGGCCAAGGTCGATCTTGGCGATGTTCGCCTCGCAGGCCTGCTGCTTGATCTCGATGAGCTTGACGAGGTTCTCGGTCGCGTCCGGCAGGGGGCCGAAGCGGTCGATCATCTCGGCGGCGAGGCCTTCGATCTCTTCCTTGTCCTTCGCCTCGTTCAGGCGGCGATAGAGCGCCATGCGGATCGACAGGTCGGGGACGTAGTCCTCCGGAATCATGATCGGCGCGTCGACGGTGATCTGTGGGCTGAGGCCGCTGCGATCCTCGACCACGCCCAGCTCTCCGGCCTTGGCGGCGAGGATCGCGTCCTCCAGCATCGACTGGTAGAGTTCGAAGCCGACTTCGCGGATGTGGCCCGACTGTTCGTCGCCCAAAAGGTTGCCCGCGCCGCGAATGTCGAGATCGTGGCTCGCGAGCTGGAAACCAGCGCCCAGCGTGTCGAGATCGCCCAGCACCTTGAGGCGCTTTTCGGCGACTTCGGACATCTGCTTGCCCCCCTCGGTCGTGAGATAGGCATAGGCGCGCAGTTTTGACCGGCCGACGCGGCCGCGCAGCTGGTAGAGCTGGGCGAGGCCGAAGCGGTCGGCGCGGTGGATGATGATGGTGTTGGCGCTGGGGATGTCGAGACCCGATTCGACGATGGTGGTCGAGAGCAGGACGTCGTACTTCTTCTCGTAGAACGCGCTCATCTGCCCGCCGCGATAATGTTCGCGCAGCAACGCCTCGCGGATTACCACCCCGTCCCAGGGTATGATATAGGTCCGCACCGCCAGGCGGTCGACCGGCGGGGTCTGGATCACCGACAGTTCGCGCAGGCCCGACATCGCCATCTGCAGCGTGCGCGGGATCGGCGTGGCGGTGAGCGTCAGGACATGGACGTTGGCGCGCAGGGCCTTCAGCTTTTCCTTGTGGGTGACGCCGAAACGCTGCTCCTCATCGACGATGACGAGGCCGAGGCGCTTGAACGACACGCTCTTCGACAGGATCGCGTGGGTGCCGACGACGATGTCGATCTTGCCGTTGGCGAGGCCTTCGCGCGTTTCGCTCGCTTCCCTGGCGGGGACGAGGCGCGAGAGGCGGCCGATTTCCAGCGGGAAGCCGGCGAAGCGTTCCTTGAAATTGGCATAGTGCTGGCGCGCAAGCAGGGTGGTCGGCGCGATCATCACCACCTGCTGCCCGGCCATCGCCGCGACGAAGGCGGCGCGCAGGGCCACCTCGGTCTTGCCGAA
>CAYRLC010000149.1:0-5459 GCA_964424995.1 uncultured Croceicoccus sp.
TCGACGGCCCGCCGCACGGTGACGCGCGGATCGCCAAGGGCCGCGAGATCATGGCCGATACGGCGGGATTTCGGGCATTGCTGGCAGCCAACCTTGCGTCGGCAAAAAAGGCCGCGCCCAACCTGCCCATCGCCACGATCGGCTTCTGCATGGGCGGCATGGCTGTTCTGGAAATGGCGCGCTACGGCGCCGATGTGCTGGCCGCGATCAGCTTTCACGGGCTGTTGCGCACTGCCAGCCCCGCGCCCGGGCGGATCGCGCCGGTCATCATGGTCTGCCACGGCGATGCCGACCCGATGGTCCCGCGCGATCACGTGGCGGAGTTCGAGGCGGAGATGGACGCGGCGCAGGCCGACTGGTCGCTGCTGGTCTTCGGCGGGGCGAAGCACGGCTTTACCGACCCCGCCTCCGACCAGATGGACAATCCCGTCGTTGCCTATCATGCGCGGGCCGACCGGCAGGGCTGGTCGGCCGCGATGATGCTCCTCGACGAGGTCTTCCCGCGCTAGGTCTTACCCCGCGCGCAGGAATGCTTCGGCGGGCAGTTCCATGATCGTCTTCGATCCGGCCTGGAGTTTGCGGCGCAGCGCGCCCGTTTCGGGCAGGTGGCTTTCGGCAAAGTGGCGCGCCGTGACGAGCTTGGCCTGCATGAAGCCCGCGTCCTCGCCGCCCGCATCCAGCGACGTCGCCGCCGCCTTCGCCATGCGCAGCCACATCCAGCCCATCGAGACCAGACCCAGCATTTCCATGTAGTGATAGGCGGCCGAACCGACATTGTCGGGGTTCGCCATGGCGTTCTGCATCAGCCACATCGAGGCGGCCTTCAGCTCGCCGTTGGCCTTGCCCAGCGCTTCGGCCAGCGCGGCATGGCGCTCGTCACCGCCTTCGGCGCATTCCTTGTCGACCATGCCGAAAAATGTCTGGATCGCGCGGCCGCCGTGCATCGGCAGCTTGCGCCCGACGAGGTCCATGGCCTGCACGCCGTTGGCACCTTCGTAGATCTGGGTGATGCGGGCATCGCGGACGAACTGCTCCATGCCGTTCTCGACGATGTAGCCGTGACCACCCCAGACCTGCTGCATGTCCTGCGCGACGCGCATGCCGATGTCGGTGCCGATCGCCTTGACGATGGGGGTCAGCAACTGGACCATGTCGTCGGCAGCGGCGCGCCCCGCTTCCGGACCCACGCTCGCGAGGTCGTTCTGGAGAGCGATCCACAGGCCGAGCGCACGCATCCCTTCGACTTGCGCCCGGGCATCGAGCAGCAGGCGGCGCACGTCCGGGTGGACGATCAGCGGATCGGCCGCCTCGCCCGGCTCCTTCGCGCCGGTGAGCGCACGACCCTGGCGACGATCCAGCGCATAGGCCGCGCCATTCTGGTAGGCGACTTCGGCCTGCGAGAAGCCCTGCAGCCCGACCCACAGACGTGCCGCGTTCATCATGATGAACATCGCGGCCAGGCCCTTGTTCTCGTCACCGACGAGCCAGCCGGTCGCGCCGTCGTAGTTCATCACGCAAGTCGCATTGGCGTGAATGCCCATCTTCTCCTCGATCGAGCCGCACGACAGCGAATTGCGCGTCCCCGGGTTGCCCTCGGCATCGGGGATGAACTTGGGCACGATGAACATCGAGATGCCCTTGGTGCCCTTCGGCGCGTCCGGGGTGCGCGCCAGCACGAGGTGGACGATGTTGCTCGTCAGGTCATGCTCCCCCGAAGAGATGAAGATCTTGGTGCCGGTGATCGACCAGCTGCCGTCGCCGTTCGGCTCAGCGCGGGTGCGCAGCAGGCCGAGATCGGTGCCGGCGTGCGGCTCGGTCAGATTCATGGTGCCGGTCCATTCGCCGGTCGCCATTTTCGGCACGTAGAGGTCGCGCAGTTCCTGCGAGGCGCGGGCCTCGATCGCCTCGATCGCGCCGGCAGTCAGTCCGAAATACATGCCGAACGCCATGTTGGCGCTGGTCAGGTATTCCTCGACCGCGAAGTTGAGCACGCCGGGCATGCCCTGCCCGCCGCGTTCCTCGGGCAGCGAGAGCATGTTCCAGCCCGCCTCGCGGACCTGCTCGTACAGTTCCTTGAAGCCGGCAGGCGTGGTGACGGTGCCGTCCTCGTGGCGGGTGCAGCCTTCCTGATCGGCCGGATGATTGGTCGGCGCGACGACTTCGGAGAAGAAGCGGCCGCCTTCCTCCAGAATCGGGGCGATCATGTCGGCGTCGAAATTCTCGAAACCCGAGGTACCGGCCAGATCGGCAAGGCCGATGACCTGTTCGAGCACAAAACGGCTGTCACGGACGGGGGCATTGTAGGTGGGCATGTCAGTCCTCTCGCTTGTCCGGGTCCATCTGCAACTCGACTTCGTTGATGAAGTCGCGGAGCACGCCCATGGCCCAGACGATGTCTTCCTGCTGCCGTTCCAGCTTGGCGAGCTGTTCGCGGCATCGTTCTATGGTGACGCGGCGCTGCAGGCGGCGGCCGTCGTCGAGGTCGTAGAGATCGAGCATCTCGCCCACTTCGGTGAGCGAGAAGCCGACGCCCTTGGCCCGCTCGATCCAGTGCAGCCGGGCACGGTCGCGCTGGGAATAGATGCGCTGGCTGCCGACCCGCTGCGGCGAGATCAGGCCGCGTTCCTCGTAGAAACGCAATGCGCGCGCGGTCACGCCGAACTCCGCCGAAAGCTCGGCGATCGTCCATGTGGCCTGCGGGTCCATGTTATGGGAGGCGTCGGTCATGGGCTTCAATTTAATTGACGTTAACGTCAACGTCAATACTGCTTTACGCGAACGTCAAGCGATCCGTTCGAGCCCTGTGTCGGTAACCCGGCGATAGAAGCACGACCGCGCATTGGTATGGCAAGCCGGGCCGTGCGGTTCGACGAGCAGGACCAGGCAATCCTGATCGCAATCGACCAGCATCTCGACCAGCTTGAGAACGTGGCCGCTGGTCTCACCCTTCTTCCAGAGCTTGCCGCGCGAGCGGGACCAGAAATACGCAAAACCCGACTCGCGCGTGGCCGCCAGTGCCTCGGCATTCATGTGCGCGACCATCAGCACCTCTCCCCCGCTGGCATCGACGCACACGGCCGTGAGCAGGCCGCTGGCGTCGAAGCGTGGCGTGAAAACAAGGGTCGTATCGGCAGGATCGGCAGCCATGAGAGACTTTCAAACGATTACGGAATGATGCGGGGGCGTGGGCTGCCCACGGAGATGTTGTTGCACGTTAGGCACACCGTTGCACAATATCCATGCCAATCACGCATCCCGCTTCCACAATCTGTCTCGGCGATGCACAAGGCGCTCACGGCTTGAGGGAGCCGGACGCCCGCAAGGGCAAGGCGTTATCGCAGACGTCCTCTGATGCGGTCTACGTTCAGGGAAAATTGGCGGTGCCGGGGGGCGCCGCCTAACATAAGGGGGTCGGGCGGCAGCTCGGGATCGACGGGATCCCTGATGCGCCATCAGCCCGATATGTCACGCGGGACGCCCGGAACCACACGGTTCCGGGCGTTTCCCGTTTCAGGCCAGCGCCGCTTCCACCTCCGATATCTCGTCTGCCACGCGCGCCACCGGATCGCCGGCAACCACCCGGGCATAGCAGGCGATGACCACGCGCGTCGCTCCCGCCGCTTTCAGCGCGCGGACACAGGCCTCGCTCGTCGCACCGCTGGTCAGCACGTCATCGACCAGCACGACCGCCCGGCCCCTTATCCTGCCCGCCCATTTCGGCGAGATCGCGATGGCACCGCGCACTTCGGCCTTCCGCTGATCGGGGTTCAGTCCGCCAAGGCTGCGGGTGGCGCGCCGGCGAATCAAGGCGTCTGGAGCCAGCGACCATCCCCGCGACCGGGCGATTGAGCCGGCGATGAGCGCCGACTGGTTGTAGCCTCGCTTCCAGATACGCCAGCGATGGAGAGGCACCGGCACGACGAGGGGATCGGTGCCGCCCCGCTCGCCGATTCTCGCGGCTACCCTGCGGCCCATCGGGCCGGCCAATGCGATGCGTCCGGCATGCTTGAGGTCGAGCACCATCTGGCGCGAGATCTCGCCATAGATCGTGGCGGCGACGATGCCGTCATGCAGCGGCGGCTCGGCGAGGCACTTTGCGCACAGGGCCTCGGCTGCGAAGTGATCGGCACCGAACGGCCGCTGGCACGCAGCGCAGCTCGGCTCGCCCGGCAATTCCAGCCTGGCGAAGCACGCGCCGCAGAGCGCATCGTCGCCATGCGGATCGGCCAGGACCGCATCGCCGCAACCGGGGCAGCGCGGCGGGAATACGAAATCGATGACCGGGGCAAGGGACTGGCGCAGCGACACGTTGGCCGGTCTGCCGTTACTTGCAACCTTGCGCAAGGTTGCGCCGACGCGCGTTCCCCGGCACAGGCCGCGCATGGATAGCGCCCCGCCCCCGCCACGGATCTTCTCGCGCCGGCGACGGCTCAATGCCCGCGCGCGGATGGCCCACTTGCGCCGCGATGGCACCGCGGTCGCCACCGTCGCACGCGAACTGGCCGCCGATGCGCTCGATCGGCTCGGCTTCCTCAACCGCGCATTCTCTCGCGTTCTGGTGATCGGCGATGTTACCGGCTCCTTCGCGGCGGGACTGGCGGGTAGCGATACGATCACCCGCGCCGACCCATGCGAGTCCTTGGGCGAGGCGCTGGATGAGGAGCGACCGCTGCCCGGCGGTCCCTACGACCTTATCGTGTCGCTGGGCCTGCTCGACACCGTGAACGACCTGCCGGGCGCGCTGGCGCTGATGCGGCGGGCGCTTGCTCCGGATGGACTGATGCTGGCGAGCTTCCTGGGTGCCGGATCGCTCCCTACCATGCGCGCGGCGATGCTGGCGGGCGACGGCGACCGCCCTGCCCCGCGTCTTCACCCGCAAGTCGACGTGCGCGCAGCAGGGCAACTGATGACCCGCGTCGGCTTCGCCAGCCCGGTGGTGGACGGCTGGGGCTTCGATGTCGCATTCGAGGGCCTGGACCAGCTGGTCGGCGACTTGCGGGCACAAGCCATCGGCAACGTGCTGGCCGATCCCGGTCCGCCGCTGGGCAAGGCTGCCCTGGCACGGGCCAGAAACGCATTCGCGGACAAGGCATCCGAAGATGGCCTCGTCCGCGAACGGTTCGAAGTGGTCACTTTGAGCGGGTGGAGTCCCGCCCCGCGAGGATAAAAGCTCCCGCGGGCTCAGGCGTTCAGCGCCGCCTGCGCCGCCGCCAGACGCGCGATCGGCACGCGATAGGGCGAGGCCGAAACGTAATCGAGGCCCACCTTCTCGCAGAACGCGATCGAGGCCGGGTCGCCGCCATGTTCGCCGCAGATGCCGAGCTTGATGTCGGGACGGGTCGCGCGGCCGCGTTCGGCCCCCAGTTCGACCAGCTGGCCCACACCCTCGATGTCGAGGCTGACGAACGGGTCGCGCGGGTAGATGCCTTTCTCGACATAGGGGTTGAGGAAGCGGGCCG